>NZ_AP019749.1:4115000-4415000 GCF_006740045.1 Comamonas terrigena NBRC 13299
CCGCAGCGTCGCCCATGAAGCGCAGCTGCTTGCGGTCAATGCGTGCTTCGATGTCGATTTCCGGCACACCGCCCACCTGGCTGCGCAAGCCCAGTTCGGTGAACTTGGCCACGGCCTTGATGCCCGAGCGGCTGGCACGCAGCGACGCTTCGACCGTCTCCAGGTCGTTGCCAATGCACGAGACGATGCCCGCGCCGGTGATGACTACCCGCTTCTTGCTCATGCTGCCGTTCCCTGGCCGTCCCCTTCGCGCAGAAACAGACCCACGCGCAGGTCATTGGCCACGTAGATTTCCTTGCCATCGGCCAGCAGGCGTGCATCGCCAATGGCCATGTTCAGCTTGCGCTTGATCACCCGCTTGATATCAATCTCGTATGTCACCAGTTTGACGTCGGGACCGACTTCGCCGGTGAACTTCACTTCGCCGGCACCCAGGGCGCGACCGCGGCCGGGCAAGCGCAGCCAGGTCAGGTAAAAACCGATCAGCTGCCACATGGCGTCCAGGCCCAGGCAGCCTGGCATGACAGGGTCGCCCTGGAAGTGGCACTTGAAGAACCACAGATCGGGGTTCACGTCGAGTTCGGCCACGATCTTGCCCAGGCCATGGGCACCGCCATCTTCCGAGATATGGGTGATGCGGTCGAACATCAGCATGGGAGGCAGGGGCAGGCGGCCACTGTCGGCGCCAAACAGCTTGCCTTCACCGGAAGCGATCAGTTGTTCGTAGGAAAAAGATTCGGCCATTGTCAAACTTACTCCAGCGCGGCGGATTGCCAGCGCGTTTTTATGTTGTGCTCGCCGCTGAGTGTACGGGCGCCGCAGGCGGGCATTATCGAAGCTCTTTGTTGTCCGTGCACCACAAACCCTGTGACCCAGGTCGAACTTTCTATTTGCTGCGGCGCAGCAGCCACCCCGCCAGCGCCAGCACAGCGGCGCACAGCAGGCCCAGCGGCCACAGACCGGCCGCAGCCACCCAGCGGGCATAGGGGGTCAAATGTTCCCTGCCCTGGGTGGTGGCCAGCAGCACGCCCCGCTCGAAAGCCGGCAGTTGGTGGGTGACCACCCCGCGGTGATCGATCGCCACTGTAGCGCCGGTGTTGGTGGCGCGCAGCATGGGGCGTTCGAATTCCAAGGAGCGCATGCGGCTAATGTGCAGATGCTGGTCAATGGCCGGGCTGTCACCAAACCAGCCAATATTGCTGATGTTCACGAACACCGTGGGCGCCTGGGCCGGGTCGGCAAAGCGTGCGCCCAGCTCCTCGCCGAACAAATCTTCGTAGCAGATATTCGGCGCCAGGCGCTCGCCCTGCCACAGCATGGGAGGCTGGGCGACGGCGCCCCGGGCAAAGTCGCCCAGCGGAATGTGCATCATGCGCACAAACCAGTGAAACAGCGGGGGAATGAACTCGCCAAACGGCACCAGATGGTGCTTGTCATAGCGGTAGCTGCTACCTGCACCGGGCTGCCAGCCCACCACCGCATTGGCGTAGCCCTGCTCCTCGTCGCCCAGCGGCATGCCCACCAGCGCCGCATGGGCGCCGGTTCCAGCTTCCTGGTAGCGGTAGGGCGCGGTGACGGCATCCAGATAGCCTTCGGGCAGCTGGCGCGGCAGCAGCGGAATGGCGGTTTCGGGCGCCACCACCAGCGGCGCGGCCGGCTGCAGCAACTGGCGGCCGTACCAGTTCAGCGACAGCGCGATGCCTTCGCCGGGCTCGAACTTCACATCCTGCGGAATATTGCCTTGCAGCAAGGCCACGTCCAGCACCGGGCGGCCTTCGGCCAGGGCCTGGGCATCGCCTTCGGCCAGCGCCCGTTGCTGCCAGACCCCTAAACCGGCGACGGCACCGGCCGTCAGGACCAGCGGGGCTGCCCAGCGCAGCGCACGGCGTGCCGGCGTAGCCAGCATCTGGGCCAGCAGCATGGCCAACCAGGCCGCGACAGCGCCCGTGCCGTAGACGCCCACCCAGCGTGGGAGGGCCGCCAACGGCCCGTCCACATGCGCGTAGCCGGCAGCGCCCCAGGGAAAACCGGTCCACAGCGTCCCGCGCGCCAGCTCCGCCAGCGTCCAGCAGGCGGCAAACACCAGGGCAGCCCAGGCAGGCTGCATGGGCCGCAGGCGCACAAAGCCCCAGGCGGCAATCGCGTAGTACGCGCCCAAAAAGGCCGCCAGCGCCAGCACCGCCAGCACCGCCAGCGGCGCCGGCAGGCCGCCATAGGTGTGCATGGAAATGAACAGCCACCAGAAGGTGCCTGCCAGCCAGGCCGTGGCAAAGACAAAACCGCGCCAGGCCGCGCTGCGCGCCGTGGGCGCATGCAGCAGGCCGGTCGCCAGTGCCGCCAGGCTCAGCAGCTGCAGCCACCAGAGGGCCTGACCCGAACCCGGCCAGGCCAGGGACATGGCCTGCAGCTCACCGGCCAGCAGCATGCCGGCGGACCAGCCCCAACCCAGAAAACGGTGGGTGGCAGCGGTGTGGGAAGAAGGGGCAAACACGGAAGGCATGGGCGGGTGAAGTCAGGGAACAGCTGGCACGGCGCGGGGGGGCCCCGGCGGCAGCTCCCTGGTTCCAGGATCAGGACGCTCTGCCACCGCAAAGGCTGCGCCAAAGCGGCGCGGGCCCCGCAGATTAGCAGTTAATCGCCCGAGCCCAGGCGCGTGACCTTGAACCAGTGCACCGCGCCGCCCTTGGCGTGCAGCACTTCAAAGCGCAGACCGGCACTCTCCCAGTGCTCGCCGCGGCGCGGCATATGGCCCAGCGCATGGGCCACCAGACCGCCGATGGTGTCAAACTCCTCTTCCGGGTCGCGGGCCACCAGCGCCACGCCGAAGAATTCGGCCACGCGCTCCACCGGCGTGCGGCCGGCGACACGGTAGGTGGCATCGGCCAGCGCAAAGATGTCGCCCTCTTCCTCCGGAATGTCGAATTCGTCCTCGATCTCGCCGACGATCTCTTCCAGCACATCCTCGATGGTCACCAGACCGGCCGTGGCACCGAACTCGTCGATGACCATGGCCAGGTGGTTGCGGTTGCTGCGGAAAACGCGCAACAGATCGTTGAGCGGCTTGCTCTCCGGCACAAAAATGGCCGGTCGCAGCAGCGCGCGCAGGTTCAGGCCCGGCGAGCGCTGCAGCTTGAGCAGGTCCTTGGCCAGCAGCACGCCAATGATGTTGTCCCGCTCGCCCTCGTACACCGGAAAGCGCGAGTGCGCCGTGGTGATCACCTGGTGCAGCAGGGCTTCGTAGGTTTCGTTGATGTCCAGAAAGTCGATGCGCGGCGCGGCCACCATCACATCACCGGCTGTCATGTCGGCCATGCGGATGACGCCTTCAAGCATCACGCGGGAGTCGGCGCCAATGACTTCGTTGTCTTCGGCATCCGCCAGGGTTTCGATGAGTTCACCGGGACTGTCGGGACCGGGATTGATGAACTCGACGACTTTCTGCAGAAAGCTGCGCTTGTCTTCGCGGTCGGAAGAGCGCTGCGGGTGGGGGTCTGACACAGACAGAGGTGCAGGACGTGCGGTAGTGAAACAGGCTCCTAGGATAGCGGATTCCCCCGCACAGGCCCCATGCACCCCGCAAGCCCATGCCCCAGGCACTGCTGCGGCATGGTGCACGCCGGCCCACCGCAGGCCCCCAGGGCAGGCATGGCCTGCCCATGAAAAAGGGCCGCCCAGCATGGGCAGCCCTTGGGGATGACAGAGAGTCAAACCTTACTCGCCGGCCTGGTGGCGGCCTTCCTGCACACCTTTGCGGATTTCCTGCACATCGGCCAGGATCTCCCAGAACTGCTTGGCCTGCTTCTTGAACTGGTAGTCCACGGCGGCCACATGGGTCTCCACCATCTCCGCCATGCGCGAGTCGAAATCGCCCGGCGGCAGCTGCAGATAGGCTTCCGACTCGGTGCCGTCACGCTGCACCTTGGCCCCGGCGCTGCGGGCAATCTTCAGCATGGGCGTGTTTTCGGACAGTGCATGGATGAACATCATGTCCACGCCATGGTTGCGCGCATGCAGCGCCGCACGCTCGAACAGACGGCCACCCAGGCCCTTGCCCCGGGCGCTCTTGAGCACGGACACGCCGAACTCGGCGCAGTTGCTGTGGTTGGCCAGGTCCACATACGCCAGATGGGCCATGGCCACCAGCTCCAGGCGGCGGTTAAAGATGCCGAAGATGTCGTCGCGCTCGAAATCGAGCTGTTCCACATAGCGCTTGACCTGCTCGTCATTGGCGGCGTAGCCGAAGCGCAGATAGCGGTCACCGGTGTCCAGCTTCAGCAGGTGGGCCAGGATGCGGTCGCGGTGGCGCGGTGCCAGCTCGCGGATGGGCACCAGACTGGGCAGGCGGTTCGAGGCGAACCGGGGCAAAAAGATGCTCGATCCTGCTCTCAACGAGGCAGACAGCCATTCACTGCTCATGACACTTCCCCACTCTTTCCGTTTAGGGCCCCTCGGGGCACGTTGACCAACCTGTGGCCGGAAAGTGCCGGCCCGCACGAATTGCTGCATTGCAACATAAATAAGGACGTTCCGCCGTCCGGTGGCAACATTGCCACAGGGTTTACCCGGGATCTACCCCTGCACCGCCCTTGTTTGCGCTGCCACAAGCAGCCCCTTCGGTCGGGGCCGCAGTTACAGCGGAATTGCCGTAGTGCCCTTGACACGGTCCAGCACAAAGCTGGTCTTGCAATCCGACACACTGGGGTGCTTAAGCAGCGTATCCATGATGAAGCGGCTGTAGTGCTGCATATCGGACACCACCACGCGCAGCAGATAGTCCATCTCTCCGGTCAGCGAAGCACATTCCACCACTTCAGGCCAAGTCTGCACACTGGCCTTGAACAGGTCCATGGGGTTGCGCTTGTGCGTCTCGGTGTTCTTCTCCAGGCGCACGTTCAGATAGGCCGTCAGGCCCAGGCCCACGCTTTCGGGCGGTACCAGGGCTACATAGCGGTCGATGACGCCGCACTCCTCCAGCCGCTTGACCCGGCGCAGCACGGCACTGGGCGACAGGCCCACCTGTTCGCCGATGACGTCATAGGTTTCGCGCCCGTTTTCCATCAACCGGCGCAGGATGGCGCGGTCAAGCTTGTCTATTGCGTGGAGTGAACTCATGACGCAGGATTTTATACCAAACAGCTAAGTATTAACCCTAGATGCTTGGGAAATATGCAGCAAAACCACATTCGACGCATTTTTCCTGCCACCCACCACCTGCCTTCCGCACAGGACGCAGCTTTCTTGACGCGCAGCAAATCTACATTGGTGACCATCACTGCCCCACAGCACACAGGAGACCGCCATGAACGCCCCCCTGCCCGCCGCCGCTTCCGACAGCACCTCCGCCTGGGACAACCCCATGGGCACGGACGGATTCGAGTTCATCGAATTTGCCGCCCCCGACCCCCAGGCCATGGGCAAGGTGTTCGAAAGCATGGGCTTTCGTGCCGTGGCCCGCCACCGCCACAAGAACGTGCTGCTGTACCGCCAGGGCGAGATCAACTTCATCGTCAACGCCGAGCCCGACAGCTTTGCCCAGCGCTTTGCCCGCCTGCACGGCCCCAGCGTCTGCGCGATTGCCTTCCGCGTGCACGATGCCAAGGCCGCCTATGAGCGCGCCATCGCCCTGGGCGCCTGGGGCTATGCCGGCACGGCCACCCCGGGCGAGCTGAACATCCCCGCCATCAAGGGCGTGGGGGACAGCCTGATCTACCTGGTGGACCGCTGGCGCGGCAAAGGCGACGCACAACCCGGCGACATCGGCAACATCGGCTTCTTTGACGTGGACTTTGTGCCCCTGCCGGGCATCAGCAGCCAGGACATGCTGCACGTACCCGGCCATGGCCTGACCTATATCGACCACCTGACGCACAACGTGCACCGCGGCCGCATGGTGGAATGGGCCAGCTTCTACGAGCGCCTGTTCAACTTCCGCGAGATCAAGTACTTCGACATCGAAGGCCAGGTCACCGGCGTCAAGAGCAAGGCCATGACCAGCCCCTGCGGCAAGATCCGCATCCCCATCAACGAGGAAGGCAAAGAAAAAGCCGGCCAGATCCAGGAGTACCTGGACATGTACCAGGGCGAAGGCATCCAGCACATCGCCATGGGCTCGGACGACCTGTACACCACCGTGGACCACCTGCGTGCCAGCGGCGTGCGCCTGCTCGACACCATCGACACCTACTATGAACTGATCGACAAGCGCCTGCCCGAGCATGGCGAGCCGCTGGCCGAGCTGAAGCGACGCAAGATCCTGATCGACGGCACGGGCCAGAAGCTGCTGCTGCAGATCTTCAGCGAGAACCAGCTCGGGCCGATCTTCTTCGAGTTCATCCAGCGCAAGGGCGACGACGGCTTTGGCAACGGCAACTTCAAGGCGCTGTTCGAGAGCATCGAACTCGACCAGATGCGCCGGGGTGTGCTCTGAGCGGGGACACCAGAACTTCCAGCCACGTTGCGATATCCAATCTGTCAGGAGAGCCACCATGGAAGTCCGCCCTGTCGTCTACGGCCAGTCCAGCCGCCCGCCGCGCGGAGACTACAGCCGTGCGGCCAGCGACTACACCTGCACGCAGAACTATGCGGCCTACACCGAGGTGGAGCACGCCACCTGGCGCCAGCTCTACGCCCGCCAGCGGGCGCTGCTGCCCGGGCGGGCCAGCAGCGACTTCATCGCCTGCCTGCCCCTGCTCGGGGCATCCGAGCGCATTCCACACTTCGAGGACATCAACACCCGCCTGCAGGCTGCCACCGGCTGGCAGCTCGTCGGCGTGCCCGGTCTGATTCCGGAAGTGGATTTCTTCCGCCTGCTCAGCCAGCGCCGGTTTCCGGTGACTGACTGGATCCGCACCCGGGACGAGCTGGACTACATCGTCGAGCCGGACATCTTTCACGACCTGTTCGGCCATGTGCCGCTGCTCTTTCATCCGGTGCTGGCCGACTACATGCAGGCCTACGGCGCGGGGGGGCTCAAGGCGGCCGACCTGGGCGCCACCGAGCTGCTGGCGCGCCTGTACTGGTACACCATCGAATTCGGCCTGGTGCGTGAAGCCGACGGCATCAAGGCCTATGGCGCGGGCATCCTCAGCTCCGCCGGCGAGCTGGCCTACAGCGTGACCAGCCCCATTCCCCAGCGCCTGCCACTGCAGCTGGAGCGCACCATGCGCACGCGCTACCGCATCGACGACTACCAGCACACCTATTTCGTCATCGACGACCTGCAGCAGCTGCTGGACTTTGCCAGCAGCGACTTTGCACCGCTGTATGACCGCCTGCGTCAGCTGCCGGAGATCGCGGCCGATGAACGGCTGCCAGGCGAAGCCAGCATTCCGGTCTGAACCGCGCTCAGCGGCACATGCCGCTGGGAGCAGTCTGTTTTTCATAGCAGCTGCTGTGCGATCGTGCTTCATTTGGTGTGCATTTGCATCACCAACCGCCCGCACAACCCCACCGGCAGCTCCCCTTTTGCAAGCAGCAGGCCTGCGCGCCGCTCCCGCCCGTACGCCGCACAAGGCCGGCATCTGCGACCCAGGAACCTGCCGCAGCGGCGCCGTCCCGTCCAGGCGTCACACGCCGAAACCGCTATGCACGTACAGTGCCTATAGTCACGACCATCGGATTTTCTGCGCAGGCCGGCACGGCTGTGCCGCGCGCAGCGCCTGTGTCCCATCCACCGCACCCCTTGTTTTTCACCGCTTTGACTGTGCCGACTTCCATCCTGTCCTTTTGCCCCACCCGCCTGCTGCGCTGGCTGCTGGCCCTGCATCTGGCCCTGCTGGGCTGCATGGGTGTGGCCCATGCAGCCGACGCGCTGCTCCCTCCCGAACCCCAGGTCACGCCACAGGCACAGATCCAGGCCGCCGCGGCCTCGCTCGACAAGGTGCGCAAATCGCTGGACGACGCCGAGACCTCGGACACGCTGCAGGTCCTGGCCGATCAGGCGCTGAAATCCAAGCGCGACGCCGATGCCGCCGTCACCGCCCTGGAGCCGCTGCTCAAGCAGCTGGACCAGCGGGTGGAGCAGCTCGGCACCAAGGTCGAAGGGGTGGAGGAAAGCACCGACCTCACCCGCCAGCGCAAGGAGCTGGCCCAGGAACACGGCGACCTGGACTCCGCCATCAAGCGCGGGAAACTGCTGTCGGTGGAAGCTGCGCAGACGGCCGAATCCATCGAGAAGCTGCGCACCCAGCAGTTCAACGCCCAGATCGCCAGCAAGGCCTTGTCGCCGCTGTCGCCCGCGCTGTGGAAACAGTTCTCCGAACAGCTGCCGCTGGACCTGCAGCGCATCAGCGGGCTCACCCGCCTGGGCCAGGCCAGCTTCCGCGCGGCGATTGCCGAACATGGCTGGGCCATGCCGCTGCGCGGCATCGTGCTGGCCTTGCTGCTGTTGTTCCCGCTGCGCATGGGCCTGCGCCACCTGGGCTACCGCTATGCCGCGTCGGAGCGCGCCCCGGACGGCCGCCTGCGGCGCACCGGCCTGGCCGTGTGGCTGCTGCTGGTGGGCACGGTGCTGCCCGGCCTGGCCAGCCTGGTGTTCATCGAACACCTGCGTGCCATCGATGCCATCACGCCGCGCCTGCAAAGTGTGGCCGACGCCTGGATCCAGGCGGCCTTTGTGGCGGCCTTCTTCCTGTCCATCAGTGCCAGCACGCTGGTGCCCAAGCGCCCCAGCTGGCGCCTGCTGGCGATCGACGACATTGCCGCCCCCACCCTCACCCGCTATGCCTGGGGTGCCGCCTTCCTGACCTGGTTCGCCATGATGCTCAATGCCGTGGACATTGCCGCACGCACCAGCGCGGTGAGCACAGTGGCGCTGGACGGGCTGATCGCGCTGACCTATGTGGGCCTGATCCTGTCGGTGCTGGTCACCATCACCCAGCAGCGCCAGCGCCTGGCCGCGCCCGCCATCAAGGGCGAACATGGGGACGCCGGCCGTCCCGTGCAGCGCAGCAGCTGGCTGATGTTCGCCTGGCTGGGCGGGCATCTGACGGTGCTGGCCGCCCTGGTGGCGGCCCTGCTGGGCTATCTGAACTTCTCGGTGTTCGTGGCCACGCAGATGGTGTGGATCACCGTGGTGGTGCTGGCCACGTCGCTGCTGATGAAGTTTGCCGACGACCTGTGCACCTGGTTCTTCTCACCGGACAGCCGCCCCGGCCGCGGTCTGGCCCAGGGCATGGGGCTGCGCCCCACCCGGGTGGAACAGGTGGGCGTGCTGCTGTCGGCCCTGCTGCGCGTCAGCCTGCTGCTGCTGGGCCTGGCCGCACTGACTGCGCCTTTTGGCAATGCCAGCAGCCTGCTGGGCTGGACGGCCAGCGCCGCCCAGGGTGGGCTGCCGGTGGGAGACACCGTGCTCAAGCCCATGGCCATCGGCCGCGCACTGGTGGTGCTGGTGATCGGCCTGACCGTCTTCCGCGTGCTGCAGCACTGGCTGGTGGAAACCTATCTGCCCAAGACCGATCTGGACATCGGCGCGCGCAACTCCATCAGCACGGTGGCCCGCTATGTGGGCATCATCCTTTCGGGCCTGTGGACGCTGGCCGCACTGGGCATCGGCTTTGAGAAAGTGGCGCTGCTGGCCAGTGCGCTGTCCGTGGGTATCGGTTTCGGTCTGCAAGCCATCACGCAGAACTTTGTCTCCGGCCTGATCCTGCTGGCCGAGCGCCCGGTAAAGCTGGGCGACCGCGTGCGCATCGGCGACCAGGTGGGCGATATCCGCCGCATCAGCGTGCGGGCCACCGAGATCCAGACCGACGACAAGTCCACCCTGATCGTTCCCAACTCCGAGCTGATCACCAAGTCCGTGCAGAACCTGACGATGGACGGCGCCTTGGGCCGCATTTCCATCGCTTTTGCGGTGCCGCTGAGCACCGATGTGGTCCGCCTCAAGGAACTGCTGCTGGGCATTTACCGCAGCCACGAAGCCGTGCTGGAGGCCCCGGCTCCGTCGATGTACGTGGATTCGCTCAGTGGCAGCGTGATCAACATCACCAGCTTCGGCCATGTCTCCAGCCCGCGCCAGGTCTACAGCACGCGCAGCGACCTGCTGTTCGAGCTGCTGCGCCAGACCGCCGAGCAAGGCATTGCGCTGTCCTCGGCCACGGACATCCACCTGGTGCGCAACCGGGCCGATGCGGCGCCGGTGCCCCCGACCACGCCCGCTGCGCCTGAGCCCGCCAGCCATACGCCAACCGCCTGACCCCGCACCGCCTTGCGCACAGGCAGCGCCGGGTACAGCCGTCTACATGATGGACCGGGCCTCGGCCTGCGCAGTCCCGGTCTCTATCCCACCCATCGGGCGCCCCGCTGGCCGGGCCTGTGGCTCCTGCGCCACCAGTTGGCGCACCAGCGTCCACAGCGCCGGGGCCTGCAGCATCTCCACATGGGCCATGCCGTTGAGCCACAGCGGCGTGGCGCCTTCCAGCAAGGCCGTGGTGCCGGGGAAGACCATATTGTCCGTATCGGACAGCGCACAATGCCATTGCACCCGGCTGGCCGTGCTGCCGGGCCGTGCCTCGTCCCGCTGCAGTTGCTGCAGCCAGGCGTTGCCGGGGCGCATCTGCGCCACATTCGGCCCCAGTGCCCAGTAAGCCATCCAGGTGCCGTGGTGGGGGCTGCCCGCCGTCACCACCTGCTGCGGGCGGTGGGGGGCATCGGCATCCGTCAGGCTGCGCAACCAGTCCCGTACCACCAGCCCGCCCATGCTGTGCGCCACCACCACCGGCGCCCGGCCCGTGGCCGCCTGCATGCGCCGGACCGCACCGTCCAGCACCGCCCGGCCCGTGCCCACACGGTGCAGCAGCAACGGCATGCTGACCGCAATGCAGGGCACCCCTGCGGCACGCAGCTGGTGCAGCGCATCGGCCCAGATAGCACGGTTGCAGAGCCAGCCATGCACCAGCACCACGCCAGCGCTGCCCACGGGCCGGCCCGGCGGACGATCGGGCACATAGTCCGCCTGGGCGTGCTCGGCCCAGGGCATGTCCCAGCCAAAGGCGCGCAGCGACACGCGGCATTCCGCATTCCAGGCCCGCAACAGCGTCGCCAGCGGCAGCGGCGGCTCGCCCCGGCTGCGCCGCACCAGGGCCAGGCAGACAAACTGCTGCCCCAGCCACCAGCGCCCCGCCAGCGCCCACAGCAACGCCCCGCCCAGCGCCCATGGCACCGATTGCGGCCAGGCCCAGGCCAGCCAGACCACCAGCACTGCCAGATTCAGCAACGTCATTCCCCGCAACCACCAGGCCACCATGGGTCAGTTCCTCCTGCCTGCATTGTGACCATGCAGGCCTGTGCCGCCCCGCGCGCACTTTGCGGACCTTCCCTAATCCCTAGGACAAGCCCGATGGCGCAGCCCAGGCAGCCACACAGAATGGACACACTTTTTGTCACCCATTTCCCCGCAACAGGAGAAAGCATGGACCGCATTTGGCTGCAGCACTACCCCGAAGGCGTGCCCGCTGACATAGACACCACCCAGTACCGCTCGGTGGCCGATTTGCTGGAGGAGTCCTTCAAGCGCCATGCCAGCCATCCGTTTTCGGTCTGCATGGATGTGTGGATGGACTATGCCGAACTGGACCGGCTCTCCGCCCGCCTGGGCGCCTGGCTGCAAACCCTGGGACTGGAGCCCGGTGCTCGCGTGGCCATCATGCTGCCCAATGTGCCGCAGTTCGCGGTGACCATGGCCGCCGTGCTGCGTGCCGGCTACACCTGTGTGAATGTGAACCCGCTCTACACCCCGCGCGAACTGGAACACCAGCTCAAGGATTCCGGCGCCACGGCCATCGTGATTCTGGAGAACTTTGCCCACACGCTGGCCCAGGTGCTGGAGCGCACCCAGGTCCGGCATGTCTGCCTGACCTCCATGGGAGATCTGCTGGGCCCGGTGTTCGGCCGCTGGATCACTTTTGCCGTGCGCCACCTGGCCAAGATGGTGCCGCCCTTCGATCTGCCGCTGCAAGGGCGCACGCTCACCCACTTCCGCGATGCGCTGTCCCAGGGCGCCAACCGCACGCTGCAGCCCAGCCAGGCCACGCACGACTCCATCGCCTTCCTGCAGTACACCGGCGGCACCACCGGCCTGTCCAAGGGCGCAGTGCTGACCCATCGCAACATCATCGCCGCCACGCTGCAGGCCGAAGCCTGGTTTGCCCCCGCGCTCAAGGGCCTGCCCGACCTGTCGAAAGTCCACAGCATCGCCGCACTGCCGCTGTACCACATCTTCGCGCTCACGCTGTGCCTGCTCGCCATTCGCCAGGGCTCCAGCCTGAGCCTGATTCCCAACCCGCGCGACATCCCCAAATTTGTCGATGTGCTGGCCAAGCGGCCATTCCACCTCCTGCCGGCGGTGAACACGCTGTTCAACGCCCTGCTGCAAAACCCCAAGTTCCGCACGCTGGACTTTTCACAGTTGCGCGCCTCGCAGGCCGGTGGCATGGCCGCCAGCGAAGGCACGGCCAAGCAGTGGCAGCAGGTGACGGGCTGCCCCATGATCGAAGGCTGGGGCATGAGCGAGACCTGCGCCATCGGCACCAACAACCCGGTGACATCCCAGCATTTCACCGGCAGCATCGGCCTGCCGCTGCCGGGCATCGACATCACCATCAAGGACGACGAAGGCAACGACCGCCCGCTGGGCGAATCCGGCGAAATCTGCATCCGCGGCCCCAACGTGATGGCCGGCTACTACAACCAGCCCGAGGAAACTGCCAAGACCTTCACCGCCGACGGCTTCATGCGCACCGGCGACATCGGCGTCATGGACGAGCAAGGCTATACCCGCATCATCGACCGCAAGAAGGACATGATCCTGGTCAGTGGCTTCAACGTCTTCCCCAACGAGATCGAGAACGTCATCTCCCTGTGCCCCGGCGTGGTGGAATGTGCGGCCATCGGAGTGCCGGACGAACATTCGGGCGAAGCCGTGAAGGTGTTCGTGGTGCGCAATGACCCATCGCTGACCGAAGAAGCGGTGATTCGCCACTGCCACGCCCACCTCACGGGCTACAAATGCCCGCGCTTCGTGGAGTTCCGCGACGAGCTGCCCAAGACCAATGTGGGCAAGATCCTGCGGCGCGAACTGCGCAGTCCGGCTGCGCCAGCGCCGCATTGATCCTGCCCGCTGTGCCTCCTCTATGCCCCCCACCCCGCTCCGGTGGCGCGGGGTTTGCTTTGCTGAGACTGCATGACTGCTGCCCCCCTGCTCTGGCCTGAAATCACTGTCCTCGAACGCGGCTGGCTGTCCGCCAACAACTACCTGTTCCAGGCGAGCGGGCCTGACAGCGCCGCCGCGCTGGTGGACACCGGCTACTGCCTCCATGCCGAGCAGACCGTGGCCCTGGTGCAGGACAGCCTGGGGGCCCTGCCGCTGGCGCGCATCCTCAACACCCACCTGCACAGCGACCACTGCGGCGGCAATGCGGCGCTGCAGGCCGCCTACCCGGACGTGCAGACCTGGATCCCCCCAGGCGAAGCCGCCGCGGTCCGCGTCTGGGACGAAGAGAGGCTGAGCTACCGCCCCACCGGCCAGGACTGTCCGCGCTTTCGTGTGGAGGGACTGCTGCAGGCCGGTACCGAGGTCATGCTGGGCAGCCGCCCCTGGCAGGTGCATGCGGCACCGGGCCACGACCCGCATTCCGTCATCCTGTTCGAGCCCGAGCGGCGCCTGCTGATCTCGGCCGATGCATTGTGGGAGCACGGCTTTGGCGTGGTCTTCCCCGAGATCGAAGGCATCCACGCCTTTGCCGAGGTCGGTGCCACGCTGGACATCATCGAGGCACTGCAGCCCGCCGTGGTGCTGCCCGGCCACGGCGCGCTGTTCACCGATGTGGCTGCAGCCCTGACCGAGGCACGACGCAAGCTGACCGGCTTTGTGGCCGATCCGCGCAAACACGCGCGCTACGCCGCCAAGGTGCTGCTGAAATACAAGCTGCTGGAATGGCAGCAGATTGCCGCGGCCGACGCCCTCCGGTGGATGCTGGCCACCCCCTACTTCCGCACGCTGCACACCCGCTACTTTGCCGCCGACACGCCCACCGCCTGGGCACAGAGCCTGGTGCACGAGCTGGAGCGCTCCGGCGCCGCCGCCGTGCAGGGCGGGGTGCTGCACAACCGCTGACGGCTTGGCACCCCATGAAAAAAGCCGCCTCCCCCGTCTCACGGCATGGAAAGCGGCTTGCGGTCCACCACAGGTGTGCTTAGCTCAGGGCTTTCTGGCGCGCCAGCCCAGCACCAGCGTTGCGGCCAGCGCCAGCAGCGTGCCGGTGGACACGAGGAGTCACGGCAGCTCGGCGTTGTCGGCCGGTGCCTCCACCGGCTTGGGACCGACGGTGCCCAGGCGTGCGCGCAGGCTCTGGGGCTGGCCGGTGATCAGTGCGGCGTAGTTGGTGGTGTTGGCCAGTACCTTCTTCACATAGTCACGCGTTTCGGTGAACGGTACGTTCTCGGCCCAGATGGCACCATCCAGCACCGGACCGTTGCGCCAGTTGCGCGGGCGGCCGGGGCCGGCGTTGTAGCCGGCAGCGGCCATGGCCATGGAGCCCTGGAAATCGTCCAGCGCCAGCTTCAGGTAGGCGGTGCCGATCTGGATGTTGACGTCCCGGTCATTGATCATGCCGGGCGTGAAGTCGTTCATGCCGATCTTGCGCGCCGTCCATTTGGCGGTGGCAGGCATCACCTGCATCAGGCCGGAGGCGCCCACACCGGAGCGCGCATCCATGATGAAACGGCTCTCCTGGCGGATCAGGCCATAGACATAGGCAGGATCCAGCCCGATGTTGCCCGAGCGCGCCAGCACCGTCTCCTGGAAAGGCATGGGGTAGCGCTGCTTCCAGTCCATGAAGCCGCGGGTGCGTTCGCTGGTGTTGATGCAGCGGTCCCACACCTGGGCGCGGCAGGCGCGGTCGGCGGCGGCGTACAGCGCACGGTCGCCCATGCCACCGCTGTCGTGCAGGTTGGTGGCGTAGTTCCATTCGCGCACGCCTTCGCTGCGCAGCCCCATGCGGATGGCGTACAGCGCGCGGCTCAGGCTGGGGTTTTTCTCGGCCGCCTCTTTTTCCGCCGGCGTCAGCGGCTGCGGGGCAGGCGGCACGGTCACGCGCTGGCCCAGCTCTTCCAGTGCCAGCTGTTCGTAAAAGCCGTCCACGCCGGCAATGCGCTCGAACAGGGCGCGCGATTCGTTCTTTTCGTGCTCGGTCACCACGCGGCCGGAGGCGATTGCCTTGGCCTTCCAGTAGACCCAGCTCGGGTCGGCCTGGGCAGTGCTGCTCATGCCGTCGATGGCCTTGCGGGCCAGGCTCCAGTTGCCGGCGCGCAGCGCGGCACGGGTCTTCCAGGCAAGGGCGTCATCGTCCAGATCGCTGCTGCGCGTGACCTTGTCAAAGTAGGTCACGGCCGTGGGGTCCAGCTTGCGTGCGGCCATCTTGCCGATCACGCCCCAGGCCCAGTTGCGTTCCTCGGTGCGCAGCTGGTTGGCCCAGCGCGCGTTCATCTGGTCGGCGGCCTGGGACGGGTCGTTGGCGGCCATGCGGATGATGGCCAGCAGGGCCAGTTCGCGCCGCACATTGCCGCGCGCGTTCTTGCTGGTACCGCTGAGGTATTTGATGGGCGAGGCAAACACATCGCCCACCTGGGATTGCATCTCCGGCGCGACGATGCCCACGGCACGGCTGGTCTGGCCCTGGCGGTTGAGTTCTGCGCCCAGGCGCGCACGCTGCCAGATGACCTCTTCCTTGAGCTGCTTGTTGGCGTACAGCGTGGCGGCCAGGTTGGCGCAGCCGTCGTCGTTCGCGCCCTGCGTGTGCCACAGCCGCACGGCCTCTTGCGCGATGTTCTGCGGTGCCTTGCCCTGCAGCAGATCCGCTGTCAGCGCGTAGCAGCGCACCTCGCGGTCGTCCTGCATGCGGAAATCCGCGTGCTGCTGCGCGAAGGTGGTCCAGTCGCGGTTCTTGCCCAGCTGCAGCAGCCAGTCGTTGCGCAAGCGGTCTTCCTGGTAGGTACCGCGCCAGCGCTGCAAAAAGGCCTGGACCTCCTGCGGTGTGGCGGAATCCAGACGCACGCGCAGCTCCCAGTACGCGGCCCAGGGCTCCAGCGCATGGCCTTGGGCGGCCGGCAACAGCCGCGCCAGCGCGGCTTTGTCGCCCTTGCGGAAGGCTTGCTGCATTTGCAGTAGCACATCATCCCCGGTCGTCTGGGTAAAACCCAAAGAGGGAACGACGGAAAGCAGGGAGGCCGCGCAAAGCGGTGTCAGAATCTTCAGCCAATGCATGGGGGAATTATGTGATGGACAAAACAGCCCTACGCCGCCGATTGGTGGAACAGCGCCGGAATATGGAAGATCGCCTACACCGCAGCGACCTGCTGCAGCAGGTGATGCGCATCTGGTTGGTGGATCGCCCGGACACCGTGATCGGCGCCTACTGGCCCATCAAGGGCGAATTCGATCCGCTGCCCATTCTGCACCGCTGGAAAGAGGATGGGGAATTGCTGGACAAACCCCTGCGCCGCCGCATCGGCCTACCGGTGATCAACAAGGAACACAAGACGCTGACCTTCCACGTCTGGTATCCGGGCTGCCCCATGGAGGAAGACGCCTACGGCATTCCCAAGCCCAAGGACACCGAGGTGATCCAGCCCACGCTGCTGTTCGTCCCCTGTGTGGGCTACGGCACCGGCGGCTACCGCCTGGGCTATGGCGGTGGCTTTTACGACCGCACCCTGGCCACGCTGCGGCCCAAGCCCTTCACCGTGGGACTGGGCTTTCGCGAAGCCTATGTGGACGACTTCGAGCCCGAGGCCCACGACCAGCCGCTGGACGCCTTGCTGAACGACAACGGTGTGGTCTGGCCCCTGCCGGATCTGCCCACCCGCTGAGGCCCACCATGGCCCGGCCCACCCGTCCCGCTGCCAACGACGCCCGCGCCGCCAGCGGGCCGGGCATGGACCCCACGCGCGACCTGTTTGCCGACCTGGATGCGGAGCCTGCGGCTCCGCCTGCTCCCGTCTGCGCTGCGGAACCCTTCCCCTCCGGCGCTGCCACCCCTCCCCTGGAGGAAGGCCGTCTTGTAGAGGATGCCCCTGCGCCCCCCGTCTCCGAGTCACGCATCTCCTACGCCGAAGCACAGCGGCTGATGGCCATTGGCCGCAGCCAGGGCCCGCAGGCGCTGACACCGGACCAGCACCATGCCCTCTGGGACTGCCTGCGGGACCTTCCCGAAAGCCAGGCCTGGCTGGCCGCCCAGCTCACCGCCTTGCAGGGCGAGCTGCAGGAACGTGGTCTGCGTCCCCGGCCAGGCACCCACACGGCGCGTTGAGCCGCATGCCCAAGCAGGCCTGCAGGCAGACCGCAAGGAAGTACCCACTCTGAGCTGAAGACAACTGGCGAGCGGGCCATGGGCTGCGGGCTTGCCGCGCGGCAGTCGCTCAGTCTGTTGCCGCCGCCCGCCAGCGCTGCCAGCCCTTGGCGCGCAGCTCGCAGGCCGGGCAGCTGCCACAGCCGTAGCCCCAGTCGTGCAACGCATCGCGCGTGCCCTGGTAGCAGGTGTGGGTGTCGCGCACGACCAGCTCCACCAGCGCGTCTCCTCCCAGGTCCTGTGCCATCTGCCAGGTCTGGGCCTTGTCGATCCACATCAGCGGCGTCTCGATGCGCAGCCGCCGCTCCAGGCCAAGGTTCAGCGCCAGCTGCATGGCCTTCATGGTGTCGTCGCGGCAATCGGGGTAGCCGGAGAAATCGGTCTCGCACACGCCGGTGACGATGACCTGCAGCCCGCGCCGGTAGGCCAGTGCACCGGCCAGGGTCAGAAACAGCAGATTGCGCCCGGGTACAAAGGTGTTGGGCAGGCCGTCGGCCTGCATCGCAAAGGCCACATCCTCGGTGAGCGACGAGCCGCCGATCTGCTGCAGCACATCCAGCGTCAGCACATGGTCTTCGCCCAGCCGGGGGGCCCACTGCGGAAACTGGGCGCGCAGCCGGTCGCGCACGGTGTGGCGCGCCTGCAACTCCACCCGGTGGCGCTGGCCGTAGTCGAACCCCAGGGTTTCGACGCGGTCGTACTTGGAAAGGGCGTGGGCCAGGCAGGTGGTGGAGTCCTGACCGCCCGAGAACATGACAAGGGCCGAGGTATGCATAGCGCCCGATTACACACCGCAAATGTAGCGCTGCGGCTACAGTAGGACATCATGCGCTCCCCCGCCCCCTGCACGCATTCTCGGCACAGAAAGGTCGGCCCATGCTTCAGCTGTACATAGGCAACAAGAACTACTCATCTTGGTCGTTGCGGCCCTGGCTGGTGCTGCGCCAGTTGGGCATTCCATTTGAAGAGATGAAGGTGCGCTTCGACAGCTTTGCCCCGGATTCGCACTTCAAGCAGACGATGCTGGGGCTGACCCCCACCGGCAAGGTGCCGCTGCTGGTGGACGACGGGCTGGCCATCTGGGATACCCTGGCCATCACCGAGTACCTGGCCGAACGCTTTCCGCAGGCGGGCGTCTGGCCCACCCCGGTGGCCGACCGGGCCCGCGCCCGCAGCCTGTGCGCCGAAATGCACAGCGGCTTCACCGCGCTGCGCAGCCACTGCCCCATGAATGTGGAAGCCCATCTGCCCGAAGTGGGCGCCCGGATCTGGGCCGAGCAGGCTGGCGTGCGCGACGATGTCTACCGCCTGATCGACATGTGGGGCCAGCAGCTGTCCACCCACGGCGGACCGCTGCTGTTTGGCAACTTCTGTGCAGCCGACGCCTTCTTCGCCCCGGTCTGCCTGCGGCTGGACCGCTACGCCTTGCCGCTGCCCCAGCACATCCAGCCCTATGTGCAGCGCGTGCTGGCCCTGCCGTCCGTGCGCGAATGGACCCGTGCCGCACTGGAGGAAAAAGACTTCCGCGAGTTCGAGGAGCCCTACCGCACCGCCAGCGGGATGCTGGCCGAGCGCAGCCTGCCCCAGCCCTGATACCCGGCACGCCATCCCGGGGTCCAGCAGCGGCGCCCGGGTACCGGCTGCAGGGCATGGCGCCCCCGCCTACACTTCGGCCATGAAGATCTATATGGTTGGCGGCGCAGTGCGCGACCGCCTGTTGGGGCGGCCTTTTCACGACACCGACTGGGTGGTGGTGGGCGCCACGCCCGAGGACATGGCGGCCCGGGGCTACACCCCGGTGGGGCGGGACTTCCCCGTATTCCTGCACCCCGATACGCACGAGGAGTATGCGCTGGCCCGCACCGAGCGCAAGAACGGCCACGGCTACCGCGGCTTTGTGGTCCACACCGCCCCGGATGTGACGCTGGAGGAAGACCTGGCGCGGCGCGATCTGACGATCAATGCCATCGCCGCACCCGCGGATTGGGACAGCGCAGACGCCCTGTGCGACCCCTATGGCGGCCAGGCCGATCTGGCGGCCCGGGTGCTGCGCCATGTGACCGATGCCTTCCGCGAAGACCCCGTGCGCATCCTGCGCGTGGCACGCTTTGCGGCGCGTTTCACCGATTTCACACTGGCCCCCGAAACCCTGCAGCTGATGCGCGAGATGGTGGACGCCGGCGAGGCCGACCACCTGGTGCCCGAGCGCGTCTGGCAGGAGATCAGCCGCGGGCTGATGGAAGCACAGCCCTCGCGCATGTTCGGCCTGCTGCGCGACTGCGGCGCGCTGCAGCGCCTGCTGCCCGAGCTGGACCGCCTGTGGGGCGTGCCCCAGCGCGCCGAATACCACCCGGAGGTCGACACCGGCGTGCACGCCATGCTGGTGCTGGACATGGCAGCCCGGCTGGACGCCCCGCTGACGGTGCGCTTTGCCTGCCTGTGCCACGATTTCGGCAAGGGCACCACGCCGGCCGATGTGCTGCCGCGCCACATCGGCCACGAGCAGCGCAGCGCCCGGCTGCTGCAGGCCGTGTGCGAGCGCTGGCGCGTGCCCAATGACTGCCGGGAACTGGCCGATGTGGTGGCGCGCGAGCACGGCAACATCCATCGCAGCAGCGAGCTGAATGCCGCCGCCGTGCTGCGCCTGCTGGAACGCTGCGATGCCATCCGCAAGCCGGCGCGCTTTGCCGAAGCCCTGCTGGCCTGCGAATGCGATGCCCGCGGGCGCACCGGCTTTGAGAACGCGGCCTACCCCCAGCGCCCGCGCCTGCAGGCCGCGCTGGATGCGGCCCTGGCCGTGGAGACAGCCCCCGTGGCCCAGGCCGCCGCCCAGCGGGGGCTGAAAGGCAAGGCCATTGGCGACGCCGTGGCCCAGGCCCGGGAACAGGCCGTGGCCGCCGCGCTGCACGCCCTGCACCCGGCGCACTGAACCCGGCACACCGGAGCCTGTGCTGCGCTGCGGGAACACCCGTAAGGGAAAACCGCCTCTCCCGGGGGCAGGACGACGGAGGAATATGGAGGGGTTGGGTCCCACAGCCTCGTGGAAACACGCCCACACCCATCCACCCCCTGTGTCCTTTTGTTGCTGGAGATTTGCCATGGCCTACGCCCTTCCCGGTCAGTCCGGTGCGCTGCACAAATACCAAGACCGCTACGACAACTACATCGGCGGCCAGTGGGTGCCTCCCAGCAATGGCGAGTATTTCGACGTGGTCACGCCCATCAACGGCAGGGTCTACACCAAGGTGGCCCGCAGCACGGCCGCCGACATCGACAAGGCGCTGGATGCCGCCCATGCGGCTGCCGATGCCTGGGGCAAGACCTCGGCCACCGAGCGCAGCAACATCCTGCTGCAGATTGCCGACCGCATCGATGCCAACCGCGAGTTGCTGGCCTATGTGGAAACCATCGACAACGGCAAGGCCATCCGCGAGACGCTGAATGCCGACATCCCGCTGTCGGCCGACCATTTCCGCTACTTTGCCGGCGCCATCCGCACCCAGGAAGGCGGCATCAGCCAGATCGACAACGACACCGTGGCCTACCACTTCCACGAGCCGCTGGGCGTGGTCGGGCAGATCATTCCCTGGAACTTCCCCATCCTGATGGCCGCCTGGAAACTGGCGCCTGCGCTGGCCGCCGGCAACTGCGTGGTGCTGAAACCCGCGGAATCCACGCCCATCTCCATCCTGGTGCTGGCCGGCCTGATCGGCGACCTGCTGCCGCCGGGGGTGCTGAACATCGTCAACGGCTTTGGCCGCGAAGCCGGCATGCCGCTGGCCACCAGCAAGCGCATTGCCAAGATCGCCTTCACCGGCTCCACCAGCACCGGCCGGGTGATTGCCCAGGCAGCGGCCAACAGCCTGATTCCGGCCACCCTGGAGCTGGGCGGCAAGTCGCCCAACATCTTCTTTGCCGACGTGATGGACCAGGACGACAGCTTTCTGGACAAGGCCATCGAAGGCCTGGTGCTGTTTGCCTTCAACCAGGGCGAGGTCTGCACCTGCCCCAGCCGTGCGCTGATCCAGGAATCCATCTATGAAAAATTCATGGAACGGGTGCTCAAACGCGTGGCCGCCATCCAGCATGGCGACCCGCTGAACCCCAGCTCCATGATGGGCGCACAGGCCAGCAAGGAGCAACTGACCAAGATCCTGTCTTATCTGGACCTGGGCAAGCAAGAAGGCGCCGAGGTGCTGATCGGCGGCGCCCAGGCCCAGCTGGGCCCGGAGCTGGAAGGCGGCTACTACGTGCAGCCCACGATCTTCAAGGGCCACAACAAGATGCGGATCTTCCAGGAAGAAATCTTCGGCCCCGTGCTGGCCGTGACCACCTTCAAGACCGAGGAAGAAGCCCTGGCCCTGGCCAATGACACCCTCTACGGCCTGGGGGCGGGCGTGTGGAGCCGCAACGGCAATGTGGCGTACCGCATGGGCCGCGCCATCAAGGCCGGCCGCGTGTGGACCAACTGCTACCACCACTACCCGGCACACGCTGCGTTCGGCGGCTACAAGGAATCGGGTGTGGGACGGGAGAACCACAAGATGATGCTGTCCCACTATCAGCAGACCAAGAACCTGCTGGTTTCCTACTCCGAGCAGAAACTCGGCTTCTTCTGAAGCCCTGTTTCCTGCTGTTTCCTGCTGCAGGTCAGACAAGGCCTGCAGCAGGCACCTCCCCAGCCTCCCCGCTCTTGACACCCATGCCGATGGTGCGCAAGCTGCACCATGGCAACCTACCTTTTATCGGTTTCCACGATGGATGCCGCACCGGGCAGCCTGGCCCGGGGGCCCTATGCCCTGCCATACCAGCAGACACAGACCTGGAATGTGCAGGCTCTTGCCCTGGGCGTATCCGGCCTCATGGCGGCTGCGCCCCTTGCTTCAAGGAGATGTTCGGATGACGCTTCCCCTGACCATGCAAGCTGCCGTGGTGCGCGCTTTTGGCAAACCGCTGACCATCGAAGAAATGCCGGTCCCCCGCCCGGCCGATGACCAGATCCTGGTGAAGATCGCCGCCTCGGGGGTCTGCCACACCGACCTGCACGCCGCCGAAGGCGACTGGCCAGTCAAACCCCACCCGCCCTTCATTCCCGGCCACGAAGGCGTGGGCCATGTGGCAGCGGTGGGAAAGAACGTCAAGCACGTCAAGGAAGGCGACCGCGTGGGCGTGCCCTGGCTGCACAGTGCCTGCGGCTTCTGCCGGCATTGCATCGGCGGCTGGGAAACGCTGTGCGAATCGCAGACCAACACTGGCTACTCGGTCAACGGCGGCTTTGCCGACTATGCGCTGGCCGACCCCAACTATGTGGGCCACCTGCCGTCGAATGTGAACTTCATCGAGATCGCGCCCGTGCTGTGCGCCGGCGTCACGGTCTACAAGGGCCTGAAGATGACGGAAGCCAAACCCGGCGACTGGGTGGTGATCTCCGGCGTGGGCGGGCTGGGTCACATGGCCGTGCAATACGCCAAGGCCATGGGCTTCAATGTGGCGGCCGTGGACATCGATGACAGCAAGCTGGCACTGGCCCGCAAGCTGGGCGCCACGGTGACGGTCAACGCCAAGAACACCGATCCGGCGGCCTATCTGCAAAAGGAAATCGAGGGGGCGCACGGCGTGCTGGTCACGGCCGTGTCACCCAAGGCCTTCGAGCAGGCGCTGGGCATGGTGCGCCGCGGCGGCACCATTGCGCTCAATGGCCTGCCTCCGGGCGACTTCCCGCTGCCCATCTTCAGCATGGTGCTCAAGGGCATCACGGTGCGCGGCTCCATTGTCGGCACCCGGCTGGACCTGCAGGAGTCGCTGGACTTTGCCGCCCAGGGCAAGGTGAAAGCCACGGTCTCCACCGACAAGCTGGAAAACATCAACGACATCTTTGCCCGCATGCACCAGGGCCAGATCGAAGGCCGGGTGGTGCTGGACATCGCCACCTGAGGCCCGGCTGCAGCGTCAGCAGCGCCTGCACCGCCAGCAGCACCCGCTGGTGGCGGTGCATTCACAGGAGACAACCATGGTCGAGCGTGTCATTGCCACCCCGGCGACGCTGGAGCTGATCGAACTGCTCCGGGCCAAGCACGGGCCGCACCTGTTCTTTCACCAGTCTGGCGGCTGCTGCGACAACAGCGCGGCCAACTGCTATATCGAAGGGGAGCTGACCATCGGCCCCGGCGACGTGCAGTTGGGCACGATCGGCGGCCTGCCGTTCTACATGAGCGTCTCGCAGTTCGCCTACTGGAAACACACCCAGCTCATCATCGACGTGATCGAGACCCACGGCGGCGGCACCTTCTCGCTGGAAGGGCCCGAGGGCAAGGCCTTTCTCACCCGGTCGCGCGTGTTCACCGACGCGGAACTGGCCACGCTGCGGACGTCCGAACCCGGCTGACGCCTGCGCCATGCCACGGTACCGCGCGCACCATGGAGGGTCTTGTTCCACCTCCACACCACCATGCCCTCTCTGCACGCTGTGATCCTTGGCATTGCGCTGGCCCTGGGCCTCGGCGGCAGCCTTGCGGGCAGCCTGGCGGTGGAAGACGCACGCCTGCAGCTGCTGTACCGCCCGGAATCCGCCCCTGCCGCCCAGCCCTTGCGGCCCGTGGCGCTGTCGCCCAACCTCAACCTCACCCCTGAACAGCTGGCCATCGCGGCACGGCGCAGCCAGCTGTCCTTTGCGGCCAAGCTGGAATGCAGCGCCCTCGATACCCGCCTGCCGGTGCTGGAGCGCGCCGTCCGACGCGCCAAACCCGACGTCAAGGCCGAAGCCGAGCACACCCTGTCCCTGGCCCGCCTGCGCTACACGGTGCTGCGCTGCTGAACGCCCCTCCGCATCTGTTCCGCGATTCATCCAATATTCATGTGTGCGACGCACCATACGCGCAGTCTTGGCAGCCGCGCCCCCATTCTGGAGGCGTGCTGC
The DNA here is from genome assembly GCF_006740045.1 of Comamonas terrigena NBRC 13299. Classification (NCBI taxonomy): domain Bacteria; kingdom Pseudomonadati; phylum Pseudomonadota; class Betaproteobacteria; order Burkholderiales; family Comamonadaceae; genus Comamonas; species Comamonas terrigena. The sequence continues at coordinate 4,139,262 of NZ_AP019749.1, forward strand.
CCCCGCAATCACGTCCGCAGACCATCGCTGCGGGCAGGAGAAAACGATGTATCCCGTAGGCTTTCCGCTGTGGCGCTGGTGCGGCCGCCAAGGTGCAGTCCTGTTGTTGCGTGTGCAGGTTCAGCGGAATTCCGATACCGGCTGTTACAGCGCCACCAGCAGCTGCTTGCCCGGCCTGCTGGTGCGCGCCCGCACGCGCGAAGGCCTGATCTCCCGCGTCTACGCCTGCGCCGAACTGCTGCTGGCCGACGAACTGGGCCAGCCGCTGCGCCAGCAAGCGCTGATTGCCTGGGATGGAGTGTTCCAGCACGGCGTACCGGCGCCGGCAGGCTGGCAGCAGCGGGGCTCCCGCAGCTCCTGGAACTGAATTCCGCACGGGCACGTCCCCTGGGGCTGTCCGGCCATCCAGGGCGGCGATGCGCACCCTGCCCAGAAAAAGCGGTCAGCGCACCGCCACGCGGTAGCATGGAGGCACAACCTGCCACCTGGGCAGGCCAGCCCACCACCGACTCCATGCACTACCTGAACCAAGCCGCCGGCGGTCTGATGCCGGACAGCGTGCTCCACGCCGTCTCCCACTACATGCAACGCGAGCAGGCGCTGGGCGCCTACATTGCCTCCCAGCAGGTGCAGCCCCAGCTCCAGCAGCTCTATGCCCGGCTGGCCGAACTGCTGCACTGCCAGCCCGCCGACATCGCACTGACCACCGGCAACACCCACGGCTGGTGCGCCGTCGTGGGTGCGCTGCCGCTGGAGGCCGGTGACCGCGTGCTGGTCACCCCCGGGGAATGGGGCGGCAACTACGCCATGCTGCGCCAGCTGCAGGCGCGCACCGGCTGCGTGGTCGAGGAAATGCCTTGCACGCCCGGCGGTGCACTGGACATGGCGGCGCTGCAGGCCTCGGTGGATGCGCGCGTCAAGCTGGTCGCCCTCACCTGGGTTCCCGCCAACGGCTGCACGGTGTATGACGCCGTTGCCCTGGGCCAGCTCTGCGCCCGCCACGGCATTCCCTACATCGTGGACGCGGCCCAGGCACTGGGCCATATCCCCGTGGATGTCCAGGCGCTGCAGTGCGATGCGCTGACGGCCCCCGGCCGCAAATGGCTGTGCGGCCCACGCGGCACGGGGCTGGTGTACCTGAAACCCGGTTTTGCTGCCCGGCTGCAGCCCATGACGGTGGACCATGTGTCCTGCCCCATCACGCCCACCGGCCCGGTGCTGCGCCAGGATGCGCGGGTGCTGGAGCAGTCGGAAGCCTCCATGGCCCTGCGGCTCGGCCTGCTGGCCGCACTGGATACCGCACAGGCCCAGGGCTGGCCGCAGCGCTTTGCCGCCATTGCCCAACGCGCCACCCAGTTGCGTGCTGCCCTGGCGCAGGTACCGGGATTAAGCGTGCACAGCCTGCCGGATGCGCCTGCGGGCTGCGGCATCGTGCCTTTCACGCTGGAGGGCTGCACCCCGGCCCAGGTACAGCAGGCCCTGCTGGCCCAGGACATCCAGGTGGCCGCCAGCGGCATGGGCTACACCCCGCTGGACATGCAGGCCCGGGGCCTGACCGCCGTGGTGCGCGCCTCGGTGGCCTGGCACACCAGCGAAGCAGACATCGCCGCGCTGGTGTCGGCCTTGCAGCGACTGGCGGCCTCGCACACCGTACCGGCCTGAGCGGCTGCGTGGTCTGGCGCCCGCCGGGCTGCAATCCCTGGACGGCCCCCCTCCAGGGGCCTACACCACCGACTGCACCCAGCGCATGATCTCGCCCGGCGGCATGGCGCCGGAGACGCGGGCGACTTCCTGGCCGCCCTTGAAGACGATCATGGTGGGAATGCTGCGCACGTTGAACGGTGCGGCCACATGGGGGAAGGCCTCCGTGTCCAGCTTGGCAAAGCGCACGGCCGGCTCCATCTGCTGGGCAGCCTGGGCATAGCCCGGGGCCATCATGCGGCAGGGACCGCACCAGGGTGCCCAGAAGTCCACCACCACCGGAATCTGGTTGCGCCCCACCTGCCGGGCAAAGCTGTCGGCGTCCAGTTCAACCGGAGCGCCGGTGAACAGCGGCTGGTGGCAGCTGCCGCAATCGGGCGCGCTGGTCAGTTGTTCCGCCGCCACCCGGTTGGTCTTGTGGCAATGGGGGCAGACGATGTGCAGGGTCTCGGGCGTGGTCATGCGGTTCCTTGTTCCGTGGTCGAAAGCAATGTCTGTAGGTGACGCCGGATGCCGGTTTTGCAAGCCGGGTGGGGCCCAAGCTGCCTTGGACCTCCTCACATCAGCCAGGCCACCAGCTTGACCAGGCTGAACAGCCCCACCGTCAGCAGCACCGAACTGGCGCAGGGCAGAAAAATCTCACGTCCCAGCAGACGCAGGGTGACATCCCCCGGCAGCCGGCCCAGGCCGATCTTGCGCACCCAGCCGGTGGCGCTGTTGACCAGCACCAGCACCATGAACATCAGCAGCATCCAGCGGATCATGGGAGGGGGCTCTCTCTCGCCGTCACAGGCGGTGGGTGCGGTCACCCTGGGCAAAACCGCAGGCCTCCCAGGCCTGCACACCCTTGACCAGTCCGATCACCTTGAACAACTCGCCCATTTCGTGCTCCAGCATCAATTTGAGCGCCGGAGCGCGCTGCGCCAGCGTGAGCTGCTCCAGTTTCTGCTGCAGGCCGCAGTTGATGAGGAAATGCGCCTGGGTGGTGTAGCCCAGCACGTCAAAACCGGCGTCCTGCGCCGCCACGGCGGTGCCGGTGAAGTTGACGTGGGCGGTGATGTCCTTCAGGCCCACCTTGTCCAGCGGATCGCTGTCCACCTGGTGCAGGTGGTGGCAGACCAGCGTGCCCATGTGGCGCTGCGGGTGGTAGTACTCGCTCTCGCCGAAGCCGTAGTCGATGAAAAAGGCCGCACCACGCTGCAACCGCTCGCCCAGCGTGCGGACAAAGGCATCGCCCTGGAGGTGGATCTCGGTCAGGTAGTCGTGCGCGCCCTCGATCTCCAGGGGTGGGCGCAGCTCGGTCAGCCGGTCCTGCCAGGCAAAGCCGGCGCCATCCGCCACCACGCCGCGCTCATGCCAGCGCCCCTGGGTGCGCTGCAGCAGCTGCACCGGCATGGCGTCCAGCACCTCGTTGCCCAGCACCACGCCGCTGAACTGTGCGGGCAAGGCATCCGCCCAATGCACCAGACCGGCAAATTCGGCCAGCGTCTCCTGCTGGCGCGCCCGCAGCGTGCCGGACAGATCGACAATGGTGTAGCGGCGCACGGGCACGCCCTGCGCCCGCAAGGCCAGCAGCACCTGCAACGCCAGCGCGCCGGTGCCGGCACCGAATTCCCACAGTTCGTCGGTACCGGTCCTGGCCAGCGCCTCGGCCAGCTGTACGGCCAGCAACTGGCCGAAAATGGGGGACAGTTCGGGCGCGGTCACGAAATCGCTGCCCGACTGGGGCATCTGGCCGAACTTGGCGCGGTCGTTGGCGTAATAGCCCAGGCCCGGCTGGTACAGCGCCAGCGCCATGAACCGGTCGAACGGCAGCCAGCCGCCCTGCTGGGCCATGGCGTTTTGGATGTGCGACGCCAGGGCGCCCGGTAAACTTTCGGAGCTTTCCATCATGCAGGTCTCTTCCCGACGGAAGACCTGGGTCTTCCACCTTCAATGTATGCCTTGTGAGCGACGCTGCCTCTACCAACCAACTGGGTCTTTCGAGTGAATTGCTGCGCTGGCTGCGCCTGCTGGTGCTGCCGTTGTGGGCGCGCGTCGTCATCTTCGGGTTGATGATTGTCGTCGTTGTCGGCGGCCTGACCATGCTGGCCTACGGGCTTTGGGCACAAAAAGACGATATGGCCTCGCGCGCCATGCAGCTCATCACCCTGTCACTGCCGGTGCTGGTGGTCGTGCTGGCCCTGGTTTTCGGCCAGAACAGCGACGCCAAGCTGCTGGGCCTGACCCACCAGCTGCTGGGCAAGGATTTTCCTCGCACCCTGGGCCAGCAGTTGCATGAGCGCGTGCAGCTGGGCGACCCTGTCCTGGGCCCGCTGTCCCACACCCTGCAGGGCGCCGAAGCCGAGGGCTACCTGCTCAACCCCAGCCCCGGCAAGCTGCAGTGCGCCGACGGCAGCGACTGCCAGGCGCTGATCCTCTACCGCAGCCTGCCCAAGGATTTCCTGCTGGAGCCGGCACAGCGCCTGTATTTCATCCAGGATCTGTCCTTCTTCATGGCCGGCGTCTGGCACGCGCTGCACACGAAAGCCCCCCGCACATGACACCCTGGGTTCTGATCACCGGCGGCGGCCTGCGCCTGGGCCGCGAATTCTGTCTGGCCTTTGCCCGCGCCGGCTGGAACGTGGCCTGCCACTACCTGCGCAGCAGCGAGGCGGCCGAGGCCACCTGCACCGAGCTGCGCGCCCTGGGCGTGCAGGCCGTGGCCCTGCAGGCGGATCTGGCCGACCGCGCCGCCCTGCCCGCTCTGCTGGATGCCTTCACCGCTTCCACCGGCACCCTGCCCACGGCCCTGGTCAACAGTGCCTCCACCTTCGAGCCCGACAGCGCCCAGGACTTTCACCTGGACTGGGGCCGGGTTGACCGCCAGCTGCACACCAACACGCTGGCACCGCTGTCCCTGGCCGGCGAATGGGCGGTGCGCCTGGGCCAGACACCGCTGGCCGGCACCCACAGCCCGGTCGCCATCCATGTGCTGGACCAGAAGGTGCACAACCTCAACCCCGACTACTTCTCCTACACCCTGAGCAAGCTGGCGCTGGAGCGGGCCGTGGTGCTGCAGGCCCAGGCGCTGGCGCCCGCCGTGCGGGTGGTGGGCCTGTCACCGGGACTGATGTACCCCAGCGGCCCGCAGAGCGAAGCCAATTACCAGCGCGCTGCCCGCGTCAACCTGCTGCGCCGCCCGCTGGCGGCAGCCGATGTGGCGCGCACGGCGGTATTCCTGGCCGAAAACCCGGCCATCACGGGCGTATCCCTCAGCGTGGACAATGGTCAGCATCTGGTGCCGCTGGAGCGCGACGTGATGTTCATGGTCCACAACGGCGCCTGAGCACCGCCAGAGGCACCCACGCCCACTTTTTCACTATTTCCCCATGACCTCGCCATTTCCCAGCCCGCACGCTGTTTCCGCCTTGCTGGCACAATGCCGCCGGCTGTTTCTGCGCGGCCTGCAGGTGCAGGCGTCCATCGGCATCCATGGTTTCGAACGCGAAGCGCCCCAGCGCATGCGCTTTGACATCGATCTGTACGTGCCGCTGCACACCAGCACGCCGCAGCGCGATGCCATCGAGGAAGTGGTGGACTACGACTTTGTGCGCCAAGTGGTGCACCGGGCCGTGGGCCAGGGACACATCGGGCTGCAGGAAACCCTGGGCGATGCCATCCTGGACGCGCTGCTGGCCCACCCCGGTGTGGTGGCCGCCCGCGTGGCCACCAGCAAACCCGATGTATACCCCGACTGCGAGGCCGTGGGCGTGGAGACCTTCCGTCTGCGCCCGGACGCTGCAGCGCTTTTAACCGAAGCACAACCATGACCCACGCTGCGACAGGCAGCCAGACGCTGACCCTCACCGGCCTGCGTTTCAACGCCAATCTGGGCATTCTGGCCCACGAGAAAACCGCGCCCCAGCCGATTCAGGTGGACGCGGAGCTGAACCTGGGCCCCCAGCCGCTGCGCCCGCAGGACGATGACATCACCCATGTGCTGGACTACCGCAAGGTGCGCCAGATCATCATCGACGAGTGCACCGCCGAGCATGTGAACCTGCTCGAGAGCCTGATCGGCAAGCTGGCCCAGCGCCTGATGCTGCTGCCCGGCGTGTACGGCGTGCGCGTGAAGATTGCAAAACTGGAAATTTTTGACGACTGCGAAGTGGCCATTCGCATCGAAACCGGACAATGGTGACCCCCATGAATGCTGTGACTGACAACCCCTGGATTGCCGAAGAACCCGCGGCAGACGAAACCACCGCCGCCGACGCCAAGCCCGGCAAGATCAAGATCGAACGCGAACAGATCAAGCTGGAAAAGCGCCTGTGCCGCGAAGTGGGCAAGGCCATCACCGACTTCAACATGATTGAAGAAGGCGACAAGATCATGGTCTGCATGTCCGGCGGCAAGGACAGCTACACGCTGCTGGACATCCTGCGCAAGCTGCAAAAGCGCGCGCCGGTGAAGTTCGACCTGGTGGCCGTGAACCTGGACCAGAAGCAGCCCGGCTTCCCCGACCACATCCTGCCCGAGTACTTCAAGTCCATCGGCGTGGACTACCACATCGAAACCCAGGACACCTACAGCGTGGTCAAGCGCGTGGTGCCCGAGGGCAAGACCACCTGCGGCCTGTGCTCGCGCCTGCGCCGCGCCATCCTGTACAAGGTGGCCGACGAGCTGGGCTGCACCAAGGTGGCGCTGGGCCACCACCGCGACGACATCGTGCAGACGCTGATGCTGAACATGTTCTACGGCGGCCGCATGAAGGGCATGCCCCCGAAGCTGGTCAGTGACGACGGCAAGCATGTGGTGATCCGCCCCATGGCCTATGCGCCCGAGAAGGACACCACCCGCTGGGCGCAGTACCAGAACTTCCCCATCATTCCCTGCAATCTCTGCGGCAGCCAGGACGGCCTGCAGCGTGTGGCCATTGGCGAGATGCTGCGTGAGTGGGACAAGAAGTTCCCCGGTCGCATCGAGAGCATGTTCCGCGCCATGGGCAATATCGTGACCACGCACATGATGGATCCCCAGCTGCACAACTTCAAGGACGCCAAGGCCACTGGCATTGCCGACCCGAATGGCGACATGGCTTTCGACCACGAAGAGCTGCCGACCGCGTCCGCCCTGCCCGGCGGCCTGCAGGTGGTGCAGCTGGGCTGACCGCCCTGTCCCTCTGGGCATGGCCCCGCCTGCCCCGGCATCCAGCCCCGCCCTGCGGGGCTTTTTTGTGCCCGCTGACCTGTACCTGTGCAGCGGCCCGGAACTTGCCAGGCCACAAACGGGTCACAATCTGCATGAAGGCGGCCTGCATGGCCGCCGCACCGACCGGGAGCTTTCTATGTCGCACCACCTTTTGACATCCCGCCGCCTGGCACTGGCCGTCGCAGCAGCCGCCGCGCTGGCACTGGCCGGTTGCGCCTCCGGCCCGCGCGAGATCACCAGCAGCGTCAGCAGCTACTCCACGCTGGCCCAGTTGCCCGTGCCCCCCACCTACCGCATGGAGCTGCTGCCTTCCATGGCCCAGCAACAAAGCTTTGCGCTGATCGAGCGCCAGGCGGAACAGTCGCTGCAGCGTGTGGGCCTGACCCGCGACGAAACCCCGGGCAAGGCCAAGCTGGTGGTCCAGGTGATGGCCGCAGCCAGCTACGGCCGGGCCAACAACTGGCCGTACTACGGCCCGCCCGGCCCGATGTTTGGCTGGGGCCTGGGCTATGGCGGCCGCTGGGGCGGCGGCATGGGCATGAGCTGGATGATGGACGCGCCCCCCATGGTGTACTACCGCTCCGTCAAGCTGGTGATGCGCGACCAGCAGACCCAGAAAATCGTCTACGAGACCTCGGCCGCCTATGACGAGGTCTGGACCGACGACCGCGTGATCTACAGCGTGCTGTTCGACGCCGCGCTGACCGGCTTCCCCCATCCGCCCCAGGGCGACCGCGCGGTGCGCTCCACCATCCAGCAGCTGCCAGCCAACCAGGCCCCGGAGGCAACCGGGGCTGCCGCCACACCGGCAAGTGCTACACCCGCCACCGCGCCGCGCAGCACACCGTGAACGCGCGCGGCGCACAGGGAGCCGATGAGGCCCCGGACGTACTGGCTGCCGACGCCGCCACCGCAGCCTGTTCCGAAGCATTTGCGGGCTACCGCCTGCCGGGTCAGCTGCGCCCCGCCGGGGCGGCAGCCGACTGCCCGCTGCTGGCCCTGCACGGTGCGCGCTCCAATCTCCAGCGCCTGAACGGCCTGCTGGCACCGCTGCAGCAGCTGGGCGTGGGCAGCCTGGCCCCCAGCCTGTCCGGCCACGGGCCGGATTCGCCGATGCCGGTAGAGCAGACATCGCTGGCCCACAACCTGCAGGAAGCGCTGCGCTTTGCCGCGCGCTTGGGACCGCAACTGCGCATGGTCTACGGCTCCAGCATGGGCGGCGCACTGGCCATGCGCGTGGCCGAACACCATGCCGACCAGATCCAGGTGCTGGCCCTGTGCGGCCCGGCGCTGTACCCGGAAGCCGCCTGGAGCGCCCCCCACTTTGGCGCCCCGTTCCGGGAGGCGATCTCCACCCCCTTCGGCTTTCTGCAGTCGCGCTCGCTGGACTTTGTGCGCCGGTTTGCCGGCCGGCTGCTGCTGATCCAGGGCGAATGGGATGGCCTGCAGGCCACGGCCCACGGTGCCCCGGCCGGCCGCGCCGCCGGAGAAACCACGCTGCAGCGGCCCGATGGCAGCCACCACACCGTGTGGAGTCCCATCCCCGCCGAGGTGTTCAGCGCCCTGGCCGATGCCGCCGGCGCCCGCCTGCAGCACATCGTGCTGGAAGGGGCCGACCACCGCGTGGCCGCCCACCTGCAGCAGCACCCGGCCGTGGCCCGCACCCTGGCGGGCCTGATGCAGCAGGCGCTGCACGCCCCGCAGCCCGACCAGGGGCCGCGCAGACTGCGCATCGACCTGCGCGGCCAGTTGCGGCCTGCGTGATCGCTGCCGGCGGCGCCGGCAGGAGGCGCTACCAGCCGCACGGTTGCGCGGTGCACGCCACGCACTCGGCTACCATCCACCGCCATGCCTCTGGACACCGCCGACTTCCCCGCCGATCTGCTGGCCCTGCTGCGCCATCCCCTGTCCTGCGCCGATGCACAGGAAACCATCGCCACCTTCTTCGCCCGCCCCGCGCTGGCCACGCTCTACCAGCGGGCCCGCGATCCCTTGCACACCGCATCCATCCTGCAAGGCTGCGCCACCCTGCTGCCCGAGCTGCCGCCCCAGCGCGCGGCCATGCTGGCCCTGATGTGCGGCACTCTGGTGGAGGACGATGCCGACCCGCGCGTGCTGTTCCCGGTGGCCCTGGACCTGCTGTACCGCTGGCTGCAGCAGTTGCAACCCTACTGCGCCGAAGCGGTGGAAGAGGACGACACGGAGCCCCCCGACCCCGCGGCGCTGCAGGCCTGGGAAGATGCCCAGGCACAGATGGCCGCCGTCCCCCGCGACCAGCGCTGGGAAGTAGAGCTGCTGCACCAGGCGGCCGACCTGCTGGTGCTGCCGCTGATGACCATGGTTCTGCGCGATCGGCGCAACCATGCCGATTTTCTGGCCCACAGCGCACTGCAAGCACTGCTGGCCACCCTGCACCGCAGCGACAGCCTGCCGTTCGAGCAGCTGTACTACCTGGTGCTGGCCGCCGACATCAGCTACGAGGACGCGCTGGCCGTGGTGCTGCCAGCATCGGGCACGGGCTTCATCGCCCGCGTGCATGCCGCCAACAACGGCTTTCATGCGTTTTCGATGCTGCAACGGCTGATCCGCCACCACGGCCAGGCACTGCGCGTGCGCCCGGAGATCTGGGACGCCGCAGACGCTGCATCCGACGCATCCGATGGCGCCCCGACTGCCGATATGGACAGCGATGTAGACGGCGATGTGGACGACGACGCCGACTCGGACACCGCGGCCTTCCAGTGGCTGCAGGCCACGGCCTATGCCGGGGGCCAATTGGTCAATCCCATGGCCTGGGCCTGGGGCGAAGCCCCGTTGCGCAGCTTTGCCTCCCGCCAGGGCCTGCGCGTGCTGATCGCGCTGGACGGCGAAGGCGGCTGCAGCCGCCGCTGGTCCGGTTTCACCAGCGCCTGCCACGCCGCGCAGGATCCGCATGTGGAGTTCCAGCGCTACCTCACCCCCCAGGAAGTGGCAGCCCTGCTCGACTGAGCGGCGGCCGTCCGGGGCCAAGCACCGCTGCGCCCGGCCCTGGCGTGCCCGGACACCCGCGCGCGCGGGAACTCACAAACTGTGACAACGGCGTTGCAATCTTCCACATTTGCGGCATGACGTCGCCCTGGCCGCGTGCTACCTTGCAGTCCTCGCCCGCGCCGAGCCTCCGCTCCCACCACCTTGCCGGGCGCTGCTGCAAAGGACACACCATGAGAACCGCATTTGCCACCGCCTTGCTGACCGCCACCCTCGCCGCCGCCACCCTGCCCGCCCAGGCCGCAGGCTGGGGCGATGCACTGCGCGACGGTGCCTCCAAGCTGGGCAGTGGCTCGGGTAGCGCAGCCAGCGAAGGCAGCAGCTCCGGTCTGGGCGGGCTGCTGGGCGGCAACAGCGGCAGCACTGGCAGTGCGGCCGGACTGTCGGCCCTGGGGCTGGGCGGCCTGACCGGATCGGGCACGGCCAGCAATGCCGCCGGCGTGATCACCTACTGCATGAAGAACAACTACCTGAACGCCGACAAGGCCAGCCAGGTGAAAGACCAGCTGCTGGGCAAGCTGGGCCTGGGCCAGAAGGAAGAGCCCAAGGACCAGGGCTACCAGAACGGCCTGATGGGCATGGTCACCGGTTCGGACGGCAAGAGCTTCAGCCTGGACAAGGTCAAGAGCAACGTGAAGGAAAAAGCCTGCGACTTTGTGCTGAACAATGCCCAGTCACTGCTCTGAATCTCGCAGCGCTGGCGCAGACCACAGCGCCAGCGCTGCCGGATGGCGCCAGAGGAACCAAAGGCTTGCCTACGGCAAGCCTTTTTTCATGGCCGCGTACCGCCCCGGGGCTCAGCCCGGGTAGCGCCCCAGCACCAGCGAGGCATTGACACCGCCAAAGCCAAAACCGTTGAGCAGCGCATGCGCCATGGCCACCGGCCGTGCCTGGCCACGCACCAGGTCCATGCCCTCAGCCCAGGCATCGGGCTGCGCCAGATTCAGCAGCGGTGGCACGGTCTGGTCGCGCAGCGCGAGCACGGTGAACACACTGGCCACGCCCCCAGCCGCCCCCAGCAAATGCCCGATGGCGGATTTGGTGGCGGTGATGGCCGGCCCCTGGCCTTGCACCATGGCGGCGCCAAACAGGGTCCGGATGGCCGCCAGCTCGCCCCGGTCCCCCACCGGGGTGGACGTGGCATGGGCGTTCAGGTGCTGGATCTGCCCAGGCTGCAGACCGGCCTGGGCCAGCGCCGCCTGCATGGCCCGCAACGCACCTTCCCCGCTCTCGGGGCCGGCGGTGATGTGGTAGGCGTCGGCCGAGGTGCCGTAGCCCAGCACTTCGGCCAGCGGCTGGGCACCACGGGCCAGTGCATGCTCCAGCGACTCCAGCACCAGCATGCCGGCACCCTCGCCCATCACAAAGCCGTCCCGTGCTGCATCGAAGGGGCGCGAGGCCTTTTCAGGCTGGTCGTTGAAGCCGCTGGACAGCGCCTTGGCCGCCGCAAAGCCGCCCAGGCTGACCCGGTCGATACAGGCTTCGCTGCCGCCGCACAAGGCCACATCGGCCTCGCCCGCCCGGATCAGCCGCGCCGCATCGCCCACGGCCTGAATGCTGGCCGCACAGGCGGTGACGGGCGCGCCAATCGGTCCCTTGAAACCATGGCGTATCGACACCTGACCGGCCGCCAGGTTCACCAGAAACGACGGCACCGTGAAGGGCGACAACCGCCCCGGTCCCCGGGTGTCGGTGGTGCGCACAGCGTCGGCAATCGCCCCGAAGCCGCCAATGCCGGATGCAATCACCGTGGCCGTGCGCTGCCGCGCCACCTCGTCCTGCGGGTGCCAGCCGGCCTGGGCCAGCGCCTGGTCCGCCGCCCCGAGTGCGAACGTGATGAAGCGGTCCATGCGCCGCTGGTCCTTGGCCGACACCACGGCATCGGCGTTCCAGCCCCCTTCGGGGTCTTCTTCCAGACCCGGGACGCGTCCGCCGATGCGGGTGTCGATGCCGTCGCACACGGCCGCATCCAGCGCACGGATGCCGGACTGCCCGGCCTGCAGACGCTGCCAGGCCAGCTCCACGCCACAGCCCAGGGGCGAGACCAGCCCCAGGCCGGTAATCACGACGCGGCGGCTCATGCCCGGCCTCCGGCCAGCATCGGCGCCACAAGCGGCAGGGCAATGGAGAGGGAAAACTGCTTCATGGTAGGCAGCCGGGAAGCCCGGCACTTATGATGAGAGGCATCATCATAATTGTTTTGATGATTAGCATCATCTAAAACCATGAAAGTATCCAAGGCACAAGCTGCAGAGAACCGCGCCGGCATCGTCGATGCCGCCGCCCGCCTGTACCGGGAGCACGGGTTGGCCGGCGTCGGCGTGGCCGACATCACCCGCGACGCCGGCCTGACCCACGGCGGGCTGTACCGCCATTTCGAGTCCAAGGATGCCTTGGCGCGCGAGGCCTGCCTGCGGGCCTTCGACTGGACCATCACGCCGTTGGAGGCGCTGGACACACCGCGCGCTGACGCCGGGCCCGAGCAGTTGCTGCAGTCCCTGGTGGACAGCTACCTGTCCACCACCCACCGCGACCACCCTGGCAACGGCTGCCCTGCTGCGGCGCTGGCCGTGGATGCGGCCCGCGCCGGGCCGGAGATGTCAGCGGTGTTTGCCCAGGGCGTGGAGCAGAACATCCAGCGCTTTGCCCGCGCCCTGATGCCTGCCAGCGCACGCGACCAACGCCCTGCCACGCCCGAGGAACGCGCACGCACCATCACCATGCTGTCCAGCATGGTGGGCGCATTGGTGCTGGCACGCGCCACGGCGGCCGGCAACCCGGCGCTGTCCGAAGAAATCCTGACCACGCTGCGCACGCAGCTCGTCAACCCCGAGGCCGCCACACAGGACAGAGCACAGGACTGACCCCGCGCGGCGCTGCAGCCGCAGGCCGGTGCCTCGTTGGAGGGGGCGCTGGCAGCGGTGCCCGTCCATGACGGGCACCGGGTTCAGGCATGCACGTGGGCAATGTCCGGAATCGCCGCCATCAGCTCGCGGGTGTAGGCATGCTGCGGGGCGTCGAGCACGGCAGCGGCCTCACCGGCTTCCACCAGCTTGCCGCGCTGCATCACGCCGATGTCGTCGCACATGTGGCGGATCACCGCCAGGTTGTGGCTGATGAGCAGATAGGTCAGGCCGAACTCGTCCTGCAGATCGCGCATCAGGTTCAGCACCTGGGCCTGCACCGACACGTCCAGCGCGGACGTGGGCTCATCGCAGATGATGAATTCCGGCTGGCTGGCCAGGGCACGCGCCACAGCGATGCGCTGGCGTTGCCCGCCGGAGAACTGGTGCGGGTACTTCTTGGCGTCGTCCGGCTTCATGCGCACGCGGCGCAGCGCCTCCTGCACGCGTGCAGCGGTTTCGTCCTTGTTGCGGGTGATGCCCAGCACCTGCAGTGGCTCGGCAATCAGCTCCTCCACCGTCCAACGGGGGTTCAGGCTGGCATACGGGTCCTGGAAGATCATCTGGAAACGCCGGCGCATGGCCACGGTCTGGGCCGCAGGGCTCCACTTGTCCACGCCGTCGAACAGGATGGTGCCGCGCGTGGGCGGCGTCAGTCCCGCCACCATGCGCGCCACGGTGGATTTGCCCGAGCCGGACTCCCCCACCAGGCCAAACGTCGTGCCCTTGCGGATGCTGAAGGACACACCGTCTACGGCCTTGAGGATCTTCTTCTCCTCGCGCGCCAGCAGCCGGGCCAGCCAGCCGCTGGACAGGTCGTAGTCCTTGCCCAGGTTCTGCACCTCCAGCAGCGGCTTCGCGCCCACGGTATCGGCAGCGCTCGCCTTGGGCGTCCACGGCACGGCGGCCGGCACCGGACCACCGCCCACTTCGGGCACCGGCAGGCGCACCACGCGCTGGTGCACGCTGGGAATGGCCGCCATCAGCACCTGGGTGTAGGGCTCGTGCGGCGCATCCAGCACCTGGCGCACGGGGCCGGTCTCCAGCACACGGCCCTGGTACATCACCATCACACGGTCGGCCGTCTCGGCGATCACGCCCATATCGTGGGTGATCAGCATGGCTGCGGCACCGCGCTCCTTGCAGACCTTGCGCAGCAAGGCAATGATCTGTGCCTGCACGGACACGTCGAGCGCCGTGGTGGGCTCGTCGGCAATGATCAGCTCGGGCTCGGCGCACAGCGCCAGCGCAATCGCCACCCGCTGGCGCATGCCGCCAGAAAACTGGTGCGGGTACTGCGCCAGGCGTTCCTTGGCATGGGGAATCTCCACTTCCTCCAGCAGCGCCAGCGCGCGGGCCTCGGCCTCTTTCTCGCTGACGGGCAAATGGGTGCGGATGGTTTCCACCAGGTGCCGGCCCACGGTGTAGACCGGGTTCAGGCTGGTCAGCGGGTCCTGGAAGATGGTGCCGATGCGCTTGCCGCGGATGCGCCGCAGGTCTTCGCCGGTGAGCTGGTCGATGCGCTGACCGAACAGCTCGACCGTGCCGCCGGAGATGCGGCCCGGCGGTTCGATCAAGCCGGTGACGGCCGAGCCGGTCATGGACTTGCCTGCGCCCGATTCGCCCACCACGCCCAGGATTTCGCCGCGCGCAATGTCGAAGGACACGTCGTGCAGCACATGCACCGGGCCCTTGTAGGTATCGAAGGTGACGCTGAGGTGGCGCACCCGCAGCACGGGCACATCACCGTCAGCCACGGTAGGGATGGTGTCAGTGGTCATGGTCATTGCAGCTTGGGGTTCAGGGCGTCACGCAGCCAGTCGCCGACCAGGTTGACGGACAGCGCCAGCGCCAGCAGCACCAGCGAGGGGAACAGCAGGATCCACCACTCCCCCGAGAACAGAAAGCCCTGGCCGATGCGGATCAAGGTCCCCAGCGAAGGCGAAGTGGGCGGCAGGCCCACGCCCAGATAGGACAGCGTGGATTCCGCCACGATGGCGTGGGCAAAGCTGATGGTCGCAATCACCAGGATCGGCGCCAGCAGGTTGGGCAGGATGTGCTTGGTCAGGATGGCGGTCTGCGAACGACCGATCAGCTGGGCGGCCAGCACATAATCCTTCTGCTTTTCCACCATTACCGCACCGCGCACGGTACGGGCGTACTGCACCCAGTCCGACAGGCCGATGGCCACGATGATCACGAACACCGCCATGTCGTCGCGGTAGCCCTCGGGCAGCAGGCCGCGGGCAATGCCGAAGATCAGCAGGGCCACCAGGATCACCGGGAAGGTGAGCTGGATGTCCGCAATGCGCATCAGCAGCGTGTCGAACCAGCCACCGGCGTAGCCGGCGATCAGCCCCAGCGGCACGCCGATGATCAGCGACAGCGCCACGGCGGACACGCCCACAAAGACCGACATGCGCAGGCCATACAGAATGGCGCTGAACACATCGCGGCCCTGGTCGTCCGCCCCCAGCGGGTAGAAGGCCTCGCCCATGCCCTGGCTCCAGGGAGCGGTGAAGGCATCCATCAAATCCAGGTTGGCCGGATCGAACGGGTTCTGCCAGGCCAGCAAAGGCGCAAAGATGGTGGCCAGCACGATCAGCAGCAGCGTGCCGCAGGCCACCTGCACCAGGCGCGACTTGGCAAAGGCACGCTTGACCGGCGAATCGCTGGCCTTCCAGCCGCGCGGCAGCGGCTGCGCCACTTCTTGTTTCACGGTGTCAGTCATGCTGCCCCCTTATTTCTTTCGCAGGCGGGGGTCCACCAGCACGTACAAAAAGTCCACCAGCAGATTGATCACCACGTACAGCAGCGCAATGAACATCAGGTAGGCAGCGATCAAGGGCACGTCCACGCCCTGGATGGAGGAAATGAACAGCAGGCCCACACCCGGCCACTGGAACACCGTTTCGGTGACGATGGCAAAGGCGATCAGCGAGCCGATCTGCAGACCGGCAATGGTGATGACGGGAATCAGCGTGTTGCGCAGCGCATGGCCGAAATACAGATCCCGTTCCTTCAGGCCGCGGGCACGGCCGAAGCGGATGTAGTCGGAGCGCAGCACCTCCAGCATCTCGGCCCGCACCAGCCGCATGATCAAGGTCATGTTGTAGAAGCCCAGCGTGATGGCGGGCATGATGATGGCCGCCAGGCCGGAGGCGGTCAGCAGCCCGGTTTCCCAGCCGCCGATCCTCACCGTCTCGCCCCGTCCGAACGAGGGCAGCCAGCGCAGCTCCACCGCGAACAGGTAGATCAGGCCGATGCCGATCAGGAAGGTGGGCAGCGACACCCCCACCAGCGACACCGTCATGATGGCGCGGCTGAAAAAGCCTTCACGCCGCAGCGCGGTGTACACCCCCAGCACCACACCGATGAGCAACGCAAAGACCGCGGCGGTCAGCGCCAGCTCCAGCGTGGCGGGCAGGCGCTCGGCAATGATGTCGGCCACCGGCCGCTTGAGCCGGTAGGAAATGCCCAGATCGCCCTGCAGCACCTTGCCCACATAGTGCAGGTACTGCAGGGGAACGGACTTGTTGAAACCCAGCTCTTCGGTGAGCGCTTCGCGCTCTTCGAGCGTTGCGTCCTCGCCCAGCAGGCTGATGGTGGGATCGCCGATGTGGCGGAACACCATGAAGGAAATAAAGGAGACGGCCAGCAGTACCAAGACTGACTGGCCCAGCCTGCGCAGCAGATGGACCAGCATAGACTTTTACTTCACGAACTTGACGTCTTTGAAGTGCAGCACGTTGTCAGGGTGCACCGGCACGTTGATCTTCTTGACCGACGCGAAGTGGATCACCTGGTCATGCAGCGGAATGTAGAAACGCTCCTTCTGCACCACGTCCCAGATCTGCTTGATCGTGGCATCGCGCTTGGCCTTGTCGCTTTCGGACGAGAGCGAGATGATCTTGTTGTCCAGCTCGGCATTGCTGTAGTGCGTGGCATTCTGGGCGCCACGGCCTTCCTTGCCGCGGGTGGCGACCAGGAAGTCGAAGATGTAGGCCGAGTCGTAGGTGGGAACGCCCCAGCCGTACAGGTAGAAGTCGCTTTCCGCCTTCACGATGCCCACACTGTGCATGGCGATGGGACGGGCCGAGACTTCGGTCTTGATGCCGATGCGGCCCAGGAAGCCGGCCACGGCCGTGCTGATGGCTTCATCGTTCACATAGCGGTCGTTGGGGGTGTGCAGCGTGACGGTAAAGCCGTTGGGGTAGCCGGCTTCGGCCAGCAGGGCCTTGGCCTTGGCCACATCCGCCTTGGGATAGGCGGCCATGGCCTTTTCATAGCCATTCACGAACGACGGCGCCATCACGCCCGAAGGGATGGACAGGCCGCGCATCACCGAGCGCTTGATGGCGTCGCGGTCGATGGCCAGCTCCACCGCCTGGCGCACCTTGGGGTCGGCAAACGGGTTCTTGCCCTTCACATTGCTGCTCTTGAGCTCGGGCGCACCCACATTCAGGCCCAGGAAGATGGAACGGTTTTCCGGACCTTCGTTGATGCGCAGCTTGCTGTCCTGCTTCAGGCGTGCCACGTCCTGCGCAGGAATGTCCTGGGCAAAGTCGACTTCACCCGACAGCAGCGCGGCCACACGGGTGGCGGGCGACTTGATGGGCAGATAGACCAGCTCGGTCACCTGCAGCGGGGCCTTGCCCTTGCCCCAGTAGTTGGGGTTGAGCTTCATCACCGTCTTGGAATCGACTTCGCGGCTGGCCAGTACATAGGGGCCGGTGCCGTTGACGGCGCGCGTGGCACCGTTTTCGGTCTTGCTGGTGGCGTCCTGCGTATCCACGGCGCCGTTGTCCTTGGACCACTTCTCGCTCATGATGAACAGATTGGTCAGGTTGTTCGGGAAGATCAGGTTCGGGCCCTTGGTCTTCACGTGCACCGTCAGGTCGTCCACGGCCTTGATGTCTTCGACCGAAGCCAGCAGCGACTTCACCTGCGCATTCGGGCCCCGGGCACGGTTCAGCGAGAACACCACATCCTTGGCGGTGAACGGCGTCCCGTCATGGAACTTCACGTTCGGGCGCAGCTTGAACTCCCACACGCTGGGGTCGCTGGTCATCTTCCACGACAGCGCCAGCGTGGGCTCCAGCTTGCCGTCGGCGCTGCGGTTCACCAGGGTTTCATACATCTGGTGCATCAGCACGAAGTTGGTGCCGGTGTTGAACACATGGGGGTCCAGCGTGGTCACGTCGGCCGAACGTGCCCAGCGCACGGTGTCCGCTTGGGCCAGGCCCACCGAAGTCAACAGGCCAGCGGCCAGCAGGGCAGTGCCCAGGGTCTTCAAGGTCATGAAAGTCTCCGAGAAAGGTCAGTGCCCGCAACGGGCAGTCGAGAGGGAATGCAGCCGGCAGCAAGATGCGTACCCGGCCAGTGCAACATATAACCAGAATGATATTATATCTTGTTTTTTTATTCGAATTAGTAGTTAGCTTTTGGGAGTTTCCCTAGGCCGCTGCACGCTTTTTTATTTGTAGCAGGCTTGGCTACCGTACCGTCCGTGCAAGCTGACCACCGGCTGACGGCATCGCAGGCCACGAAGGCTGGCAGCGCCGCCAAAGATGTCAAACAAGGCTAGCGGAAAGGTCTGCATGCGGGCTATTTCCCTACACGGCGCTCGCTCATGCAGTGCAGCAAAACCGCGACCGCAGCCCCCCTGCCGCTTTTGCGTGACAATGGTTTGACAGGCCCATGGGCCGAACGCCGGGCCACCCTTGCGGGTGCGCACCGATCCTTGGTTTCCCCGCCTCGGCGCAGCCTGCTGTGTGCCAGGGCTTTTCCGCATGCAAGCCACCCGCATCATTGCCATCCGCCACGGCGAAACCGCCTGGAACGTGGACGCCCGCATCCAGGGCCACCTGGACATTCCGCTCAACGACATCGGCCTGTGGCAGGCGGCACGCGCCGGCGAGGCACTGGCGGGCGAACGGCTGGACGCCATCTACAGCAGCGACCTGGCCCGCGCCCAGACCACCGCCCAGGCCGTGGCCGGCACCACCGGCGCGCCCCTGGTGCTGGACAGCGGTCTGCGCGAACGCTGCTTCGGCAGCTTCGAAGGCCGCACCTTCAAGGAAATCGAGGCCGAGCAGCCCGAGCAGGCGCTGCGCTGGCGCAAGCGCGACCCGGACTTCGTGCCCGATGGCGGGGGCGAATCGCTGGCCATGCTGAAAAGCCGCATCCAGCACACGGTGGAGCGGCTGGCCGCCCAGCACACCGGCGGCCAGATTGCGCTGGTGGCGCACGGCGGCGTGATGGACGTGCTCTACCGCCTGGCCACCCACCAGGACCTGCAGGCCCCGCGCACCTGGGAGCTCGGCAACGCCGCCATCAACCGCCTGCTGTGGACACCGGGCGGCCTGAGCCTGGTCGGCTGGGGCGATGTCTCCCACCTGGCCGACAGCGCCCGCGACGAAGTCTTCAGCTGAACGCGGGCGGCCGCCACCCGGCGTGCACTAAGCACAAAAAAACAGCCGGACTGGATCCTCCAGCCCGGCTGTCTGCCATGGGCCGCCCGGTGCAGGGCGGCTGAACCGATCCCTTACGCCGGACGGGCGTAGGTCGAGGTGAACGACGCCTTGGCGATGGTGGTGGCGTTGACCATGAAACCGGTCAGCGCGGCCGTGGCGTCGTCCGGGATGTCCAGCTTGGGCACCGACAGCGCGTGCACGGTGAAGATGTAGCGGTGCGGCTTGTCACCGGGCGGGGGGCACATGCCGCCCCAGGCAAAGGCACCGTAGTCGTTGCGCATCTGGCGCGCGCCAGCGGGCAAGGTCCGGCTGCCCTTGGCGCCGGCATTGGCCGACAGTTCGCTGGTGCCTGCGGGCAGGTCCACCACCAGCCAGTGCCACCAGCCGCTGCCGGTGGGTGCGTCCGGGTCGTACACGGTCACGGCAAAGCTCTGGGCGTCGGCCGGGGCACCGGTCCACTGCAGCACGGGCGATTCGTTGCGACCGCCGCAGCCAAACACATCGGCCTCGAAGTGGGCGGGCACGCTGCCGCCAGCGGGAATGTCGGGACTGCTCAGGGTGAAAGTGGTCATGCTTGGAAACTCCTCATCACAAGCGCCTGAGTATGCCCGCCCGGCCTGCGGCGGCCAACCGCCTGGGCGACGGGTCCGGGCAGCGCCGCCATGGTCGCTGGCGCACACGGCATGCCCGCTGCAGAGGCGTACCGCCGCGCTGTCGTCCCAGCTGCAGCGCCATCGCCGGCCGCTCACGCTCTTATTGCGAATGAATATCAACTACACTCCGGCGGATGCACGGCATCTGCTGCCGTGCGCCCGTATTTCGCTCTTGCCGTGATTGCTCTCCATGTCTGAACTGCCTGCCTCCAGCCCGTATACCCCTTCCCGCCGTGACTGGCTCACCGGCGCCCTCGCCGCCCCGGCTCTGGCATTGGCGGGCTGTGCCACCCAGGCGGAATCGACAGCATCCATGACGCCTTCGTCCAACGCGCAACACTGGCAGCCCTGGTCCATGCCGGGGGTGCGCAGCTTCGACCTGCCGGCCGCCCCGCTGCCGGGCAGCAACGCGGCACGCCAGCACCGCGTGCTGGTGTATGTCCCGGAGGGCACGGCACCGGCTGGCGGCTGGCCGGTGATCTATGTGCTGGACGGGAATCTGATGTTCCCCTTCATCGCCCAGCTGGTACACAACCGCAGCGCCCGCGGACCGGAAATGCGCAGCGGCAGCGCCGTCGTCGTGGGCCTGGGCCATGCACTGCCGGAGCACAGCGGCGAGGTGCACGACCGCACCGCCCGCACCTATGACTACACCCTGCCGTACAACGGCGTGGGCCCCGACAGCCAGGGCCGCGCCCAGGGCGGGGCCGATGTGTTCCTGGACTTCATCGCCCAGCAGCTGCAACCGCTGCTGCGCACCGCCCTGCCCCTCCATCCCCAGCGGCAAACCCTGGTCGGCCATTCCTATGGCGGACTGTACACGCTACACGCCCTGTTCATGCGCCCCGGCATGTTCCAGCGCCACGTGGCAGCCAGCCCTTCGCTGTGGTGGGGCGATGGGGTGGTGGTACAGGAATGCCAGCGCTTCATTGCGCGCTACGGCCAGCAGGGCCAGGCGCTGCCCGGCGCTCTGAGCCTGCACCTGAGCCAGGGCAGCGAAGAGCTGGCCGGCCGCCGCCCTGCCAACCGCCCGGCCAATCCCGAGCGCGAAGCCGCCGCCCAGGCAGCGCGTGCGCTGGGCCTGGGCAACACAGCCGATCTGCCCGCGGCCCTGGCGGCCGTGCGCGGTCTGGACTGCAGCTACCAGGTCTGGCCCGGCGCCAACCATGGCGGCACCCAGCTCTACGCCTGCATGCAGGCCGCGCAGGTGGGCACCGCCTGGGACACCGCCCAGGGATGACCTTGCGCCGGCGGCGCACCCCGCCGCTGCCGATAATGCGCAGCGGTGGCCGCACCCTGCGGCCCCTTTGCCCCTTCGACCCGACTGAATACGCCATGCGACTGCTTCTGGCCCTGCTGCTGCCTTTCTCAGTGTTCTTCACCATCGGCCGTCCGTTTTCCGGCCTGCTGTGCCTGATCCTGCAGATCACGGTGATCGGCTGGATTCCTGCGGCCATCTGGGCCGTCTACGCGCTGAGCCAGTACAAGACCGACCAGAAGATCAAGGACGCGCTGGGCAAGCGCTGACCCTGGCGCTGCGGGCACGCGCAACCGCGACGAAGCCGGCGGTGAGTGGAGCACCAGACCATCGCCCGGTATGCGGCGTTCCTGCAGACTGCAAAGATTTTTTCAATCCGCGCATGCCGTGCGACGCTGCTCGCATCGCCCCAAGGATGGACGTACCGCCGGGTTGAAAAGATTTTTTCAACCCCTCTTCGACAACCTGTCACAGGAACCGCCGCCGCACCGCCACGGCATGGGCCGTTGCGGCCAGGGTGCATGCGCCGGACCGCGCCGTGGAGTCCCTTTTCGAGGGCGCCGGTGTGGACAGATTGTCCACGCCCACACCAAGCACCAATGCAGCCCGGTAAAATTGCGGCACATCAAACAACGCGCAGTTTTTTGGTGCCGCCGTGCCGTGGATGGTGCGGCTTTGCCGTGTCCGGGTTGCCACCACCTTCGTCCCAGAAGGTGCGGCCGTGGCGGGGTTGCCCCCAGCACACAGCCTGTCGGGCCCACGCCATGATGGGTGCATGCCACCTTTCTCTGCGACACCCCCCCGGCCCTCACCGGCCACCCCGGACCGCTGGCCGGTCGGGGCGAATTTCGTGCTGCAGGTCTGAACCACCTGCAGTTGTAGCTATCAGGCAAGGAGCATTGATGACCGAGCAGGCACTCTACGATCTGGCACCCGTGCTGGAGTTGATGCTGCTCGGCACCCTCATCGCCCTGGTGCCCCTGCTGTGGGTCTGGCGCCGCAACCGGCATGCCGGGGCCCAGCGCCGCTGGCAGGCGCTGGCGGTGCTCACGCTGTTCCTCACCTTCGATCTGGTGCTGTTCGGCGCCTTCACCCGGCTGACCGACTCCGGCCTGGGCTGCCCCGACTGGCCCGGCTGCTACGGCAACGCCAGCCCGTTGGGCGCACACGCGGAAATCACCGCCGCCCAGACCGCCATGCCCACCGGCCCGGTCACCCATGGCAAGGCCTGGGTGGAAATGATCCACCGCTACCTGGCCACCGGCGTGGGCGTGCTGATCATCGCCCTCACCGTGCTGGCCTGGCGCCAGCACCTGCGCAGCCCGCTGCGCGGCGCCATGCACCCGGCCTGGGCCTCGTTCACGCTGTTCTGGGTCTGCCTGCAGGGCGCATTTGGCGCGCTGACGGTGACCATGAAGCTCTTCCCCGCCATCGTCACCCTGCACCTGCTGGGTGGCACGGTGCTGCTGATGCTGCTGTGCGTGCAGGCCGTGGCCCACCAGCAGTTCGGCAACGCCACCCCACCCGCCCCGCTGCCAGCCGCCCTGCGCCACGGCGCCATGGCCTGCCTGGCCCTGGTGTTTCTGCAAGCGGCCCTGGGCGGCTGGGTGAGCACCAACTACGCCGTGCTGGCCTGCACCACCTTCCCGCAGTGCCAGGGCAGCTGGTGGCCAGCCATGGACTTCAGCCAGGCGTTCGAGCTGTGGCGCCCGCTGGGCCTGCAGGCCAATGGCAACCCCATCCACTTCGAGGCGTTGACCGCCATCCACTACGTCCACCGCCTGCTGGCCTACGCCGTGGTGGTGGCCCTGCTGACCCTGGCCTGGAAGCTGCGCCAGCAGCCCGTGCTGGCCGTGCAGCGCAAATGGCTGCTGGGCCTGCTGGCCCTGCAGGTGGCCACCGGCCTGTCGAACGTGGTGCTGGACTGGCCCCTGGTGGCCGCCGTGCTGCACACCGGCGGCGCCGCCGCCCTGGTGCTGGTGCTGACCTGGTCGCTGGCCACCACCCGCACCGCCCCTTCTGTTTCTGTTTTGCATGCGCCCCAAGGCGCCCGGAGAGCTCGCGCATGAATGCCGAAGTCCTTACCTCCCCGTCGCGGTGGACCCAGTTCTACGCCCTGACCAAGCCCCGCGTGGTGCAGCTGATCGTGTTCTGCGCCTTCATCGGCATGGTGCTGGCCGTCCCCGGCCTGCCCACCGCCGCCCAGTGGGTGCACATGGCCGTGGCCTGCATCGGCATCTGGCTGGTGGCCGGCGCGGCCGCCGCCTTCAACTGCCTGGTGGAACGCCATATCGATGCGCGGATGAAGCGCACCAGCTGGCGCCCCACAGCCAAGGGCGAGCTCTCGCCGCAGCAGGCACTGGCCTTCTCGGCCCTGCTGTGCACCGTGGGTGCTGCCATCCTGCTGGCCTTCACCAACACGCTGACCATGTGGCTGACATTGGCCACCTTCATTGGCTACGCGGTGATCTACACCGTGGTGCTCAAGCCCGCCACCCCCCAGAACATCGTGATCGGCGGCGCGTCCGGTGCCATGCCTCCCGTGCTGGGCTGGGCCGCCATGACCGGCGATGTGGGCCCCGAAGCGCTGATCCTGTTCCTGATCATCTTCCTGTGGACCCCGCCCCACTTCTGGGCCCTGGCGCTGTACCGCGTGGAAGACTACAAGAAGTCCGGCCTGCCCATGCTGCCAGTGACCCACGGCCCGCGCTACACCCAGCTGCAGATCCTGCTGTACACGCTGGTGCTGTTTGCCGGTTGCCTGCTGCCGGTCATCTTCGGCATGAGCGGCTGGCTCTACCTGGCCGTGGCCAGCGTGCTGTGCCTGGGCTTCAGCTGGTATGCGCTGCGCCTGTGGATGAACTATTCCGACGCGCTGGCACGCAAGACCTTCCGCTTCTCGCTGATCCACCTCAGCGGCGTGTTTGCCGCCCTGCTGATCGACCACTATCTGGTGGGCACGGTGTACTGACACGCCGAAAAAAGGTCTCCGCCCGACAGACACCCCAGCCCGCTGTACCCGCAGCGGGCTTTTTTGTGGGTCGCCAGCTTCAGCCTCGGTCCCGGGGTGGCCAACGCGCAGGCAGGGGGCTGTGCGGCAGATCGCCAACGCCTCCCGGCGGGCCGATCCACCGGGGCAGACCGGCATCGCCCCAGCGGCGACCTGTGCTGTTGTGCTGTGCGCCGCGAAGCGCAGGCCAGCAGCCTCAGCTCACCCTGCGTTTTTCCAGCTTGCGGGCGAGGGTGCGGCGGTGCATGCCCAGCCGGCGTGCGGCTTCGGAGATGTTGAAATCCACCTCGGCCAGGGTCTCGTGGATATGTTCCCACTCCAGCGTCTTGATGCTGGTGGCCCGCGCCGTCAGCTCCACCTCGGCATCGCCTTCCAGGCGGCCGAACGCGGCTTCGATGTCGTCGGTATTGGACGGCTTGGCCAGGTAGTGGCAGGCGCCCAGCTTCACGGCTTCGACGGCGGTGGCAATGCTGGCAAAGCCCGTCAGCACCACGATCAGCGCCTCGGGGTTGTGCTGGTGCAGCATCTGCACGCAGCTCAGGCCCGAGGCATTGCCCGCCAGCTTCAGGTCCATCACCGCATACTGCGGGCGGTGCACCTGCAGCAGCTCGGCCACCTCGTCCGCGCTGGAGGCCTGGATCACCTGGTAGCCACGCCGCTCGAACGAGCGCGCCAGCGTACGGGCGAAGGCGGCATCGTCTTCAACCAGCAGCAATTGGCGTGGGGTGTCCATGGTCGTTCTCCAGAGTGATGGATGCCAGCGGCAGGCGGATGCGCACCTCGGCACCGCCGTGCATGCGGTTGCCGGCCTGCACGCTGCCGCCCAGGGAGCGCACCACGTTCACAACCAGGAACAGCCCCACGCCCCGGCCCGGACGGCCTTGCTTGGTGGACTGGTAGGGCTTGCCCAGGTTGGCCAGGATGGCCTCGGTGAAGCCGGGGCCCAGGTCGCGCACCACCAGTTCCAGCTGGTCGTCGCTGCGTTCCAGGTGCAGGTGCACCTCCTGCGGCGATGCCTCGAAAGCATTGTCCAGCACATTGCAAATCACCTGCTCCAGCGCGGTATCCGAGAGGATGGGCACATCGCGTTCGAGCTGGTGGGTGAAGAAGAATTTCTCGGGCTCGTGGTGCTGGCGCCAGCGCGCCACCAGCTGCTCCAGGAACTGCAGCAGCGTGGTCGATTCCAGCCCGGCCGCCCGCGTCTCGCCCGCCGACAGCAGCACGCCGTTGACGATGGCCTTGCAGCGCAGCAGCTGTTCCTGCATTTCGGCCAGATCGGCCATCATGTCGGCATCCTCGCGCACCTGGCGCATGTGCTGCCAGTCTCCCAGGATCACCGACATGGTGGCCAGCGGCGTGCCCAGTTCATGGGCAGCGCCGGTGGCCAGCAGGCCCATGCGCACAATGTGCTCTTCCTCGCTGGCGCGCTGGCGCATGTCGGCCAGGCGGCTGTCGCGCTGGCGCAGGTTGGACACCACCTGGGTGATGAACACCACCATCAGGATGGTGGTCAGCGCAAAGCAGATCAGCAGGCCCAGGGTGTACAGATTGGGCAGCCCCCCGCCCAGCACCACCGGCAGCGGCTGGTAGCAGAACGCCAGCGCCACCACACAGACGGCGGTGATGCCCACCATGGCCCAGGCGTACTGCGGGCGCAGCAACACCGTGCCCAGAATGACCTGCAGCAGGAACAGATAGATGAAGGGGTTGTTCACCCCCCCGCTCAGATACAGCTGCAGCGCCAGGGCCACCACATCGGCCAGCAAGGCCCCGAACAGCACCCGGGGCGTGACGGTGGCCGGGCGCCACTGCAGCCACAGCATATAGCCCAGATTGGTCAGCGCCAGGGCCGAGACCACGGCCATCATCGGCAGCAGCGGCAGGGCAATGCCCATGCCCGAATGCACCAGCGAGATGGTGATGACCTGCCCCACCACGGCCAGCCAGCGCAGCTGGATCAGCAGGCGCAGGTTCTTGCGTTCCGTGTTGCGTTCAACGCGGGAGGAGGAAGGTTCGGCAGCAAACAGCACCCGATGATTGTGCCCAGGTGCGCCGCGCCCCGTTGTCCCTGCGCCGGGTGGGGGCGCTGTGCATACGGCTATTGCGCCAGTACCTCAAAAGAAGCGCTGCCTGTGCCCTTGGCACCACCCCTGCCGTTGGGAATCCCCTCGGCAGGACGGTAGAAGGCCGCAGGCAGCCCACATTCTTACGCAGCGGCGTCTTCACGCGCGCGGCGCTCATGGCGCACCACCAGCCAGGCGGCCAGCAGCACCATCAGCGCCAGGCCGTACCAGGTCAGCGCGTACACCGCGTGGGTGTTGCTGAACTGGATCACCGTCATGCCGGGGCGGGGCCACTGGTTCTCGGCCACGGCTTGGCCGGGCAGGCCCTGGTCGATGAAGAACGGCGCGGCCTGCGCCAGCCCCTTGGCAGCGGCAATGGCCGCCACATCGCGCGAATGCCAGCGGTCTTCGGCCGCAGCGTTCTCGCGCATGAAGCCGCCCTTGGGCTCGCTCAGGCGCAGCAGGCCGGTCACGGCCACCGTCTCGGCGGCGGCACCGGCGGTACCGGGGGCAGCGGCCGCAATGCGGTCGGCAAACGCCTTGCGCTCTGCGGTCGGCACGAAACCGCGGTTCACCAGCACCTGGGAGCCATCGGCCTGCTGCAGCGGCGTCAGCAGCCAGAAGCCAGCACCGAGCTCGCTCACGGCCTGGGTCAGCACGCTGCGCCCTTCCAGCCACCGGCCTTGCGCGGACACCGGCAGGTATTCGTGGGTTTCCTTGCTGATCCGGGGCCAGTCGGCCGGTGCCGGCACGGCCACCGGCTGGGCATGTACGCGCTGGTCGATGCGCTCGATGAGATCGAGCTTCCATGCGCGCCGCTGCACCTGCCACGTCCCCAGACTGAGGAAGGAAATAAAAAGGGCGATGCCCGCTAACGCGAGCACCGCCTTCGTGAAGGTGGAACGGGTGCGCTTGCGCGCCCCCGAAGTTTCAACCGTCATTAGTTGCTGCCATGGGCACCATGGGCAGACTGCTCGGCAGGTGCCGGTGCAGCCGCTTCGCTTGCGGCAGGCGCTTGCACCGCAGGCGCAGCCGTGTCCGCCGCGGCGGGCTGGCTGACCGCCGGAGCGCTCTCGTGCGTCGGCATCATGTGGGCGTTCATCTGGTACATCACCCACAGCGTACCGGCCACGGCAATGGCCAGGAAGACCGCCGTGAAGACGGTGGACAGCATGGTCCAGCCACCCTGGATCTTGCCGTTCATGTGCAGGAAGTACACCATGTGCACCACCACCTGAACGATGGCAAAGGCACCCAGCACCACCAGACCGGTAGCGCGGTCCTCGATGGCACCGCTCATCACCAGGTAGAACGGAATCACCGTCAGGATCACCGCCAGGATGAAGCCCTTGACGTAGTCACCCATGGTGACGTGCAGATCATCGTGGTCATGATGGTCGCCATGACCGGCGTGAAGGTCGTGTGCGCTCATTTACAGCACCCCCATCAGATACACAAAGGTGAACACACCGATCCAGACCACGTCCAAGAAGTGCCAGAACATCGACAGGCAGTTGATGCGACGCACATTGGCTTCGATCAGGCCGTGCTTGCTGATCTGGATCATCAGCGTGACCAGCCAGATCAGGCCGAAGGTCACGTGCAGGCCGTGGGTGCCCACCAGCGTGAAGAACGACGACAGGAAGGCGCTGCGCTGGGGCGTGGCACCTTGGTGGATCAGGTGGTGGAACTCATAGAGTTCCACGCCCAGGAAGCACAGACCCAGCACGCCGGTGATGGCCAGCCAGGTCAGCGTGCCGCCGACGTTCTTCTTTTGCTTTTGCAGCATGGCAAAGCCGAAGGTGATGGACGACAGCAGCAGGAAGGCCGTGTTGATGGCCACCAGCGACAGGTCGAACAGTTCCTTGCCCGTGGGGCCGGCGGCATAGTTGCGACCCAGCACGCCAAAGGTGGCGAACAGGGCAGCGAAGATGAGACAGTCGCTCATCAGGTAGAGCCAGAAGCCCAGCGAGGTGCCGTTCTCTGGATGGGGCTCGTGCGCGAGGTGGTATTCCCGCGGAGCCAGGGCGCCTGCGGCGCCTGCGTTATGACGGATATCAGACATGGCGAGCGAGCTGCAGAGTGCGGGCTTCTTCCGTGGCGACCACTTCGGCGGCCGGGATGTAGAAGTCACGCTTGTAGTTGAAGGTATGGATGATCGAAGCCACGATCACGGCTGCGAACGACACGCCTGCCAGCCACCAGATGTGCCAGATCAGCGCAAAGCCCAATACCAGCGACAGGCCCGAGATCACCACGCCGGCGCCGGTGTTGGCGGGCATGTGGATGGGCTGGAAGCCCGCCAGCGGACGTTGGTAGCTGTGCTTCTTCATGTCCCACCAGGCATCGATGTCGTGCACCACGGGGGTGAAGGCAAAGTTGTACTGGGGAGGAGGCGAGGAAGTGGCCCACTCCAGCGTACGGCCACCCCAGGGGTCGCCGGACTCGTCACGCAGCTGGTCGCGCTTGAAGAAGCTGACGACGAGCTGGATCAGGAAGCAGCCGATACCGGCGGCGATCATGGCGGCGCCCAGCGCAGCGATGATGAACCAGATTTGCAGCGAAGGATCTTCGAAGTGGTTGGCACGGCGGGTCACACCCATCAGGCCCAGGATGTACAGGGGCGTGAAGGCCACCCAGAAGCCCACCAGCCACAGCCAGAACGAGCACTTGCCCCAGAACACATCCAGCTTGTAGCCGAAGGCCTTGGGATACCAGTAGTTGATGGCGGCGAACACGGCAAACACCACGCCGCCGATGATCACGTTGTGGAAGTGCGCGATCAGGAACAGCGAGTTGTGCAGCACGAAGTCGGCCGGAGGCACTGCCAGCAGCACGCCGGTCATGCCGCCGATGGCGAAGGTGCACATGAAGGCCACGGTCCACATCATGGGCAGATCAAACTTGATGCGGCCCTTGTACATGGTGAACAGCCAGTTGAAGATCTTGGCGCCCGTCGGGATCGAGATGATCATCGTCGTGATGCCGAAGAACGTGTTCACGCTGGCGCCCGAACCCATGGTGAAGAAGTGGTGCAGCCACACCAGGTAGGACAGGATGGTGATACACACCGTCGCGTACACCATGGAGGTGTAACCGAACAGACGCTTCTTGCTGAAGGTGGCCACGATTTCCGAGAACACGCCGAAAGCCGGCAGCACCAGGATGTACACCTCAGGGTGACCCCAGATCCAGATCAGGTTCACGTACAACATGGCGTTGCCACCGAAGTCGTTCGAGAAGAAATGGGTACCCAGGTAACGGTCCAGCGACATCAGCACCAGGGCTGCGGTCAGCATGGGGAAGGACGCCACGATCAGGGCGTTGGTGCACAGCGAGGTCCAGACGAAGACGGGCATCTTCATCAGGTTCATGCCGGGCGCGCGCATCTTGATGATGGTGACGATCAGGTTGATACCCGACAGCGTCGTGCCCACACCGGCAATCTGCAATGCCCAGATGTAGTAATCCAGACCGGTGCTTCCGCTCTGGTTGCCCAGATTGGACAGTGCCAGCCAGCCCGAGGTGGAGAACTCGCCCAGGAACAGGGAGATCATCACCAGCACGGCACCGGCCGTGGTCATCCAGAAGCTGAAGTTGTTCAGGAACGGGAAGGACACGTCACGCGCACCGATTTGCAGCGGCACCAGATAGTTCATCAGGCCGGTCACAAAAGGCATGGCCACAAAGAAGATCATGATCACGCCGTGGGCAGTGAAGATCTGGTCGTAGTGGTGCGGAGGCAGGTAGCCCAGGTTGTCGCCGAAGGCCATGGCCTGCTGCAGACGCATCATGGCCGCGTCGGCAAAGCCGCGCAGGAACATGACCAGACCCAGGATCATGTACATGATGCCGATCTTCTTGTGGTCGATCGAGCAGATCCAGTCGCGCCACAGAGGGCCCCAGAGGCGGAACTTGGTCAGTGCCGCCATCATCACCAGGCCACCCAGGACCACGGCGATGAAAGTCCATAACACGATGGGCTCATGCGCCATCGGTACGGCGTCCCAGCTGATCCGCCCGATGAGCGGATCGTTGGGCAAGGTTGTATTTCCAGACATATCGAGTCTCTTGCTAAGTGGCGGCCCCGCTCGCAGGCGCAGGCCAGACCGCCGTCAATGCTTACTGCTGTGCCACAGCACCCGGTTGATCGCGTTGGTCCAGGAGGGCCACCACGCGGTCAGCGTTCTGGACCGTGCACACGTCCTGGGGCAGGTTCAGACCTGCGGCCTTCATGTAGGCTTCGCCGCCGGCAGCGTCGATGGCCATCATGTGGTGCATGCACATCTTTCCGTCTTCCACGCAACGGTTCAGCACCTTGCTGTAGAGGCCGTCTTCCACGCTGGAGAAGCGCTTCACGGGATCCCGCTCGCTGGGCTTGGCTAGGTCGAGGTAGGCGTCACGGGTCAGGGGCTGGCCTTCGGCCTTGGCCTTGGCAACCCAGGCGTCGAAGCCTTCGTTGCTCAGACCGTGGAACTTGAAGGTCATGCCGGCAAAACCGGCACCGCTGTAGTGCGATGCCAGGCCGTGGAACACGCCTTCCTTGTTGATCACCGCATTCAGCTGGGTTTCCATGCCGGGCATGGCATAGATCATGCCGGCCAGGTCAGGCACATAGAACGCATTCATGGTGGAGGTGGCGGTCAGCTTGAAGCGGATCGGGCGATCCACCGGTGCAGCCAGCTCGTTCACCGTGGCGATGCCTTGCTCGGGCAGGAAGAACAGCCACTTCCAGTCCATGGCCACCACTTCCACTTCCAGGGGCTTGATTTCGGGCGCCAAGGCCTTAGTTTCAGACACACGGTCCAGCGGACGGTAGGGGTCGAGCTTGTGGGTGCTGATCCAGGTCAGGGCGCCCAGGGCGATGATGATGATGAGCGGAACGCTCCAGATCACCAGCTCCAGGGCCGTGGAATGGTGCCATTCGGGATCGTATTCGGCTTCGGTGTTCGACTGGCGATACTTCCAGGCGAACAACAGCGTCAACAGAATCACCGGCACGATGATGATCAACATCAGCAGGGTGGCAGTCACCACCAGCTGGCCCTGCTGGGCTGCGATGTCACCTGCGGGATTGAGTACGACGGCCTTGCTGCAACCAGTCAGACTGGCTATCAAGGCGGCCGCCGCGAGCCACGCGGGCCCACGGATTTCCTTGGATTGAAACATGCTATAGACGCAAAAAGACACGCACAGACGGATGTCGGCGCGGATTACAAGACGTTGCGAATTTACTTCGATCAAGGTTTTTTGCGATTGGACATTTTGTCCACCGCAGCCCTGCGCTGGGTCATTGCAAGGCCGAAGCACATCAGTTAGGCGTTTTATGCCCCTCGCGGCAAAAAGTCCTTAACTCTTTGTTTCCACGGCATTTTTTTCTGCTTGAACGGCACGGGTTAACGCTTACACACTAACCCCAGGACGCGCCTTACCCTCCGCCGGGGCAGCGCACTTTGGCCACTAACCCTGCTGACAGCCGGGTCTTGACCGCCCTCCAGCTGCCGCCCGTCGCCACTTGATGGCCGTCAAGATCGGGAACTTCCCCTAAAAAGCCGTTTATCCGATTGCGAGCCCCTGCCCAAGGGCGTAGAAGGGAGGCACACCAACCTCATAGGAGTGTGTTTCATGAGTGGCCTCGCTTATCCGAACATCGCACCTGCTGGCGGTTTCCATGGCTCGGAAGACCTGTCCGACGCCGACACGCACGAAGAGGCTTCTCCCGGCGAAATCGCTGCCGGCGTCATCATCGGCCGATCGTCCGAGTATTTCGACTTCTTCGTCTTCGGCATTGCCTGCGTGCTGGTGTTCCCGCACGTGTTCTTCCCCCACTACACCCTGCTCAACGGCATGCTGGCGTCGTTTGCCGTGTTCTCGCTGGCCTTCATCGCCCGCCCCATCGGCACCGCCATCTCCATGGTCATCCAGCAGCGCTGGGGCCGTGCCACCAAGCTGACCATCTCGCTGTTCCTGCTGGGCACCGCCACGGTGGGCATGGCACTGCTGCCCGGCTATGTTGACCTGGGCCGCTATGCCATCGCCTTGCTGGTGCTGTTCCGCATCCTGCAGGGGCTGGCCCTGGGCGGCTCCTGGGATGGCCTGCCGTCGCTGCTGGCACTGAGCGCCCCACCCGAAAAGCGCGGCTGGTATTCCATGATCGGCCAGCTGGGCGCCCCGTTGGGCTTTGTGGTGGCAGCGGCACTGTTTGCCTACCTCTACAAGGCGCTGAGCCACGAAGAGTTTGTGGAATGGGGCTGGCGCTACCCCTTCTGCGTGGCCTTCGCGATCAACGTGGTCGCCCTGTTCGCACGCCTGCGGCTGGTGGTGGGCCAGTCCTACACCCGCCTGCTGGAAAAGCTGGAACTGGAGCCCGTACCCACCTTCGAGCTGACGCGCAGCGGTGAAGGCCGCAACGTGCTGATCGGCGCCCTGGCGGCCCTGGCCAGCTTTGCCCTGTTCCACCTGGTCACGGTGTTCCCGCTGTCCTGGATGACCATGTTCGGCGAAGACAGCGTCACCAGCATCCTCTGGACCCAGGTGCTGGGCGGCCTGCTGGCCGGCCTGGGGATTCTGGTGTCGGGCAAGCTGGCCGACCGCTTTGGCCGCCGCAACACCCTGGGCACCATGGCGGTGCTGATCGGTCTGTTCAGCTTTGCTGCCCCCTTCCTGCTGGATGGCGGCAGCGCCGGACAGAACACCTTCATCCTGGTGGGCTTTGTGCTGCTGGGCCTGTCCTACGGCCAGTCCTCCGGCACCGTGACGGCCAATTTCTCCCGCCGCCTGCGCTATGTGGGCGCAGCCTACTCGTCCGATCTGGCCTGGCTGCTGGGCGCCGCCTTTGCGCCGCTGGTGGCGCTGGGCCTGTCCTCGCGCTTCGGCCCGGTGGCCGTGGGCCTGTACCTGCTGTCCGGCGCCATCTGCACACTGGCGGCCCTGGGCATCAACCGCGCCATCGAAGCGCGGGGCAGCGACAGCTGAAGGCGACCGCGCCACACACAGGCTGCTTCGGCAGCCTTTTTCATGCCCGCGCCCACCGAGAGCGGACCGAGCGAGCTGTGCGGACTGCCGGCACGCGTTGCAGCGGCGCACCACGGGGAAAGTACCCCATGCCGCCCCCGCCGTTGCGCGGCACACTGCGGCCATTGCCACTTGCCTTGCCCACCATGCGCACCATCTTCATGCCCCCTGGCCGCATCCATGTCTGGCAATGGGTTCTGCTGACCTTGGGGGCCGGCGCCATGCTCACGGCCCAGGCCGGCTGGGTGGAGCTGCACCGGTTGTTCAAGCCGCTGGCCATGGTGGCGGCGCTGCTGGCGGTCTGTGCCCCGCGTTTTGCCCCGCGCAGCGCCCGGCGGCTGCGGGCGCGCCACTGGCTGCTGGCGGCCCTGGCCTTCAGCCTGGCGGGGGATGTCTGCCTGATGCTGGACGGGCTGTTCATCCCCGGTCTGGTGGCGTTCCTATGCGCCCATGTCTGCTACATCCGGCTGTTTGCGCTGGATGCCCCCTGGCTGCCGCGGCGCACCCCGCTGGTGGCCTGCCTGCTGCTGGGCGCCGGGGTCTACAGCATGCTGTGGGGCCATCTGCCGGTGGAACTGCGCCTGCCCGTGGCCGCCTATGTGCTGGTGATCGCGCTGATGGCCGCGCAGGCCGTGGGCCGAGCCCTGGTGCGCGCCAGCCGCGCGGCGCGCTGCGTGGCCTATGGGGCGCTGCTGTTCATGCTCAGCGACACGCTGCTGGCCGTCGACCGCTTTGTGCACCCGCTGGCCTGGGCGGGGCTGGGGGTGCTGGGCACCTACTACGCCGCCCAGTGGCTGATCGTGCACGGCATGCTGCAAACCAGCCAGCAGGCCTGAGGCACCGGCCGGCACCGCCGCCGAGGGCGCCCAGTGCAGCCCCCTCGAGCGCCCGCCAGCACTCAGTCGCCGAACAAGCCGCCCGCCACCGACGGCGGCTGCACCAGGCCCAGATGGGCGTAGGCCGCCTTGGTGGCAATGCGCCCGCGTGGCGTGCGCTGCAGATAGCCTTGCTGGATCAGATAGGGCTCGATCACGTCCTCGATGGTGCCGGCATCCTCGCCGATGCTGGCGGCAATGTTGTCCACCCCTACCGGGCCACCATCAAAGCGGTGCACCACGGCTTCCAGCAGCTTGCGGTCCATCACGTCAAAGCCGCGTGGGTCCACATCCAGCATGGACAGCGCCTTGCGCGCCATGTCCTGGGTGATGCTGCCGTCGCCCTTGACCTCGGCATAGTCACGCACCCGGCGCAGCAGGCGGTTGGCGATACGCGGCGTGCCGCGTGAGCGGTTGGCGATCTCCTGTGCCCCCGGCACATCAATGGGCGCGCCCAGCAGACCGGCGCTGCGGGTGACGATGCGCGCCAGCTCCTCCGGCGTATAGAACTCCAGCCGCGCCACGATGCCGAAGCGGTCCCGCAGCGGGTTGGTCAGCATGCCGGCCCGCGTGGTCGCGCCCACCAGCGTGAAGGGCTGCAGGTCCAGCTTGATGCTGCGCGCCGCCGGGCCTTCACCGATCATGATGTCGATCTGGTAGTCCTCCAGTGCCGGGTAGAGAATTTCTTCCACCACGGGGCTGAGCCGGTGGATTTCGTCGATGAACAGCACATCGTTGGCTTCAAGGTTGGTCAGCAGGGCCGCCAGGTCCTTGGGCTTTTCCAGCACCGGACCGCTGGTCTGGCGCAGGTTCACCCCCAGCTCCGCCGCAATGATGTGGGACAGCGTGGTCTTGCCCAGGCCGGGCGGGCCGAACAACAGCACGTGGTCGAGTGCCTCGCCGCGCTTGCGGGCCGCGCCGATGAAGATTTCCAGCTGCTCGCGCGCCTTTTGCTGGCCCACGTACTCCTCGAGCATCTTGGGGCGCAGGGCGCGCTCCAGCTGCTCCTCGCTCTTGGAAACAGCACCCGC
Organism: Comamonas terrigena NBRC 13299; assembly: GCF_006740045.1. Classification (NCBI taxonomy): domain Bacteria; kingdom Pseudomonadati; phylum Pseudomonadota; class Betaproteobacteria; order Burkholderiales; family Comamonadaceae; genus Comamonas; species Comamonas terrigena. The sequence continues at coordinate 4,174,466 of NZ_AP019749.1, forward strand.
CGACACCATGCGCGGCGCAGGCTCCGATGCCGGGCCCAGATCTTCAACAACAATGGTCATGGCAGGGATTGTGCCGTGTCTGCACCACCCTGCGCCGCCGTGGCGGGATTGGGTCACTGCATGGCCCTGCCGCCCTGCAGGGCGTGCGGTCTGCGCTATGCCAGCGTGGCCGGCCGTGGCATGCTGGCAGCCCCTTTGCACTCTTTTTCAGGAACTGCCATGACCTTTCCCCGCGTGCTGAAGACGGCGGCCGCACTGGCCTTGCTGTGCGCCGCCCAGGCCCAGGCGGCCCTCCAGGTGGGCGACGCCGCGCCCGCATTCACCACGCCCGCAGCCGTGGCAGGCAAGCCTTTTACGTTCGACCTGGCTGCCACGCTGAAAAAAGGCCCGGTGGTGCTGTACTTCTTCCCCAAGGCCTTCACCCAGGGCTGCACGCTGGAGGCCCATGCCTTTGCCGAGGCCACGCCCCGGTTCGCCGCGCTGGGAGCCACCGTGGTGGGCATGTCGCACGACGACATCGCCACGCTGCAGCGCTTCTCCACCGAAGCCTGCCGCGACCAGTTTGCCGTGGCCTCCGATCCCCAGGCCCAGACCATCCGGGCCTACGACGCCGCAGCCGCCGCGAACCCGGCGCGTGCCGACCGCATCTCCTACGTGATCGGCCAGGACGGCAAGGTGAAGTTCGTGCACATCGGCTCCGACCCCGAGGCCCATGTGGCGCAGACCCGGGCCGCAGTCGAAAAGCTGCAGGCCGCAGCCCGCAAATAAGCCCAGCCGCCCCTCGGCGCTCCCGCCACGGCGGGCATGGCCGGGCAGCCGTGCCTACTTGGTCAGGCCCTTGAGCGCCAGCTTGATGCCTTCGGAGACACCGACATCGGCCGGCAGCGCCTTGAGGCTGGCGGTGGCCTCCTTGTCGGAATAGCCCAGCGCCACCAGGGCCTGCAGGATGTCCCCCTGGGCATCGCTCTTGATCTGGGCCGCCGCACCGCTGCCGCCGATCGCGTCGCCCAGCTTGCCCTTGAGCTCCAGCAGCAAGCGCTCTGCCGTCTTCTTGCCGATGCCAGGCACCTTGACCAGGCGACCGGCTTCCTGCAGCGTCACGGCCTGGGCCAGATCGTCGGCCCCCATACCCGACAGCACCGACAGCGCGGTGCGCGGCCCCACGCCGCTGACCTTGATCAGCTCGCGAAAAGTCTGACGCTCCTGCGGGGTGGCAAACCCATACAGCAGCTGCGCATCCTCGCGCACGATAAAGTGCGTCAACAGGCTGACTTTCTCGCCCAGCCCGGGCAGGTTGTAGAACGTGCTCATGGGCACCTGGACCTCATAGCCCACGCCATGCACGTCCAGCAGGACCTCGGGAGGGTTCTTCTCGATCAGGGTGCCCGTCAGTTTGCCTATCATTGGTTTCCTTAAGCCGCTGCTTTTACCGCTACTTTCGCCGCTGTGGTAGCGGCACATTGGATGGAATTATCCGCGTGATACTGCGCCACACCTTCACACCCCACAACAACCTGCGCCTGGCCAATCTCTGCGGCCCGGCCGATGCCCACCTGCGCACCATCGAAGTGGGGCTGCAGGTCAAGATCGCCCACCGCCATGAGCAATTCAAGGTGGACGGCCCCAAGGCCAAGGCCCAGCAGGCCATGGAGCTGCTGCAGGCCCTGTATGAAATGGCCGACGCCCCCATCTCCGACGACACGCTGCAGCTGATGCTGGCCGGCGACGCCGAGATGCTGGAGCCCGACGCCACGGCCGTGCAGCTGACCACCCGCCGCGCCGACCTGCGCGCACGCACGCCCAACCAGGCCATGTACCTGGAAAACATCGGCAAGCACGACATCACCTTCGGCATTGGCCCGGCCGGCACCGGCAAGACCTACCTGGCCGTGGCCTGCGCCGTGGACGCGCTGGAGCGCAGCGCCGTGCAGCGCATTGTGCTGACCCGCCCGGCCGTGGAAGCCGGCGAGCGCCTGGGCTTTCTGCCCGGCGACCTGACACAGAAGGTCGACCCCTATCTGCGCCCGCTGTACGACGCGCTGTACGACCTGATGGGCTATGACAAGGTGCAGAAGGCCTTCGAGCGCAATGCGCTGGAGATCGCACCGCTGGCCTTCATGCGCGGGCGCACGCTGAACAACGCCTTCGTGATCCTGGACGAGGCGCAGAACACCACGCCCGAGCAGATGAAGATGTTCCTCACCCGCATCGGCTTTGGCGCCAAGGCCGTGGTGACGGGTGACGTGAGCCAGATCGACCTGCCCAAGGGGGCGATGAGCGGCCTGATCGACGCCGAGCGCGTGCTCAAGCGGGTCAAGGGCATCTCCATCAACCGCTTCACCAGCGCCGACGTGGTGCGCCACCCGCTGGTGGCGCGCATTGTGGACGCCTACGACGCCAACGGGACCGGCCGCGCCCGCTGACCTCCCGCACCGCTTCGCGCCCTGGCCTCAATCGACCCGGCCGCCCCGGCGGCGGACCGGCGCTGCCGAACGTCTGCTCCACGGCATGGGCGGCGCCAGGCGCCCGGGCGGAGCGCGCACACTGGACATTTGATATGGCTCTCAACCAACTAGAACTCTCCTTGCAGTTTGGCAAGTTCGACAACCTGGCCGCCCACCGCGCCCTGCTGACCCGCAGCCTGGTCACCCGGTGGATCCGCCATGCGCTGGCAGTGGACGCCGAAATGACGGTGCGCATCGTCGGCACCGAAGAAGGCCAGCAGCTCAACCGCGAGTACCGCCACAAGGACTACGCCACCAATGTGCTGACCTTCGACTACCAGCAGGAACCCACCGTGATGGCCGACCTGGTGATCTGCGGCCCGGTGGTGGAGCGCGAAGCGCAGGAACAGAACAAGACCCTGGAAGAGCATTACGCCCACCTGCTGGTGCACGGCACGCTACACGCCCAGGGCTGGGACCACGAAACCAGCGAGGCCGATGCCGACGAGATGGAGGCCTACGAGACCGACATCATGGCCGAGCTCGGCTACGCCGACCCGTACGCCAAATAAGAGCGGCTACTACGACCCTTGATACGTCGTTGCTTCGCCTTGCCGTACGACTGTACTGTCTGCGGCTTCGTGCCTCGTCTCCACCGCAAACCTTTGGTTTGCTGGGTCATGCCAGCCGCTCTCAGCCCGGCGCTGCACGCACAGCCCGGGCCAGGACGGCGCCTTCGGGCGCCGCCGCTCACTCCAGCTTCAGGCCAATCGCCTGCACCAGCTGTGCGTAGCGCACATAGTCGCCCTGCACCTGCCGGGCAAATGCCTGCTGCGTCTCGCCGGTGGTCTGAATGCCCTGCTGGGCCAGCTGGCTGCGCAGCTGGGGATCGGCCAGGGTCTGGTCGGCATCGCGTGCCAGCTGTTGCAGCACCGGCTGGGGCGTGCCCTTGGGGGCGAACAGGCCGAACCAGGTGGCCGACTGGTAGCCCGCATAGGTCTCGCCCACGGTGGGCACCTGGGGCAGCAGCGGATTGCGCTGCGCACCCGACACGGCCAGCGCCACCAGCTTGCCGCTCTGGATATGCGCCAGCGCCGGTGCCACGGCAATGAACATGGCATCCACCTGCCCGGCCAGCACATCCTGCAGCCCCTGCGGACCGCCCCGGTAGGGAATGTGGGTGGCAAAAAATCCCGCACGCTGCTTGAGCAGCTCCATCGACAGGTGCAGGGCACTGCCTGTACCGGCCGACGCGTAGTTCAACCCGCCCGGCCTGGCTTTCGCAGCCTTCACCAGGTCCTGCACGGTCTTGAAACCATGGCGCGGGTGGGCCACCAGCACAAAATCGACCTGGCCCAGCTTGATGACGGGCACCAGATCCTGCTTGACGTCATACGGCAGGTGCTGCTGCAGGTGGGGCATGATGGTGATGGCACCGTCTCCGCCCACCAGCAAGGTGTGGCCGTCCGGGGTGGACTTGACCACGGCATCGACCGCCGAGACACCGCCGGCCGAGCCCTTGTTCTCCACCAGCACCGGCTGGCTCCAGCCTTTGGACAGTTGCTGACCCACCTGGCGGGCCAGGATGTCCGGGGCACTGCCCGGACCGTTCGCCACCAGCAGCTTCACCGCGCGAGCGGGGTAGTCCGGCACCTGCGCCAGGGCAGTCAGCGGCACGGCCACCATGGCCCAAGCGGCCCAGGCGGTGCGGAAAAGATGGCGGTGCAGGTTCACGGGACACTCCTTGAAGGCAGGAGCCGCATTCTGCGAAGCCTTTCTTATTCCTCAAAAGAATATTTAACAACTTCTTTATTTCCAAATAAGCTTTAGAGTCGTTCGCGCAAAACTGCTTTGCTGCAGCCGAGCCAAACCGCGCCACACCACCCCCTAAGATCGCGCCACAGGGTGGTGGCTGCAGACCGCCCCGGCCCCGCAACCACACAACAACACCGACAGGGAGACAACTGCATGGAAGCTCTGGGCCTGGGCCCTGCGAGCCATATCGCACTTTTGCTGGCCGCCGCTTTTGTGGCCGGCGCACTGAACGCCGTGGCAGGCGGCGGCAGCTTTCTGACCTTGCCCGCCCTGGTCTTCACCGGCGTGCCGCCCGTGGTGGCCAATGCCACCGGGACCGTGGCCCTGTTGCCCGGCTACGCCGCCGGGGCCTGGGGCTTCAAGGACGACATGGCACCGCCCCCCGGTCTGTCCATGCGGCAGGTGGTGGTGCTGTCGCTGCTGGGCGGATCGGCCGGGGCCGCGCTGCTGCTGTTCACGCCCGACGCGACCTTCCGCAAGGTGGTGCCCTGGCTGCTGCTGGCCGCCACCGCCCTGTTCGCCTTCGGTCCGCAGCTGCGCGCCTGGGCCGCCGGCAAAAACGCCGCGCACGCCGCCCCGTCCGCTGGCAAAGCCGCCCTGGGCATGCTGGCCGTGGCCATCTACGGCGGCTACTTCAACGGCGGCCTGGGCATCTTGCTGCTGGCCCTGTTCGGCCTGCTGGGCCAGACCCAGCTGAACGCCATGAATGGCATGAAGAACGTGGTCTCCGCCCTGCTGACGGCCATTGCCGTGGCCATCTACGCCGTCGGCGGCATCGTGGAATGGCCGCAGGCCCTGCTGATGATGGTGGCCGCCACCGCCGGCGGCTATGGCGGCGCCCGCGTGGCGCGCCGTATCCCTGCGCCCGTGCTGCGCTGGGGCATTGTGGCCACCGGCCTGGTGATGGCCGGCCTGTTCTTCGCCAAGGGCTGACCCGGCCGCATCCGTGCCCCCCGGGAGCACGGCGGCGCGGCGGGCATGGACGGCCCCACCCGTGCCGGAGGATCCCTGCGGATGCCACAATCCGCGCCATGAACTGGAAGCGCCCATGGCTTGGATGGCTGCTGGCCTGGGCACTCGCCGCAGGCGGCGGCGCCGCGTGGCTGGCCCAGCAACGCCTGCAGGAACTGCACGAAACCTTCACCACCAATGCCCGCGTGGCCCACCGGCTGCTGAGCCAGCAGCTGGCGCAGCACGATGCCATTCTGGCCACGCTGTCGCTGCTGCAGCCGGCCCTGTCCGGCGATGCCGCGGCCAATGCCGGCAGCAGCGGGCTCTCCACGCTGTACCCCCAGGTGCTGGGCGTGGCCCAGCGGCGCGACGACCAGCCCTGGCCTGCCCATTGGCCGGCGGACCTGCAGGCGCTGGAGCAGCAATCCGCCGCCAGCGGCCATGCGCAGATGGACGCCAGCCGCTTGGCCCAGGGCAAGCTGTTTGTGGTCCAGGCCGGCCAGCCCGCCAGCTATGCGCTGAAACTGGACTTGCACGCCACCGTGCCCGCCGATGAATGGCCCTATCCCGCCAGCCACAGCCCGGTGCGCATCTGGCTGGCGCAAGGCACCCAAAGCCTGGTGCTGCAGCACGGCGCGGACGACGCCCAGGCACCCGGCTGGGCCCTGTCCGTCAGCAAGACCCTGTCCTCCCCCAGCCAGGTGCTGGAACTGCACGAACGCTACAAGCTGCACCCACGCCTGCTGCCGTGGCCCAGCATGCTGGTCTGGGCCCTGGCCTGGGCACTGGCAGTGGCGGCCTTGCGGGCCGCCTGGCAGCAACGCGCCGCCCGCCAGCGGGCCGAACAGCTGCTGCAATACGGCCAGATTGCGCGCCTCAACACCCTGGGCGAACTGGCCGCCGGCATGGCCCATGAGCTGAACCAGCCGCTGACCGCCATCCTCTCCAACAGCCAGGCCGCACGCCGCCTGCTGGACGACGCCGAACCGGATGTGGACGCCGCGCGCCAGGCCATGCAGCAGGCCGCCGAGCAGGCCAAGCGCGCCTCGGCCGTGATCGGTCGCCTGCGCCGTCTGGTGGAGCGGCCCGATACCGCCACGCAGTCCCAGGCCGTGCCGCTGCCACAGGCCGTGGCCGATGCCCTGCACCTGCTGGAGCCCGAACTGCGACAGCGCCAGGTGCAATGCCAGGCGCCGCTGCCCACGCCGCCGCTGCCGCCCGCCCAGGCCGACCCGATTGCCCTGCAGCAAATCCTGCACAACCTGCTGCTGAACGCCCTGCAGGCCATGGAACAGGTACCCGCGGCCGAGCGGCAGCTGCTGATTCAACACCGCCCGCAGGGCCGGCACCTGCTGCTGACTGTGCAGGACAACGGACCCGGCATTGCCCCGGAGCTGCGCGAGCGCCTGTTCACCCCTTTTGCCACCACGCGTGCCCAGGGTCTGGGCCTGGGGCTGACGCTGAGCCAGGGGCTGGCCGAATCCATGGGCGGCCAGCTGCGGCTGGTGGACGGCGGCCCCTTGCGCGGCGCCTGCTTCGAGCTGCAGCTGCCTGCCATGCCCACCCGCGCTGCGGATACCCCTTGATGTTTTCCATGCCCGAATCCGGTGACCACCAACACTCCCCTTTGATCCACCTGGTGGACGACGACCAGGCCGTGCGCGACAGCCTGGCCCTGCTGATCAGCACCGTGGGCCTGCGGGTGCAAAGCTGGGCCGACCCGGTGCTGTTCGCCGCGCAGTTCGACCGCCAGTCCATCGGCGCCATCGTGCTGGATGTGCGCATGCCCGGCGTCAGCGGCCTGGCCTTGCTGGCGCAGCTGATGGAGCAAGGGGTGGACCAGCCCGTCATCCTGCTCACCGGCCATGGCACGGTCGATATGTGCCGGCGTGCGTTCAAGGGTGGTGCGGCCGAATTCCTGGAAAAGCCCGTCGATGACGAAGTGCTGCTGGAAGCCCTGCAGACGGCGGTACGCCAGCACGTGCGCCTGCGCGCCCGGACCCAGGCCGACCGCGCGGCCCAGGAGCACTACGCCCAGCTGTCGCCCCGGGAGCGCGAGGTGCTGGCCCTGATCGTGCAGGGACTGACCAACAAGGAAATCGGCCGTGCGCTGGATGTGTCGCCCCGCACCGTGGAAACCCACCGGGCCAATCTGTTCGCCAAGCTGCAGGCACCCTCGCTGGCCTGGCTGATTCGCCGCTATGCCCCGCTGACGGAGCTGTAGCGTGCGCGGCCTGCAGCCGCCGACGCCGCCCGCTCCGTAGTTCTACGCAGGCCCGGGCGTAGCCGCACGAATGGCGCCTGGCTGCTGCAATTTTTACAGTGACAACCGAGCGCTGCACTGTCTGCGCGCCACTTTTCACTGAGGAAAAATTGCTATGCGCCGCACCTTCTCTTCCGCACTCGTTCTGGGCCTGGGCCTGATCGCCAGCGCCTCCCATGCACAGGCTGTGCGCGTGGAAAAAAACATGTCGCTGGAACTGGCCAACCAGATCGCGGCCCAGAGCGTTGCCGCCTGCGCGGCCGATGGCTATGCCGTCACCGCCACCGTGGTCGACCGCGCCGGCACCGTGCGTGCCGTACAGCGTGCCGACAACGCCGGCCCCCACACGCTGGAAGGCAGCCGTCTCAAGGCCTTCACCTCGGCATCCGCCAAGAACAACACCCTGGCGATGATGGAAGGCGCGCAAAAGAACCCCGGCGCCGCCAATCTGGTGCATATCCCGGGCTACCTGCTGCTGGGCGGTGGTCTGCCCGTCAAGGCCGGTGACGAAGTCATCGGCGCCGTGGGCATTGCCGGCGCCCCCGGCGGCCACCTGGACGACAAGTGCGGCCAGGCCGCGCTGGCCAAGGTGCAAGGCCTGCTGAAATAAGCGACCCGGCAGCACCTGCCGCGTCCCCCAGGCCTGGCCGTGCTGCCAGGCCTTTTTTGCGCCCGGCCTGCGCGCACCACCCGCCTCCAGGCGGCCCAGGGCCCATGGGGCCAGGGGATCAGAGCAGGCGCGCCTTCACCGTCTTGCCCTTGACCTTGCCCGCATTCAGCTTGGCGCAGGCCGCCGAGGCGATGTGGCGGTCCACTGCCACATAGGTGGAAAAGTCGTTCACGCTGATCTTGCCGATCTGCTCGCGGGTGTAACCGAAGTCGGCGCACATGGCGCCCATCACGTCGCCAGCGCGGATCTTCTCCTTGCGTCCGCCGATGATCTGGATGGTCACCATCGGCGGCAGCAGCTCACCGCCGGCGGCCGGCGTGAGCCCCTCCAGCGGGAAGAACTCCGAAGCGCGGCCTTGCAGCTGCTCGATCTTGCCCACGCTGCCCATTTCGTCCATGGACACCAGATTCAGTGCCAGGCCTTCCGCGTCGCCCCGGCCGGTGCGGCCGATGCGGTGGATGTGCACCTCGGGATCCGGGGTCACATCCACATTGATGACAGCAGACAGATCGGCAATGTCCAGGCCCCGTGCCGCCACGTCGGTCGCAACCAGCACGCTGCAGCTCTTGTTGGCGAACTGCACCAGCACCTCGTCGCGCTCGCGCTGCTCCAGCTCCCCGAACAGCGCCAGTGCGCTGAAGCCCTGGGCCTGCAGCTCGGCCACCACCTCGCGGCATTGCTGCTTGGTGTTGCAGAAGGCAATGCTCGACTCGGGGCGGAAATGCGCCAGCAGCTTGGGCACGGTGTAGATCTTGTCGTTGGCATCCACCTCGTACCAGCGCTGGACGATCTTGTTGGCACTGTGCTGGGTGGCGACCTTCACGGTCTGCGGGTCGCGCATGAAGCGGGTGGCCAGGCTGGCAATGCCGTCCGGGTAGGTGGCCGAGAACAGCAGCGTCTGGCGATCGGCCGGGCACTGGCGCACCACGGTCTCGATATCGCCAAGGAAGCCCATGTCCAGCATGCGGTCGGCCTCGTCCAGCACCAGGGTCTTGAGGTTGCTGATGTCGAGCTTGCCGCGCTCCATCAGATCCATCACCCGGCCCGGCGTGCCGACGACGATGTGGGCCCCGTTTTCCAGCGAGGCGATCTGGTTGCGCGACGGCACGCCACCATAGACGGTGACGATCTTGATGTTGTCCTGGGCGCGGGCCAGGCGGCGCACCTCGGTGGCCACCTGGTCGGCCAGTTCGCGCGTGGGGCACAGCACCAGCGCCTGCACGGCAAACCAGCGCGGATTGAGGCGGTCCACCATGGGCAGACCGAAGGCGGCGGTCTTGCCGCTGCCGGTGCTGGCCTGGGCAATCAGGTCCTTGCCCTGCAATGTCAGCGGCAGGCTGGCCGCTTGGATGGGTGTCATCTGCGCATAGCCCAGCTGCTGCAGATTGGCGAGCATCTCGGGGGACAGGGGCAGCGCCGAGAAAGCGGTGGGAGCGGTGGCCTGGGCGGCGCTGGTGGAAGTGTTCATACCCACGATTATCCCGGGCACCCGGGCTTTGTGCAGGGTCGCCATGCAGTGAACCGGCACCCCGCCCGGGTACGCCACCGCCAGCAGCGGTCCGGCTCAGTGGCCGTTTGCGGCCACGGCCGGCGCAATGCGCAGCGGAATGGTCACCGGCCCGTCGTTGACCAGGTGCACCTGCATGTCGGCGGCAAAAATGCCGGTCTGGACCACCGGGTGGCTGCCTTGCGCCTGTGCCACGAAATAGTCGTACAGGCGCTGACCCTCGGCCGGAGCGGCCGCGCCGGTGAAGCTGGGGCGGTTGCCGCCCCTGGTGTCGGCCGCCAAGGTGAACTGGCTGACCACCAGCAGGCCGCCTCCCACATCCTGCAAGCTTTTGTTCATCTTGCCGGCATCGTCCTGGAAGATGCGCAGCTTGAGCATCTTGGACAGCAGCTTGTCGGCCTCGGCCTCGGTATCGCCCTGTTCGGCGCACACCAGGGCCAGCAGGCCCTGTTCAATCTGGCCGGTGATCCGGCCGTCCACTTCCACCCGCGCCGTCTTGACGCGCTGTACCACGCTCAGCATTTCCGTATCTTCCTTGCTCCATCCGGCCTGCACCCGTCCCCTGACCGGCCATGGCCTGGCCTGCGTGCGCAGGTCGGCGGCTGCATTGTGCCGCGCCGCCGGCCCTGCCGTGGACCATGCGGACAGCGGACACGGCCGTTGTCAGCACGCACCGCTGCGCCAGCCCAGCCACGCAGCTGTCACACGAATGTCGCACAATAAGGTATGCCCTACCCTGCCCCAGACACTTCTTCTGCGGCGCGCATGCGCCGTTTTGACGACCCGCTCGCTGCACTGGCCTGCGTCCAGGCGCTCTACCAGGAGCAGGTCGATACCCTGCGCGATGCCATGCGCCGCTTTGTCGCGGGAGAGCAGCTCTCCGCACCGGTGCACGCCTACTACCCGCTGGTGCGCATCGAAACCCATACCGTGGCGCGCGCCGACACCAAGCTGGCCTACGGCTTTGTCGAGGGCCCGGGCCGCTACGACGCCACCATCACCCGCCCCGACCTGTTTGCGCGCTACCTGCAGGAGCAGTTCCGCCTGCTGCGCAAGAACCATGGGGTGGACATCCAGGTGGGGCTGAGCCAGCAGCCCATTCCCATCCATTTCTCGTTCGCCGACAACGACCATGTGGAAGGCAGCCTGTCCCCCGAACGCCGCATCCTGATGCGCGATGTGTTCGACCTGCCCGACCTGGAAGCCATGGACGACGGCATTGCCAACGGCACCTGGCGCTCCCAGCCCGGCCAGGCGTTCCCGCTGTCGCTGTTCACCGCGCCGCGCGTGGATTATTCGCTGCACCGCCTGCGCCACTACACCGGCACCGCTCCGGAGTGGTTCCAGAACTTTGTGCTGTTCACCAACTACCAGTTCTACATCGACGAATTCATCCGCCTGGGCCATGCCGAAATGGCCAAGGAAGACAGCGAATACATCGCCTTCATCGAGCCCGGCAACGTGGTCACCCGCCGCACCGGTCTGCCGGCCCAGGCCATCGACGAACTGGGTGCCGCGCCGCCCCGCCTGCCGCAGATGCCGGCCTACCACCTGGTGCGCGAGGACTACAGCGGCATCACCATGGTCAACATCGGCGTGGGCCCGGCCAATGCCAAGACCATCACCGACCACATTGCCGTGCTGCGCCCCCATGCCTGGATGATGCTCGGCCACTGTGCCGGCCTGCGCAACAGCCAGGAGCTGGGCGACTATGTGCTGGCCCACGCCTATGTGCGCGAGGACCATGTGCTGGACGAAGAACTGCCGCTGTGGGTGCCGATTCCGGCCCTGGCCGAGATCCAGCAGGCGCTGCAGCAGGCTGTGGCCGACGTGACGGCCATGGAAGGGCCCGACCTCAAGCGCATCATGCGCACCGGCACCGTGGCCAGCACCGACAACCGCAACTGGGAACTGCTGCCCGACAACCTGCCCCAGCGCCGCTTCAGCCAGAGCCGCGCCGTGGCGCTGGACATGGAAAGCGCCACCATCGCCGCCAACGGGTTCCGCTTCCGCGTGCCCTATGGCACCTTGCTGTGCGTCAGCGACAAGCCGCTGCACGGCGAGATCAAGCTGCCGGGCATGGCCAACCACTTCTACCGCGAGCGGGTGGACCAGCATCTGCGCATCGGCATGCGCGCGGTGGAACTGCTGCGCCAGGGCGGTTCGCAACGCCTGCACAGCCGCAAGCTGCGCAGCTTCGACGAAGTGGCGTTCCAGTAAGCAAGAACCTGCCGGACTGGGCGCTGGCGCGCATGGGGTACCCGCTGCCCCACCGCACGGTGGGGCATGCCGCTTCAGGCCACGGAAGCCGGTGCCAGCGACGGCGTGGCCTGGCCACCCGCCTTCAGTGTCTGCAGCAGCTGCGCCGCTTCGCGCGCCGCCACACGGCCTTCATCGGTGGGGATGACCCAGATTTCCACGCGGCTGTCGGGCGCGTGGATGGCGTAGGCCGCCTTGCCATCGGCATTGCGGTTGCGTTCTTCGTCGATGCGCAGCCCCGTCCAGGCCAGGCGGTTGCAGACCTGCTCGCGCAGCACTGCATCGTTCTCGCCGATGCCGCCGCTGAAGGCCAGCACATCCAGACCGCCCAGGCAGGCCATCAGCGCACCGCTTTCGCGGATCACGCGGTGGGTGAACTGCAGGATGGCACGTTCCGCATCCGGGCTGTCGCTGGCGCGCAGCGTGCGCATATCGGCCGAGATGCCGGACACCCCCAGCAGACCGCTTTGCTTGTAGAGCAGCTTTTCCATCTGGGCATGGGTCCAGCCCTGCTCCATCAGGTACAGCAGCACCCCGGCATCCAGCGAACCGCTGCGCGTGCCCATCATCAAGCCGTCCAGGGCCGAAAAGCCCATGGTGGTGGCTACGCTGGAGCCGGCCAGCGCCGCGCACAGGCTGGCGCCGTTACCCAGGTGGGCCATCACCACGCGGCCACGGCCGCGCAGCGTGTGCTCCAGCAGCATGCCCATGATGTACTGGTAGGACAGACCGTGAAAGCCATAGCGGCGCACGCCTTCTTCCTGCAGCGCCTTGGGCAGGGCAAAGGCGTAGTCCACCTCGGGCATGGTGGCATGGAAGGCGGTGTCGAAACAGGCGATCTGCGGCAGCTGCGGGAAGGCGGCCTGAAAGCGGCGTATGCCTTCCAGATTGTGCGGCTGGTGCAGCGGCGCCAGCGAGTTGAAGCAGGCCAGGCGTTCCAGCACCTCCTCGGTGACCAGCACGCTTTCGGTGAACACGCCGCCGCCATGCACCACGCGGTGGGCCACCGCTTCGATGTCGGGTGCGGCTTCGAGCTTCTGCACCAGGGCACGCAGGCTGTCCAGCGCGGCAACAAAAGGGGCGGTGCCGGCGGGCACCGCCAGTGCTTCCTGGTGCCTTTTGCCCAGATAGGTCCACCCCATGGCCGGCGCGCCACCGGGCTCCAGCCCCTGGATGTTGCCCGAGAGCACATGGGGCTGCACCTGTCCGCCCTGCAGCGGGTGCAGCGAGAACTTCAGCGAGGACGATCCGGCATTGACGGCAAGAATGGCCATTGTTTTCTCCTTGGATGGCGGTCGGGCGGCGGCTCAGCGGCCGCTTGGCCACATCAGTCAGCGGTTCAGTGCCCGCTCTTCCACGCGTCGGCTTCCTGCTTCTTGCGGCTGTCGTGCGCGGCCAGCACGGCCAGCACGGCAGACGCCACACGGGCCGTGGGACCGTCGGCACGGCTGGTCAATGCAATGGGCACGCGTGCGCCCAGCACCAGGCCCGAGCCGGATGCGCCGGCCAGGTACTCCAGCTGCTTGGCCACCATGTTGCCGCTTTCCAGGTCCGGCACGGCCAGGATATCGGCCTGCCCGGCCACGGCCGAGTCAATGCCCTTGATGCGCACGGCCTCGGGTGAAATGGCGTTGTCGAAGGCCAGCGGGCCGTCCAGCAGCCCGCCCTTGATCTGGCCCCGGTCGGCCATCTTGCACAGCGCCGCAGCGTCGATGGTGGACGGAATGGTCGGCGTGACGGTTTCCACGGCCGACAGCACCGCCACCTTGGGCGCTTCCGTGCCCATGATGCGGGCAAAGTCGATAGCGTTCTGGATGATGTCCGCCTTCTCCGGCAGCGTGGGGCGGATGTTGATCGCCGCGTCGGTGATCAGCAGCGGCTTGGCATACAGCGGCACGTCGAAGCGGAAGACATGCGACAGGCGGCGTCCGGTGCGCAGCGCAGGCTGACCCAGAACGGCCTTGAGCAGCTCGTCGGTGTGCAGACTGCCCTTCATCAGCACTTCCACGTCCTTGTTGGCGGCCATCTCGGCCGCCAGCTGGGCCGCCGCATGGCTGTGCTCCACATGCAGGATCTCCACCCCTTCCAGGCTCAGGCCGGCTTCTTCTGCCACGCGGCGGATACGGCCTTCGGGGCCGATCAGCACCGGCACGATCAGGCCGTGCTGTGCCGCGTCCAATGCGCCGCTGAGCGAGCCTTCGTCACAGGGATGCACCACGGCGCAACGCACGGCGTCCAGCCCTTCGGTAAGGGCCAGCAGCGCCTTCTGACGCGCTTCAGGGTCGAACAGCTGGATCTGGGGCGCATTGACCCGGGGCACACGCACCTTCTGCGTGGGCGGCATCAGACGGGCCACGCCCTTGAGCACCACCTCGCCCTTCTGGTTGCTGACCTGGCAGTCCACGGCGATGCGCTTTTTCTCGTCGTCCTTTTCCGTCACCGTGGCCAGCACGGTCAGCGTATCGCCAATGCGCACCGGCTTGGTGAACTTCAGCTCCTGGCCCAGGTAGATGGTGCCGGGGCCGGGGAACTGCGTGCCGAACAGGGCCGAGATCAGTGCCGCACCCAGCATGCCGTGGGCGATGACGCCGTGGAACATGGTGGCATCGGCGTATTCGGCGTTCAGGTGGGCGGGGTTGATGTCGCCCGAGACGGCTGCGAAGGCCTGGATGTCCTCCAGCGTCACGGTGCGCACCAGGCGGGCGCTCTGGCCCACGCTCAGCTCGTCATAGGTGACGTTTTCCATCCATTCGTCGATGTGCGGGGTCTGCATGTTCATGGGATACCTCGGTCAAACTGTACGAAAAAGGCGGCGCGGCACCCGCGCTGCTGGCGGTGGGGGACGCGCTCAGTCCATGGCGTGGACACCGGCGTCCACATAGATGGTCTGGCCGGTCATGCCCGACGCGGCATCGGTGCACAGAAAGGCCGACAGGCTGGCGATTTCTTCCAGCGTGACCAGGCGCTGCAGCGGCGCCTTGTCGATGGCGGTCTGCATCAGCTTGTCGAACTCGGCAATGCCCGAGGCCGCACGGGTCAGGATGGGACCGGGCGACACCGCATGCACGCGGATGTTCCTGGGTCCCAGCTCCATGGCCATGTAGCGCACCATCGATTCCAGCGCGGCCTTGACCGGCCCCATCAGGCCGTAGTTGGGCACGGCTTCACCGGAGCCCAGGTAGGTCATGGACAGCATGCTGCCGCCGTTGGGCATGTGCGGCGCGCACAGCTTGGCCACTTCGGCGAACGAGTGGCAAGACACGCTGACGGCGCGGGCAAAGCCTTCGCGCGAGCTGTCCACCACATCGCCATGCAGGTCTTCGATGGGTGCCCAGGCGATGGAGTGGATGACGAAGTCGATTTGCCCCATGGTCTTGACCGCGTGGTCCACCAGGGCCTGCAGCTCGCCTTCGGTTTCCACATTGCAGTTGACCAGATCAATCCCCAGCGGCTGGGTCAGCGGCTCCACATACTTGCGGGCCTTGTCGTTCAGGCAGGAAGCCACCACCTGGGCGCCCTGCTGCACGGCCATCTTGGCGCACCCCCAGGCGATGCTGTGGTCGTTGGCAATGCCCAGAATCAGGCCTTTTTTGCCTTGCAGGCTGAAGGAAGAAGACGCTTGTGTCATGGTCAGAGAATCTTTCGGGGTAAAGCCAGGCCGCAGCGCTCGCTGGCGCTTTGGTGATTTTTCGCCTTGCACGCCGCTTGAGCGCGCGCAGGCCGCTATCAAAAATGGGGAATCAGGCCGCTTCTGCTTCGAGCGCGCGCAGATCGATGCCGTCGGCGCCGGGGCGGAAGCCCTCGCGCAGCAGCTTTTCTTCGGCGCAGATGAAGAGATCGCGCGTCACTTCCGCACCCAGCTTCTGGGTGAAGCGCGTGGTCACGCCGTAGCGCAGCACCAGCAGGCCGCGCAGCTCTTCCCGCATGCGGTGCTGGCGGGTATCGCCGGGCGCATTGGTGTCGCGCTGCAGCACCCGTTCCACTTCGCTGTCCTTGTCCAGCGACACATCCAGCGCAGTGGCCAGGCGTGCAATGCGGGCGTTCAGCCGCTCGATGGAAGCACTCAGGCGCTCCACATGTTCCTGCAGGGCCAGTTCGGTTGTCGTGTTTTCAGTCTGCATAGCGCACCATCACATAGTCACCGGGTGCATCACACACCACGTTTTCCGCCGCAATGGCGGGAGGTTGGATCGCCGCGCCGGAGCGGGCACTGATCCAGGCGTGCATGGCTTCCCACCAGGAACCCTGGATCACCGGCGCCTGGGCCACCCAGTCGTCGGGATCGATCCAGCCCTGGCCGTCTTCCACGCTGGCGATCTGGTAGCTGCGACGCGGGCGGCCGGGCTCCGACACAATGCCCGCGTTGTGCCCGCCGGCGGCCAGAACAAAGGTCACGTGCGTATCGGTCTGCAGATGGATCTTGTAGACCGACTTCCAGGGTGAGACATGGTCGCGCGTGGTTCCCACCACCATCATCGGCGCGCTGATGTCCATCAGCGCCACAGTGGCCCCGGCAAAGCGGTACTGGCCGTTGGCCAGCGCGTTGTTCAGGAACAGCGAGGTCAGGTACTCCGTGTGCATGCGTGCCGGCAGACGGGTCTGGTCGGCATTCCAGCTCATGAGATCGAAGCTGCTGTCTTCCTCGCCCAGCAGGTAGCGGCTGGTGTTGCGCGACCAGACCAGGTCCTTGGAGGCCAGGAACTGGAAGGAGCCCCCCATCTGCCGGCCCGACAGATAGCCTTTTTCCGCCATGGCGCGGCGCAGGCTCTCCAGCTGGTCGTCGTCGATGAATACCCCGAGCTCGCCGGGTTCGGAGAAATCGGTCTGCGCCGCCAGCAGCATGACGGAGGCCAGCTCCGGCAGGTCGGCAGGCACCAGGGCTTTTTCCTTGGCACTCCAAGCGCCGGGCTTCTTGCGCGCCAGGCGGCCCAGGGTGGCCGCGACGATGGCCAGGAAGGTGCCGCCCAGGCAATAGCCCATGGTGTGCACGCGTGCCGCACCAGTGCGGGCCTTGGTGGCTTCCAGCGCCGCCAGCACGCCGCTGGAGAGGTAGTCCTGCATCTTCAGGTCGCGGTCCGAGGCATCTGGGTTGCGCCAGGAGACGATGAGCACCGTGTGGCCCTGGTCCACCAGGTACTTCACCATGGAGTTGCCGGGCGACAGGTCCAGGATGTAGTACTTCATGATGCACGACGGCACGATGAGCACCGGCTCGGCCTGCACCTTGGCCGTGGTGGGCAGGTACTGGATCAGCTCGATCAGGTGGTTGCGGAACACCACCTTGCCCGGCGTGCAGGCCACATCCTTGCCCACGGCAAATTCCAGCGGCTCCAGCGCTTCGGCGGGCGTATCGGCCTTGGCCTTGCGCAGGGCCTTCAGGTCCTGGGTGAAATGCTGGAAGCCCTTGCGCAGGCTTTCGCCCTGGGTCTCGCGGGCCTTGGCCAGCACCTCGGGATTGGTCGCCGCCCAGTTGGACGGGGACATCGCATCCAGGCCCTGGCGGGCAAAGAAATCCACCATGTGGCGGTGGTGGCGGGTCATGCCGTCGACCTTGGTGGCCTCGCGCCACCAGGCATCGCTGGCCTTGAAGCCTTCCTTCAGCGCGCTGTAGGGCCACTGCGCCCAGGCAGGGTCTTTGAAACGGGTGTCTTTTTCCGGGGTCTCGGGATGGGCGGGCGTCAGGCTGCGCTGCACCGCTTCGCGCGACAGTTCCACCGCCTTGTGTGCCAGCGCCATCTGCTTGCCGGGCGACGCCGCCAGGTGCATGGCCCAGTCGGCCGCTGCCAGCCCCAGGGCAATGGGCGACAAGCCCATGCACAGGCGGCTCAGTTGCGCCTGCACCTGGTCATCAAGCTGTTTGCTGGGATCGATCGCCGGCACGGCGAAGGGGGTGTTCTCCATGAAATGGCCTCAGTGTCTCGGGTTTACAAATGGATGCACAAGCACCAATTCTCGGCAATAAGCCCCGGAAAACCAAAAGCAACTCCGCCCTGCTTGACACAAGTCAAAGCTGCGCAAAACGGCTATGACGCTTTATACCCCGGTAAATTATTGCGCTGCAACAATTTCGGACACCCCCGCCAGCCCTGCACCCCAAGCAGGCGCTCACCTCGGCGCTTCACGCTGCGGCGAAATGGCGCAATAGCGCAGCGGCACGCTCGGCAATCATCACCGTCGGGGCCTGGGTGTTGCCGCTGGTGATGCGCGGCATCACCGAGGCGTCGACCACCCGCAGCCCCTGCACGCCATGCACGCGCAGCTGGCTGTCCACCACGTCCTGCGGCCCCACCCCCATGCGGCAGGTACCCACCGGATGGTAGATGGTATCGGCCCGCTTGCGTACCCAGTCTGCGATGGCGCGCTCGTCCTGCACCGCGTCCAGCTCCGCCATCTCCCGTCCGCCCAGCTGCGCCAGCGCCGGCTGGCGCAGTATCTCCCGCACCCGCTGCACCCCGCGCACCAGGCGCGCCATGTCGTCGGGATGGGACAGGAACTGCGGGTCGATCAACGGCGCCGCCAGCGGGTCAGGGCTGGCCAGCCGCAGCTGGCCCCGGCTGGCGGGTTGCAGCACACAGACATGGCAGCTGAAACCATGCCCCCAGGTGTGACCCCGGCCATGGTCGGCCTGCTTGCCGGGCAGGAAATGCAGCTGCAGGTCCACTTCCGGCTCTGCAGACCGGCTGCGGATGAAGCCACCCGCTTCCGCCAGATTGCTGGTCAGCATGCCGGTGCGGTGCTGGCGCCACTCCCATGCGCCCCGGGCAATGCGCTGCAGGCCGGGCAGCGACACCCCCACGCCCAGCGCCGTGCCCGGCAGGCTGTGCACCACCGTCACATCCGGGTGGTCGTGCAGGTGCGCCCCCACGCCGGGCAGGTCCACCTGCACCGGCACGCCCAGTGCGTGCAGATGCGCCCCCGGCCCGATGCCGGAGAGCATCAGCAGCTGCGGCGACTGCAGCGCGCCGGCGCACAACAGCACCTCGCGCTGGCAGTGCAGGGTTTCGCGCCGGCCGCCGCACAGCAATTCCACCCCGCAGGCGCGGCGGTCTCCGTCCAGCAGAATGCGCAGCACCTGGGCGCCGGTGCGCACTTCCAGATTCGGGCGGCTGCGGTGCGGCGCCAGATAGGCCTGGTAGGCACTGCAGCGTGCGCCCTGGCGCTGGAACACCTGGTAGAGGCCCACGCCCTCCATGCTGTGGCCATTGAAGTCCGTGTTGCGCGGGTAGCCCGCCTGCATGCCGGCCTGCACAAACGCCTGGCTCAGCGCGTCGGGCGACTGCAGATCGCTCACCTGCAGCGGCCCCTCTGCGCCATGCCAGCAGTCCGCGCCCCGGCTGTTGCCTTCGGCCTGCAGAAAATACGGCAGCACATCGTCCCAGCCCCAGCCCGGGTTGCCTGCGGACTCCCAGAAGTCGAAATCGGACGGCAGCCCCCGGATATAGATCATGGCGTTGATCGCGCTGGAGCCGCCCAGCACCTTGCCCCGGGGCTGGTAGCCGCGCCGCCCGTTCAGACCGGGCTGCGGGGTGGTGGCGAACCCCCAGTTGTACTGCCCCGTCTTGGGCAGCAGCGCCAGGCCCGCCGGGCAGTGCAGCAGCGGGCTGGCGTCTTCCGGCCCCGCTTCCAGCAGGCAGACCTGGGAGCCAGGCTCCTCGCTCAGCCGCGCGGCCAGCACCGAGCCCGCAGCCCCTCCCCCGATCACGATGTAGTCTCGCATTGGATATGTCCCATCCGTGCCTTGTCGAGCAGCACAGTGGGCTACACATTAACGGGGATGCCACGGAATTTCGATACCATCTCGCCCGAGCTTTTTTCTTTCTCAGGAGACTTTTCATATGGCAATCCAGACAGTGGGCATCGTGGGTGCAGGCACCATGGGCAACGGCATCGCACAGGCATGCGCCGTGTCGGGCATCAACGTGGTGATGGTGGACATTTCCGAAGCCGCCGTGCAAAAAGGCGTGGCCACCGTGTCCGGCAGCCTGGACCGCCTGATCAAGAAGGAAAAGATCACCGCCGCCGACAAGGAAAAGGCCCTGTCGCTGATCAAGACCTCCACCAGCTATGACGACCTCAAGGGCGCCCAGCTGGTGATCGAAGCCGCGACCGAAAACTACGAGCTGAAGGTCAAGATCCTCAAGCAGCTGGACGCGCTGCTGGATGCCGACGTGCTGGTGGCCACCAACACCTCGTCGATCTCCATCACCAAGCTGGGCGCCGTCACCCAGCGCGCCGACAAGTTCATCGGCATGCACTTCTTCAACCCCGTGCCCATGATGGCGCTGGTGGAAATCATCCGCGGCCTGCAGACCAGCGACGCCACGCACGACGCCGTCAAGGCCCTGTCGGAAAAGCTGGGCAAGTCGCCCATCACCGTCAAGAACGCCCCCGGCTTTGTGGTCAACCGCATCCTGGTGCCCATGATCAACGAAGCCTTCCAGGTGCTGAGCGAAGGCACGGCCTCCGCCGAAGACATCGACGCCGGCATGAAGCTGGGCTGCAACCAGCCCATCGGCCCGCTGGCCCTGGCCGACATGATCGGTCTGGACGTGTGCCTGGCCGTGATGGAGGTCTACCTGGAAGAGTTCGGCGACAGCAAGTACCGCCCCAGCTATCTGCTGCGCGAAATGGTGGCCGCCGGCCGCCTGGGCCGCAAGACCGGCCAGGGTGTGTACACCTACTAAAGCGGCCCCGGCTGGTGCGCGCTGACGCAGCGCCACCTCCGGTTTTCGCTGCCAAGCCCGCGACACCTGCGAGACAGGTCGCGGGCTTTTCGTCTTCTGGGCGACTGCGCCCGGCCGCGGGGGACCCTAAGGTGCGGCGCAGGAGACCCGTCATGCCCCTTGCCATCGAAACCCCGACGCCCCCACCCGAGGGCAGCATCCACTGCGAAGTGCGCGGCCATGTGCTGCTGATCGGCATCAACCGCCCGGCCAAACGCAATGGCTGGACGCCCGCCATGTTCCAGCAACTGGCCGAGGCCTACACCCGGCTGGACGACGAGCCGGCGCTGCGCGTGGGCGTGCTGCACGCCTTTGGCGAGCACTTCACCGCCGGTCTGGATCTGCCCATCATGTCGGCCTATCTGAAGGGCGGCAAGAAAGCCATCCCGCCCGGGCTGGTGGAGCCGCACGACTACGGTCTGGTGGGCTACCGCCGCCGCGCCAAGCCCATGGTGGCCGCCGTCAAGGGCATCTGCTTCACCGTGGGCATCGAGCTGATGCTGGGCGCCGACATCGTGGTGGCGGCCGACAACTGCCGCTTTGCCCAGCTGGAAGTGCAGCGCTGCATCATGCCCACGGGCGGAGCCACCTTGCGCATGGCCGAACGTGCCGGGGTGGGCAACGCCATGCTGCACCTGCTGACCGGGGACGAGTTCGACAGTGCCGAAGCGCTGCGCTGCAACTTTGTGCAGAAAGTGCTGCCCGCCGGCCAGGAACTGGCCGAGGCCCTGCGCATTGCCGAACGCATTGCCCAGCAGGCCCCGCAGGCTGTGGTGGCCACGCGCCAGAACGTGCTCAAGGCCATCGAGCTGGGCCAGGCCGCGGCCGTGGCGGACTTCATCCCCGTGCAGCAGCGCCTGGCCCACAGCGACGATGCGGCCGAAGGCGTGCGCTCCTTCATCGAAAAGCGTCCGGCACGGTTCACCGGAACCTAGCCGCAGCCATGCCGGCCGCAGCGTGATGTGGCGTGGCCGGCATTCCGCCCTTCTGGCAGCATGGGCATTGCAATTAAATTGCGCGCAATTTAATTGCAAGCAATAATTCACCCCATGCGTTCCGACTCCGACCTCCTCCCCGACAGTGCCCGACTGCTGCAGCTGGACAACCAGGTCTGCTTTGCGCTGTACTCGGCATCGCTGGCCATGACCAAGCTCTACAAGCCCTTGCTGGAAGACATCGGCCTGACCTACCCGCAGTACCTCGTCATGCTGGTGCTCTGGGAAGGCGACCAGCTCATGGTGTCGGAACTGGGCGAACGCCTGTACCTGGACTCCGGCACGCTGACCCCGCTGCTCAAGCGGCTGGAGTCGGCGGGCCTGCTGACACGCCTGCGCGATGCGCAGGACGAGCGCCGCGTGCGCATCGCGCTGACCGACGCCGGCCGCGCGCTGCGCAGTGCGGCAGAAAAAATCCCCGCCTGCGTGCTGCAGAGCACGCAGTGCACCTTGCCCGAATTGCAGGCGCTCACCGGCCAGCTCCACGCCCTGCGTGCACAGCTGGTGCCGCGCCGGTAATGAAGAGAGACGATTTCCTCCACCCGTCCGCATTGCCGGACACTCTTGCATAGGAAGACACCATGGCACAGCTCGACAAAGTTCTCTACACCGCCCACGCCCACACCACGGGCGGACGTGACGGCGCTTCGCGCACCGACGATGGCCGCCTGGACATTGCCCTGTCCTCCCCCGGCGGTGCCGGCCAAGGCACCAACCCCGAGCAGCTGTTTGCCGCCGGCTATTCCGCCTGCTTCATCGGCGCGATGAAGGCCGTGGCGGCACGCCAGAAACTGACACTGCCCCAGGATCTGGCCGTGGACGCCGAAGTGGACCTGGGCCCGGTGGGCCAGGCCTATGGCATTGCCGTGCGCATGACCATCCACCTGCCGGGCATGGACCCGGCCCAGGCCCAGCAACTGGTGGACACGGCCCACCAGGTCTGCCCCTACTCCAACGCCACGCGCGGCAACATCGACGTGACACTGAAGATCGCCTGAAGATCGTCTGCAGCCGCCCCTCTGTGGTCCTGCGCCGCAGAGGCTATGCGCAGCAAAGGGCGCGGAGTGTCTGCCACTCCACAACCCGACCGGGCCTGGCGCCCGGTTTTTTCATGGCGGCTTCAGCCGGTGGTGCCCCACAGTGCACCGGGCTGCGGCAGGTAGCGCTGCTGCTGCAGATCCCACAGCCCCTCCAGTACCAGCGGACCGGCAATGTCATGGCTGGCATAGCGCACCAGCGCCAGCTGCTGCACCTCCAGTGGAAGCAAAGGCTGGCCCACGCCTACGGCGTGCAATTGATCGACGGCCCACAGCAACGGCAGTGACCGTGCGTAGTGTCCCAGCGTCACATGCGGCACGTAGTGCCAGCCCGGCGCCGGCGGCCAGGGCACCAGCGCATCGTGCAGACGCGCCAGGGTGTCCGCCCCCTGCCCCACACCCAGATAGGGCACGGTGGTGAAACTGCCCACGCCCTGCAGCTGCACGGCAAACGGCGGCTGGGCCAGGGCCTGCAAGGCCGCCAGATCGGCCTGCAGCTGGGCGGGGCCGAACTCGGCCGCCACATGGGCCATTTCGTCGCACAGCCCACGATAGGCCACGGTCAGGTGCGGCTGGCGGGCGTAGCGCGACAGCAACGCATCGCCCAGCGCGTGGCGGGCCGCCTGGATGGTGGCATCCACGGCATCGGAGGCAATCCACACCACCCACACGGCGCACCAGGGGCAGTTCTGGTGCCAGTCCGCAAAGTCGCGGTCTTCGCAGGGCTGGGACAAAGGGAAAGCGTCGGACATGCCCGCAGTGTGCCAGTGCTGGCCGCGCCACACACAGCAGCCCCCGGTATCCGTTGCGCCCGATGCTCCAAGCTATTCATGGTGTGCGTATTGGAAGCACGGAACCCCGCCGCTCAATTTTTCGCCTCCCCTAGGTCAAACCCGTAGACCGCTTGCAAGCCCACCGCCAGCTTGGGCGCCCAAGATGGGCGGTATGAAGCTCGCACTGATCTCCGATGTCCATGCCAACCGCCAGGCCCTGGCGGCCTGCCTCGCACACGCGCGGGCCCAGGGCGCCACGCGCGTCGCCTTTCTGGGTGACCTGGTGGGCTATGGCGGCGAACCCACGGCCGTGCTGGAACAGGTGATGCAGGAAGTGGCGCAAGGCGCCTGGGCCGTGCAGGGCAACCACGACGCCATTGCCGTGGCTCCGCCCGAACAGGTGACCCATGTAGGGGCCCAGGGCGCGCAGTGGACCCACGACCAGCTCAGCCCCGCGCAGCGCCAGTTTCTGGGCGCACTACCGCTGACCTTCCAGGCCGGCCAGGTGCTGCTGGTGCATGCCAGTGCCGATGGTCCGCAGCGCTGGCATTACGTGGACAACAGCGCAGCGGCCGAGCGCAGCATGAGTGCCGCCACCCAGCTGGATCCCAACATCCGCTATGTCTTCAGCGGCCATGTGCACGAGCAGGCGCTGTACTTTCTGACCCCGACGGCCAAGCTGATGCGCTTCACGCCCCAGCCTGGCGTGCCCGTGCCGGTGCCGCCCTACCGCCAGTGGCTGGCCATCGTCGGCTCCTGCGGCCAGCCCCGCGATGGCGACACCCGTGCCATGTATGCGCTGTTTGACGAAATGGCCTTCACCCTGACGTTCCACCGCGTGGCCTACGACCACGAGGCCGCCGCCCGCGCGGTGCGTGCCACCCCCCTGCCCGAAGCATTTGCCCAGCGCCTGCAGGAGGGACGATGAAAAAGCTCGCACCCGGCACCGAAGTCGACGGCTTCCGCATCCTCGACTGCATCCACGCAGGCGGCATGGCCCACATCTATGCCGTGGAATACGCCCATGCGCGCCAGGCCGCCAGCGGCCCCGGCTTTCCGCTGGTGATGAAGATCCCGCGCATGACGGAGGGAGACGGTGCCGAGAACATCGTCAGCTTCGAGGTCGAGCTGCAGATCCACCCGGTGCTGACCGGCCCGCATGTGCCCCGCTTTGTGGCCGCCGGCGATCTGCTGCGCCTGCCCTACATCGTGATGGAGCAGGTGCACGGCCACACGCTGCAGCACTGGCTGGACCAGGCCGAGCGCCCTAGCCTGCACCAGGTGGCCCAGCTCGGAACAGCCATGGCCCAGGCCGCCCACAGCCTGCACCAGCAGAATTGCTGCCACCTGGACCTGAAGCCCGGCAACGTACTGATCAAGGAAGACGGCAGCGCCGTGCTGCTGGACTTTGGCCTGTCCTGCCACGCCCACTACCCCGACCTGCTGGCCGAAGAGCTGCGCAAGGCCGTGGGCTCGCCCGCCTGGATGGCCCCCGAACAGATCGTGGGCGTGCGCGGGGATCTGCGCAGCGACATCTTTGCCATCGGCGTGATGCTGTACGAGCTGGTCACTGGCGAGCTGCCCTTTGGCAACCCGGCCACCAGCGGCGGCCTGCGCCAGCGCATGTGGATGGCGCCCGAGCCGCCGCGCGCACTGCGCCCCGACCTGCCGGAATGGATGCAGGAAATCATCCTGCGCTGCCTGGAACCCGAGGCCGCCCAGCGCTACCCCACGGCCGCCCAGCTGGCTTTTGACCTGCAGCACCCCGAACAGGTGCCACTGACCGAACGCAGCCAGCGGCTGCACGGCCTGTCCCTGGCCGCCAAGCTGCGGCGCTGGGTGCGCGCGGCGGGCATGGAATACCGCCCCAGCCCCCTGCCCAGCGAGCAGATCGGTGAGCGCCCCATCCTGATGGTGGCCGTCCCCCACCAGGACGTGACGGATGCCACGCTGTACTCGCTGCGCCAGGCCGTGGCCCGTTCGCTGGGCATACGCCCCGGCGCCCGGCTGGCCGTGGTGACGGTGATTTCCCCCTCGGCCAGCAGCAGCACCGATGCCCAGCGCAGCGAAACCACGCTGCACCGGCAGCACCGCTCACGCCTCAAGCAGTGGGCACAGCCACTGGACCTGCACGGCCATGGTGTCAGCTACCACGTGCTGGAAGCCACCGACGTGGCCCAGGCCCTGGTGCGCTATGCCGAAGGCAACAACGTGGGGCTGATGATCCTGGGGGCCGCCACGCATGGCCTGCAGATGCAGCGCTTGGTGGCCACCGTGCCGATGCGCGTGGCCCGCGATGCCCCGTGCACCGTCATCCTGGTGAAACAACATCTGCCATTTGCGGCACTGAACGCACACGACAATGTGGTCGCATGAGCACCTCCGAATCCCCCCATCCGTACGCGCACTTGACACCCGATTGCGTGCTGGACGCCCTGTCCAGCACCGGGTTGTGGCCCGACGGCCGCCTGCAGGCCCTGGGCTCCTACGAAAACCGCGTCTACCAGGCCTGTCTGGACGATGGCAGCAAAGTGGTGGCCAAGTTCTACCGCCCCGGCCGCTGGAGTGCCGCGCAGATCGCCGAGGAGCATGACTTCTCGCGCCAGCTGGTGCAGGCGGAAGTCCCCGTGGTCGCCCCGCTGGAACTGCAGGGCAGCACCGTGCACCAGCATGCGGGCTTTGCCTTCAGCGTCAGCCCCTGGCGCGGCGGGCGCACGCCGGAGCTGGACGACTGGGACACGCTGGAATGGATTGGCCGCTTTCTGGCCCGCCTGCACAGCGTCGGGGCGCAGCAGGACTTTGTCCACCGCCCGACGCTGGATGCCCAGCAGATGGGCGCCGCCCCGCTGCAATGGCTGCTGGCCCATGGCGACATCCCGCCCCATGTGCGGCCGCGCTGGCAGGCGGCCTGCGAGGCGGCTCTGGCCATGGCCCGCGACGCACTGGCGCAGACCCCGCTGCGCGCCATCCGCCTGCATGGCGACTGCCACCCCGGCAACATCCTGTGGACGCCGGTGGACGACAACGGCCAGGGCGGCCCCCATTTCGTGGACCTGGACGATGCCCGCATGGGCCCGGCCGTGCAGGATCTGTGGATGCTGCTGTCCGGCGACCGGCGCCAACGCAGCCAACAGCTGTCCACCCTGGTGGAAGGCTATGAGCAGCTGCGCGACTTTGACCGGCGCGAGCTGCGCCTGATCGAGCCGCTGCGCACGCTGCGCCTGATCCACTACAGCGCCTGGCTGGCCCAGCGCTGGCAGGACCCGGCATTTCCCCGCGCCTTCCCCTGGTTTGGAACCGAAGCCTACTGGCTGGAACAAACTTCTATCCTGCTGTCCCAGGTCCTGACCATGGAAGAAGAACCATTGGCGATCTGAACGGCGGATATTGAAACATTTTGTTTCAACGTTCACCAGACAGCGGTACGCTCTGGGCTTTCGATCCGAGGACACCATGCTGATAGCCATAGTGGATGACGACAGCAGCATGCAATGTCTGCTGCAGGCAGCACTGGAACACGCCGGCCACCAGGTGCGCCTTTTCCCCGATGCCCATTCCTTTCTGGACCCCGGCTGCAACCCGGATCTGGGCATGCTGGTGGTGGACTGGCTGCTGCCCGACATGCAGGGGCCGGAGCTGGTCCGGGCGGCGCGGCAGCACTATGGCGCCCAGCTGCCCATCCTGTTTGCCACCCAGCGCCAGCAGGAGCGCGACCTGGTACAGGCCCTGGAAGCCGGTGCCGACGACTTCATGTCCAAGCCCCTGCAGCTGCCGGTCTTCATGGCCCGGGTCCAGGCCTTGCTGCGCCGGTCGTACCGCGCGGGCCGCGCGCACACACCGCAGTTCGGCCCCTACCGTTTTGACCCGGATGGCCGCCACGTCGAATTCGGCGCCCAGCGCGTAGCCCTCAAGGGGCGGGAATACGCCATCGCCCAGCACCTGTTCAGCCACTCCGGCCAGTTGGTCACCCGCCAGCAACTGCACCAGTTGTTCTGGCAAGGCAAGCCGGCGGTGGAAACCCGCTCGCTGGACACCCACATCTCCCAGCTGCGCAACAAGCTGCAGCTGGGCCTCAGCCATGACCCCCAACACCCCTGCCGGTTCGCCCTGCAAATGGTCTATGGCACCGGCTACCGCCTGGAACGGCTGTAAGCACGGCAGAATCGGCCGACACACTGGCACCGCACCGCGACCAGGCTGCCCTGGCCGCCGCACCCCACCCTTCCACCCCCTCCGCACGGCATGAAAGCACCGGATCCCACGACCTTGCCGGAGCGCACCGCGCGAATGCCGTGGCCGTCAGGCCAGCGCCTGGGCCGGTGGCTGGCCAATCTGCCCCTGGCCACCAAGACGGCGGCCCTGGTCGGCCTGACCGGCACGCTGTCTGCCGTGATTGCCATCAGCGCCATGCTGCTCTGGCAGAAGGTGGACGCACGCTACTACACACGGCTGAACCAGGAGACCCAGAACACCCTGCAGCTGGCCACCATTGCGGTCTACCTCAGCGATGCCACCCGCGAGATTCTGAGCGCCCCTGCCGCGCAGGAGCTGTTCGATCTGTCGCAGATCCGCCAGCAGCTGCTGCAGATCCAGATGGACCTGCGCCACGAGCTCAGCAGCATTGCCCGCCGCTCTCCCGAGCTGACTCTGGAAATCGAGTTTCTGGACCAGCGCTCCCAGCGCCTGTTCCTGCTGGGCCATGCCGTGGTGGATGCCGCATCGGCCGACGACCATGATCTGACCCAGGGACTGATCGAGTACAACTTCACGCCCGCCATGCGCATCCTGCGCCAGGACATCGAGCGGCTGCAGTACCTGACCCAGAAGCTTTACACCGACTTGGGCAAAGCCCAGCGCGTGGCCCGCCAGGAAGCCATCGTGCTGATCATTCTGGCCGTGGTGTCCGCCATCTGCCTGGTCAGCGCCTTGTCCGCGGCCTCCGCCGTGCGCTGGATTTCCCAGCCGATTGCCCAGATGACGCGCAGCATGCAGCGCCTGCTGCGGCGGGACTACCACCTCCCCCCCCTGCCCCAGCAGCGCCAGGATGAAGTGGGCACCATGGCCATGACGCTGCAGGGCTTTCGCGACAGCATGCTCCACAACGAGATGCTGTCGGCACAGGTGCTGCAGGCCCAGGCCTCGCAGCTGCTCTCGGAGCAGCTGCTGGAGCTGACCGGCGCGGTTCCGGTGGCCATCTTCCAGCTGCACCTCACGCGGGAAGGACACAGCGACCTGCGCTTTGTCACCCCCCGCTGGGAAGCGGTAGTGCGCCACGCACTCACCCCCCACCAGGAGCCAGCGCTGTGGGAGCAGTTCATGCGCAGCGTGCACACGCTGGAATCGGTCACGCACGACCTGCTGGTGACCCCGCCACGGCTGCCCGGCGCCACCTGGTTCAAGATCCTGGCCAGCACCCGGCGGCTGCCCGACGGCAGCGTCCTGTTCAACGGCGGCTGGCTGGACATCACCCAGGAAAAGCACCAGTCCCTGGCGCTGGCCCAGGCCAAGCAGGCCGCGGAAACCGCCGCGCTAGAACAGTCCCGCTTTCTGGCCACCATCAGCCATGAGATCCGCACCCCCCTGAATGCCATGCTGGGCATGACCCAGTTGCTGCAGCGCGCGTCCCTGCCGCAGGCACAGCAGCAGCAGCTGGACAACCTGGACCGCGCCGGCCGGCTGCTGCGCAGCCTGGCCAACGACGTGCTGGACTTCTCCAAGCTCGACGCCCACCGGGTCACGCTGGAGCACACGGTGTTCGCGCTGGACCAGGTGATCGATGATGTGCGCCGCATGTGCCAGGAAGACCTGCATGCCAAAGGCCTGCAGCTGGACTGCAAGGTCGCCCCCCAGGTCCCGCCCTGGCTCTGCGGCGATCCCTACCGCCTCACCCAGGCCCTGCTCAACCTGGTGCACAACGCCATCAAGTTCACGGCCCGGGGGCGCATCCGCATCCGGGTGACCGCCCTGCCGACAACGTCTACCGCCAAGGTGCTGCTGCGCTGGAGCGTGTCCGACACCGGCCCCGGCCTGACCCGTGCCGATGCGGCGCACCTGTTCCGCCCGTTCTTTCAGGTGGATGCGTCCATCTCCCGCCGCTTTGGCGGCACCGGCCTGGGCCTGGCCATCGTGCACCGGCTGGCACAGCTGATGCACGGCAAGACCGGCCTGCACAGCCGCCCCGGCCAGGGCAGCTGCTTCTGGTTCACCACGGTCCTGGCGGTGGCCACGGCCCCGGGCACAGCCGCGGCAACCTCGGCCTTGCCGTCCATTCCGGCACTGCAGGGGCGGCGCATGCTGCTGGTGGATGACCACGCCCTGAACCTCGAGGTCTTGCAGGGCTTTCTGCGCCCCAGCGGCGCGCAGCTGGACTGCAGCAGCGATGGCGAATTCGCCTGGGAGCAGCTGCTGCAGCACGCCCCGGGCCACTACGATGTGATCCTGATCGACTTGCAGATGCCGCGGCTGGATGGCTGGAGTTTCTGCCGCCGCCTGCGTGCCCACCCGCTCTACCGCCATATGCCCGTGCTGGCCATGACGGCGCACACCCGCCCGGAAGACCTGCGCCACTGCCAGGACGTCGGCATGAACGGGCTGGTGGCCAAACCCATTGTGGAAGCCACGCTGTGGGAGACCCTGGCACGCACGCTGGGGGAAAGCGCCACGCCCTTGCAGCAGGGCCTTGGTGCCTCCGCGCTGGCGCCGCAAGCGCTGCAGCCCTGCGGCGTTGCGCCCGCCCCCGACTTTGCTGCGGCGGCCGTCGAGGTGCTGCGCCGCCATGTGCCGGACGCGCGCCTGGCACCCCTGGTGCAACAGTTCAGGGCAGACCTCGAACACCGCCTGGACACCCTGGAGCAGGCCCGGGGCGATCTTGCCCTGCTGCGCCAGCAGGGCCACCTGGTGGCCGGCAGCGTCGCCACCTTCGGGCTGGAGCGCCTGGGCCAACTGGCCGCTCAACTGGCCGATGCGACCGATCTGCCATCGGCCATCGCGCTGCTGCCGGCGCTGCAATCCAGTGCCCGCAGCGGCCTGGCCCAGCTGCACGCCCAGCTGCAGACCGACACCCGCTGACCCGAGCGGCTCAGCAGCGCCCTTCGACGCGGCAGGTGGGCACCACCTGCCCGCTGGCATCGCGCCACTGCATCGGGGCCTGTGCCGGGGCTGGGTTCGGGTGCTCTGCCGTGGCCGCCCCGGCAGGTGTGGAAGCCGCCGGTGCCGGCGCGCGGGCGGGGTCATGCAGCACGGTCGATGTGCCGACCCCGGCCCCCACGCGGGCTCCGCCCACACCTGTGGACAGCCCCACGCCGGCATTGCCAGTGACCTGACCGCGCTGGTTCACCCCCACCCCCACGCCCAACGGGCCCCATCCGGTGCCGACCCCGGCACTCACGCCGCCGCTGCCCATGCCAACCCCCACCGACACCGGCCCCACCGGGATGCCCACACCCACCCCGGCCCCCACCGAGCCGCAGCCCGCCAGCAGCGCAGCCGCCACCAGCCCCAGCACAGCCACCAGGGAACGGCCCGCATGCGGCCGGGCCTTGGCCGTCTGTGCGTCCCGAATGGCAAAGGTGGTGTGGGGTGTCATGGCAGGCTCCGGACAGGCTGGGAGGAAGAAGGCAGGGGTGAGGCAAACAGTAACGCAATCAGCTGTTCCATCAAGGGCGCGATAGCCACGTGCTGCTGCGGGTCGTCCGTCAGCAGGCCGTTGTGCACCATCCCCATCCAGAACGGACTGGCCAGCAGGCGGGCATAGTCTTCCGGTGCCTGGCTCTGCAGCTCGCCTTCTTCACAGGCCAGCTGCAAGATGCCCAGCACATGCTGCTGCCAGGGGTCGAATGCCAGTTCCTTGTACAGCCGCGCCAGTTCGGGGTGCTGCTTGGCTTCGGTCAGTATCAGGCGTGCCAGGCTCCCACGGTCGCTGCGCTCGATGGCCTCCATGGTCGGCAGCAGACTGCGGCGCAGCAAGGCCTGGGCGGTTTCGCCCGGCCGTCGGCACAGCGGCTGGTAGGCCGCCGACTGCGCCAGGGCCTGCAGCACCACGCCGCGCAGCAAGGCTTCCTTGGAGGGGTAGTAGGTGTAGATCGTGCCCTTGGCCACGCCGGCCCGCGCCGCGATCTGCGCCATGGTGGCGCGGGTGATGCCCTGCTCCAGAAAAATGGCCAGCGCGGCTTCGGTGATCTGGCGCTGCGTCTGTGCCGTCTTGTCCAAGCTGGGCCCGCGCCGGCGGCACACCGCCTCGGCCACGGGCGCACCGTCCTTTTCCGGGACGGCATCAGGGCTGCAGACAGCAGTGCGCGGCACAGACACGGGTTTTCTCCTTAGAATTCACAAAATTGACCGAAAAGTCATTTTTAATTGTATGCAGGCAGCGGTCTTCCACCGACCGACCGCCTCCATACCCGGCGCAGGGCCATGGAAATGCACCTGCCGCCTCCCTTACTCACTGTCCGATCATGCAAATCAAATGGGCCCCCTATCCCTGGGTGTGCTTCTCCATGTGCGTGGGCGTCATGGGCACCGCCCTGGCCAGCCCGCTCTACCCGCTCTACCAAACCCTGTGGCAGCTGCAGACCAGTGACATCACCCTGGTCTATGCCATGTACATGGCCGGCGCCATGCTCAGCCTGCTGACCCTGGGCAGCCTGTCGGACCGGCACGGCTTTGTCCGCGTGCTGCGCTGGGGGCTGGTCATCGTCACGGCCGGCTCGCTGCTCAGTGCGCTGGCCTGGAACTACGCCAGCTTTGCCGTGGCGCGGGTGCTGGTCGGGCTGGCCTCCGGCATGATCACCACCTCGGCCTCGCTGGGGCTCACCCAGCTCAACAACAAGGGCGATCTGCAGCGCGCCGCCGCCATGGCCAGCCTGACCATTGCCTTCGGCTTTGGCCTGGGCCCGGTGCTGGGCGGCGTGGTGGCGCAATGGCTGCCGCAGCCTTTGCTGACGGCCTATGTGCCTTCGCTGCTGCTGGGGGTGCTGGCCGTGGTGGCGCTGGGCCGCATCCGCCACCAGGTGCCTGTGCCCGCTCCCAACCCCGCCCTGGTGGCCCCCAGCTGGATGCCGCAGATCACGCTGCCCGCACCGGAGCACCGCCGCCGCTACCTGCTGGCCAGCATGTGCGTGTTTCTGGCCTTTGGCGCCTTCAGCCTGTTTGCCTCGCTGGCCCCCAGCTTCATGGCCCGCATGGTCCCCTGGCATGGACCGGCCGTGTCCGGGCTGGCATTGGGCATGATTCTGTTTCTGTCCGCCGGGTTTCAGTTCCTGTCCCGCGCCCGCAGCAGCCGCTGGTGCGCGCAGGCCGGGTTGGGTGCACTGGCCGCCAGCATGCTGATCCTGCTGGTCAACAACTACCTGGGCTCCAGCCTGCTGTTTGTGCTGTGCGTGCTCACCGTGGCGCTGGGCCACGGGTTGTGCAACATCGGCGGCATGTCGCTGGTCAACCGCGTGGCACAGGCCCACAACCGCTCCGGCCTGATTTCCACCTACCTGGTGATTGGCTACATCGGCTCCATGCTGCCCATCATGGTACTGGGCAGCATGGCCGACCACATGGGGCTGGAAACCGCGCTGCCGCTGTACTGCGCCGCCATGGGCACACTCACGCTGTGGGTGCTGTGGCGCATCTACCGCCTGCCGCCCATGGCCGTGGCAGCTGCCGCCTGATCCCCCTGCGGGGACTCAGCGGAAATGTGGCCCCGGCCCGGCATGGGCCAGCTGGTCGCTGTCATTGCGCAGCGGGCAGTCCTGCAGCGACAGGCAGCCGCAGCCGATGCAGCCGTCGAGCTGGTCGCGCAGCTGCGTCAGCTGGCGGATGCGGTCATCCAGATCGCCGCGCCAGCGTTCCGACAAGGCCCGCCAGTCCTGGGCGGTGGGCGTGCAACGCGGCAGCGCGTCCAGTGCCGCCGCAATCTCGGCCAGCGGCACGCCCATGCGCTGCGCCACCTTGACCACCGCCACCCGCCGCAGCACCACCCGCGCATAACGGCGCTGGTTGCCGGCAGTGCGCACGCTGTGGATCAGGCCCTTGGATTCGTAGAAATGCAGCGTGGACACCGGCACGCCGCTGCGCCGGGCCACCTCGCCCACGGCCAGCAGCGTGCCGTCAGTGCCGCTGTCATCCGCCTTCTCGCCAGGCACGGCCTGCTGCACGCAGCGGTGGCGCGGCGCGCCGGTAGATTCCCACATCGCTAACAGCCTTTCGCATGTGTCGATTTCGGTACGTAAAAGCCTTGCAAAGCATGGGTCCAGGCTATTGACCTCAAGTGAACTTGAGGTTGAAGAATATAACCTGTTTGGGTGCTGCTTTGGTGTGGCACCACGGCACCCTCTCTCCCATCCCGCGCTTCTTGATTCGGAATCTCCTCCATGGCCCAGGCCCTTGCCGCTGTTGCTCCGTCCTCCTCCTCTCCCACCGCACTGCCCGCCTCCCAGAGCGGCCACCTGCAGCACCTGCAGCCCCCCGGGCTGTATGACGCCGCCCCCAACGGCTACACCCATGTGGTACGGGTGGAATCGCCGCTGCGCTGGGTCTTTGTCTCCGGCCAGGGGGGCGAAAACATGGCCGCCGAACTGCCGGACGACTTTGCGGCCCAGGCCCACCAGGCCCTGGCCAATGTGCAGACCGCCCTGCATGCCGCCCATGCGGACATGGCCGATGTCGCCAAGCTCACGGTGCTGATCGTGGACCATTCGCTGGAGCGCTTTCACCTGTGGCAACAGGCGCTGCGCCGGTACTGGGGCGAGGCCCACCAGCCGCCGCTGCCGTTTCCGGCCTGCACGCTGATTCCCGTGCCCAAGCTGGCCCTGCCGGGCATGCTGATCGAGGTGGAAGCCACGGCCGTGCGCCCTTTGTGAGTGGTTGTGAGCGCCGCCCCCGTGTCTGCCGCCACGACCCCCACGCCCCTGTCCACCCGCACCCTGGTGCTGATGGCCGCCACCTGCGGCCTGTGTGCGGGGGCCAATTACTTCAACCAGCCGCTGCTGCACTCCATCGCCCAGGAGCTGGGCGTGCATGACGGCCAGGCCGCCAGCATCGTCACGCTGGCCCAGGTGTCGTATGCCTTCGGCCTGCTGCTGCTCGTTCCCCTGGGCGACATGCTGGAGCGCCGGCGCCTGGTGCTCAGCCTGATGGTGCTGGCCGCCACCGGCATGGCGCTGTCCGGGCTCAGCGGCCCCAGCCACAGCTTTGCGCTGCTGGCCCTGGGCACGGGGATGACAGGGTTGTTCTCCGTGGCCGCCCAGGTGCTGGTGCCCATGGCGGCCAGCTTGGCCGCGCCGGGCACCAGCGGCCGCGCCGTGGGGCTGGTCATGAGCGGCCTGCTGATCGGCATTCTGGCCGCGCGCAGTGTGGCCGGTGTGCTGTCGGGCCTGGGCGGCTGGAACGCGGTGTACGGCGTAGGCGCTGTGGCCACGCTGGCCATGGCCGTGCTGCTGGCCCGCGCCCTGCCCAGGGCCCCGGTGGTGGTGCGGCTGGGCTATGGCGCCGTGCTGCGCTCACTGGGCCAACTCTGGCGCCAGCACCCGCGCCTGCGCAGCCGGGCGCTGATTGGTGGACTGGGCTTTGCCACGGTGAGCGTGCTGTTTTCCACCATGGCCCTGCTGCTGGCCGGCCCGGCCTATGGGCTGAACGACACACAGATCGGCCTGATCGGCATCGTCGGCATTGCCGGCGCCCTGATGGCGAATGTGGCCGGCCGCATGGCCGACCGGGGCCGGGAGCAGGCCACCACCCTGACTGGCGGCCTGCTGATGCTGCTGGGCTGGGCGCTGCTGTGGCAGGGCGGTCACAGCCTGTGGGCCTTTCTGCTGGGTTTTCTGGTGGTGGATGGCGCGCTGCAGGCGCTGCACATCAGCAACCAGAACGTGGTCTATGCCCTGGAGCCGCAGGCACGCTCGCGCATCAATGCGGTCTACATGACCACCTACTTCGTGGGGGCGGCCAGCGGCTCGGCCGTGGGCGCCTGGGCCTGGCTGCAGGCCGGCTGGGGCGGCGCCAGCCTGGCCGGCGCCACGCTGGGTCTGCTCACCCTGGCCGTGGTGCTGTGGGACCGGCGGCTGGCGCGGGTGGGCTAGGACAGCCCGCCAAAAAATAAAACCCCGGCACCCAAGGGGCCGGGGTCGGGGATCCACGGGGCAGACCGGACGGCCTGCCCGCAGGCTCAGCGCTGGCTCAGACCAGCAGCGCGTTCACACGCTTCACATAGGCGGCCGGGTCTTCCGGCATGCCGCCGTCGGCCAGCACGGCCTGGTCAAACACGATCTGCGCCAGATCGTGGAAATGCACCGATCCGTCCAGCTTCTTGATCAGCGGGTGTTCGGGGTTCACTTCCAGCACCGGCTTGCTCTCCGGCATGGCCTGACCGGCCTGCTTGAACAAACGGGCCATCTGCAGGCTCATGCCGCCGTCCTGCACCACCAGGCAGGCGGGCGAGTCCACCAGACGGCTGGTGGCGCGCACGTCTTCAGCCTTGTCCTTGAGCGCTTCCTTCAGCTTGGCCAGCAGCGGCTTGAAGGCTTCAGCGGCTTCCTCTGCCGCCTTCTTCTCTTCTTCGTTCTGCAGCTTGCCCAGGTCCACGGCGCCCTTGGCCACGGACTGCAGCGGCGTGCCGTCAAAGTCCTGCACGTAGTTCAGTGCCCATTCGTCCACGCGGTCGGTCATCAGGAGCACTTCGATGCCCTTCTTCTTGAAGACTTCCAGCTGCGGGCTGTTCTTGGCGGCGGCCAGGGTGTCGGCGGTGATGTAGTAGATGGCCTCCTGGCCTTCCTTCATGCGCGCCTTGTAGTCGGCCAGCGAAGTGGACAGACCGTCGTGCGTGGTGGAGGCAAAGCGCAGCAGCTTGGCAATGCGGTCCTTGTTGGCATGGTCCTCACCCAGGCCTTCCTTCAGCACGGCGCCGAACTCGGCATAGAACTGGCTGTACTTGCCTTCCTTGGCCTTGTCTTCGTCGCTGACCACATCGGTTACCTCGGCATCGGCCGCGGCTTCGTGCTTGTCGTGGCGGGCCAGGTCTTCCAGCATGGACAGCACGCGCTTGACCGAGCCGTCGCGGATCAGCTTCACGTCGCGGCTTTCCTGCAGCAGCTCGCGGCTCACGTTCAGGGGTAGGTCGGCCGAATCGATCACGCCCTTCACAAAGCGCAGGTACTGGGGCATCAGCGCTTCGGCGTCGTCCATGATGAAGACCCGCTTCACATACAGCTTGATGCCGGCGTGCTTGTCGCGCTGGTACAGGTCGAACGGGGCCTTGGCCGGGATGTACAGCAGCTGCGTGTACTCGGTATTGCCTTCGACGCGGTTGTGGCTCCAGGTCAGCGGGGCTTCGTAGTCGTGGCTGATGGCCTTGTAGAACTCGACGTACTGCTCGTCCGTGATGTCCTTCTTGGGACGGGTCCACAGCGCGCTGGCCTTGTTCACGGCTTCCCATTCGCCGGTCTTGACCATGGCGCCGGGTTGGTCGTTCTCGCCGTCCTTCCACTCTTCCTTTTCCATCAGGATGGGCAGGCTGATGTGGTCGGAGTACTTGGTGATCAGTTGCTTGAGCTTCCAGCCGTTCAGGAATTCCCGTGCGTCTTCGCGCAGGTGCAGGATCACGCTGGTGCCGCGCTGCTCGCGGGTGATCTGCTCCACCTCGAAGTCGCCGGTACCGGTGCTGGTCCAGCGCACGCCTTCGCTGGCGGGCAGGCCGGCACGGCGCGATTCCACGCTGATCTTGTCGGCCACGATGAAGCCGGAGTAAAAGCCCACGCCGAACTGACCGATCAGCTGAGAATCGGTCTTCTGGTCGCCCGAGAGCTTGTCCATGAAGGCCTTGGTACCGCTCTTGGCGATGGTGCCCAGGTGCTCGATGGCTTCCTGTGCGCTCATGCCGATGCCGGTATCGGTGATGGTCAGCGTCTTGGCCTTGTCGTCGAAGGCGATGCGCACTTCCAGGTTGGGCTGGTCGCCGTACAGGCTGCTGTCGTTCAGCGCTTCGAAGCGCAGCTTGTCGCAGGCATCCGAGGCGTTGGAGACCAGCTCGCGCACGAAGATCTCGGGGTTGGAATACAGCGAATGCGTGACCAGGTGCAGCAGCTGGGCCACTTCAGCCTGGAAGGAATGGGTTTGCTTGCTCATAGGATTCTGCTGGTGAATGCGAAATCGGGGTGGGGGTCCACCAAACCCTCAAGTGTGGCATGACCGCCACGCCCTGGTGTCGATAGACCACGACGCAACCACATTTAGGGTCTGCCGCCACAGTTTCAAGACGCTGCCCGCTACACGCTGACACCAACATGCGCTAGCCTGGGCTTCCACGATGGGGACGTTTCTTGACAGTTGGCCCCTCCCACGAAGAGCGGCCACTTCCTATGATCCGCGCCAGTACCGGCAACCATCTGCATGGACCGGCATTTTTGTGGCAACTGCAAATGGAGGATGCGCATGCACAGCAATCTGAAGAAATGGTCGGCCGAGTTCATCGGCACCCTGTGGCTCACGCTGGGTGGCTGCGGCAGTGCCGTACTGGCCGCCGCATTTCCGGAGGTGGGCATCGGCCTGGCCGGCGTGGCGCTGGCCTTCGGTCTGACGGTGGTCACCGGGGCCTATGCGCTGGGCCCCATTTCGGGCGGGCACTTCAACCCGGCCGTCTCCGTGGGTCTGGCCGTGGGCGGGCGCTTCTCCTGGGGTGAACTGCCGGGCTATGTGATTTCGCAGGTGCTGGGCGCCATCGTGGGCGGCGGCATTCTGTATGTGATTGCCACCGGCAAGGCCGGTGCGGCCATTGGCGGCTTTGCCACCAACGGCTATGGCGAACATTCCCCCGGCGGCTACAACCTCACCGCCGCCATCGTGACCGAGGTGGTGATGACCGCCATCTTCCTGATCGTCATCCTGGGCGCTACCGCCAAACGCGCTGCCGCCGGCTTTGCCGGCCTGGCCATCGGCCTGTGCCTGACGCTGATCCACCTGATCTCCATCCCCGTGACCAACACCTCGGTCAACCCCGCCCGCTCCACCGGCGTGGCCGTGTTCGGCCCCGACATCGCCGTCAGCCAGCTGTGGCTGTTCTGGGTGGCCCCCATCGGGGGTGCCATCGTCGGCGCGGTCATCTACAAGGCCCTGCTGAGCAACGGCAAGGACGATTGAACGTCCACCTCCGCGCGGCCTGGCCGCTGCGAGAAAAAAAGGAGCGCACCGCGCTCCTTTTTTGATGGGAGGGCCGGCCGCCAGCTCCCGCCGGCTTGGCCGAGGCACCCGACGCGCTGCAGCCGGCCGCAGTGCTGGTGCACTCAGAAGTTATAGCGTGCCGTCACCAGCACATTGCGGGGATCGCCATACACCCCCGTGCCATAGGATCCCAGGCCCGGCATATAGGTCTTGTCGAACAGGTTGTTGACGTTGACCGACATCGACCAGTGCTTGTCCAGCTCATAGCGCGCCATCAGGCCCACCACCGCATACGAAGGCTGGATGGCACGCCAGTACGGTGCGGCGGGCTGCTGGTAATAGGTTTCGCTCTGCCAGGTGACATTGCCGCCCACGGTCCAGCGCGACCAGTCGCCGCGCAGGCGGTAGGTGGTGCCCAGCTTCAGCAGGTGGCGCGGCTGGTTGGTGTTCACCGCCGGCGTCACCACATCCGGCTGTGTCGGCGCCTTGGAAGTGCGGTAGGTATAGCCCCCGAACACATTCCAGCCCGGCACGATGCTGCCGGACAGCTCGGCCTCCAGGCCCCGGCTGGTGATGCCGTCGATGGCGGTGTAGATCTCCTCGCCGGTGCTGCCGTTCAAGCCCTCGTACTGCGCCGCATTCTTTTGCTTTATGTGGAACAGTGCCAGGCTGGTGTTGAGCCTGCCGTCCAGCAGCTCGCCCTTCACACCCACCTCTTTGCTCAGCCCCGTCAGCGGCGACAGCGGATTGCCGCCCGCATCCTTGTAGTAGGTCTGCGGGTTGAAGATGTTGGTCACGCTGCCATAGACCGACCAGGTCGGGTTCAGGTCGTACACCAGGCCGGCATAGGGCGTGATCTTGCGGTTCACACGCAGGTCGTTGCCCACGGTGCGATTGCCGGTGGCCAGGACGGTGGTGGTGTCCAGCATGTCGTACCAGCTGGCGCGGGCGCCCAGAATGACCGACAGATCGTCCGTGGGCCGCAGCCGGGTGGCCGCCGACAGGCCTTTTTCCACCACCACGATCTCGCGGTCCGAGGTGCGGGTGAACGCGGGCTGGGCAATATTGCCATCCCAGGCAAAGTAGTTGGGGATGGTGGTCCAGACCGTGTTCGACAGCTGGGCGTCCCGGTGCTGGCGCGAAGTGCCCGCGCCCAGCATCACATCGTGCGTGCGGCCCAGCAGCTGGAACTTGCCGCTCAGCGCGGCATTGAAGGTGTTGGCATCGGTCTGCGTGGGAATGGTGCCTGCGATCATGCGCACGCCCGCGCCCGTAACCGGGTTCACGGTGCCGTTGTAGGCCGCGCCATAGACCACATCGCGCGACTGCGTGAGGTGGCTGGCCGAGGCATCCAGCACCCAGCCGCCACCGAAGTCATGCTTCAGGCTGGCAAACAGGTTGCGGCTGGTGTTGTCCCAGTAGGACCAGCGTGCCGCCGGGTTGCGCGAGCGGCTGAAATCGGTGCGCGAGCCATCGCTGTAGAACAGCGGCAAGTGACCGAAGGTGGAGCCATCGGCCTTGGACTGCATGTAGTCAAAACCCAGGCTCAGCAGGGTGTTGGGCGTGAGATCCGCCTCGACGATGGCATAGAAGTTGCGCGTATCCCGGCTGTAGTAGTCCACGTTGGACTCGGCATTCTGGCCAGCCACCACGACACGTCCGCGCACCGTCCCGGCCGCGTTGAGCGAGCCTGACACATCGGCGGTTGAACGGTAGCGGTTCCACGAACCGGCTCCCACCTCCACCGACGCGGCGAAATTCTTGGTGGGCTTTTTGCGCACCAGGTTGACCACGGCCGAGGGGTTGCCCGCCCCGGTCAGCAGGCCGGTGGCACCTTTGACGATCTCCACCCGCTCATAGATGGCGCTGTCGGCCAGCGAGGTGGTGTACTGGTTGGCCGAGTCCATGGTGTTGGGCACACCGTCGAACTGGAAGTTCTCGATGGTGAAGCCGCGCGAGTAGAAGGTGTAGCGCTCGCTGTCGTTGCGGCCCACGGTGATGCCCGGCGTTTTCTCCAGCACATCAGGCATGGCGGTCAACGCCATGTCGTCCATCAGCTGGCGTGTCACCACGCTCACCGACTGCGGCGTCTCGCGCAGCGTCAGGCCCATGCGCGTGGCGGTGGATACCGCCCCGGTAGGGGTATAGGCCTGTTCGGCCACCGGGCCGTTCAGCGCAGCCGCGGTGACGGTCACCGGGGCCAGTGCCTCGGCACCGGCGGCCGGACGGGCTTGTTCCACCCGGCGCAAGGCCCAGCCCCCGTTGCTCTGGCGCACCGCCTGCCAGTCGGTGCCTGCCAGCAGGGCACCCAGGGCGCCGTCCACCGTGTAGCGGCCACGCAGGCCGGGGCTGTTACGGCCTGCGGTCTGCTCAGGGGTGAAGGTGAGCGCCACACCCGCCTGGGCAGCGGCACTGCGCAAGGCCGTATCGAGCGGGCCGGCAGGAATGTCGTAGCTGCGCTGGTCCGCCACCTGGGCATGGACGGCCGTGGCGGCCAGCGGCAGCGC
This sequence comes from Comamonas terrigena NBRC 13299, assembly GCF_006740045.1. Classification (NCBI taxonomy): domain Bacteria; kingdom Pseudomonadati; phylum Pseudomonadota; class Betaproteobacteria; order Burkholderiales; family Comamonadaceae; genus Comamonas; species Comamonas terrigena. Next base: position 4,215,551 of record NZ_AP019749.1, read on the forward strand.
GGCAACGAAGCCTGCGCACAAGGCCCAGTGCACGGCACGGGCGATCACGGTCGGCGCGAGAGAATGGCGCACGGGGCGCGGGAAGGAATGAGGGTGCATGGCGTGAAACAGTCTGTGGAATCCGATGGCAATCAATGAAAGCTCTCAGAAACCAGGACGCCTGGAACGCGCAATCGGGTCACCCTGTGCCGCATTTTTTTCAAAAAAAGTCCACAGGGGTTGGTGATGGCGGCGACAGCGGCGAAAGTCCGCCCCCGGGATGCACCGGGAACAGTGACGCGCCCTCCGCAGGCCGCATCACCGCCCGGTCGCGGCCTCCACCACGACCCACCAGCGCGTACGCCAGCGCACCTGCACCGGCAGCGAATTGGGCAGCATGGACAAAATGGCGTCGGCATCGGCCTGCCCATCGACCGCGCCCACAGGGAACACCCCTGAAAAGCGCAGCCCCGCCACTGCGGGGTCAACGCGCAGCCAGCCGCTGCGGTAACGCCCCAGCTCGGCCAGAAAATCGTCCAGCCGCTGGTTGTCCACCCACAACTGTCCCCGGCTCCAGGCGACCTCGCGTTCCCCGGCTGCCGAAGGGGGCAAGGCCCGCATGCGTTCGAAAGACGTGGCCTGACCGGCATCCAGCCGCAGCGGGAGCGTGCCCGGGGGCGCATCGGCAGCATGGACTTCCACCGCCCCCTCCAGCACCGCCACCTGGGTCAAGCCGTCGTGCTGGTGCACGGTAAAGCGGGTGCCCAGCGCCCGGACATGGCCTTCAGCGGTCTCGACCACAAACGGCAGAGCGCCCAGCGCCCCTTGCGGATGCCCGGTGGTGAACAGGGCTTGGCCCTGCAGCAGCCGCACACGGCGCTCGGTGGCCGTGAAATGCAGGGCCACGGCGCTGCGGGTGCCCAGCAACAGGACCGTGCCATCGGGCAGCTGGAACTGCCGGCGCTCGCCCGGGCCGCTGCGGTAGTCGGCCGCGATCTGCTGCCACTGCGGCGTGCGCGCCGCCATCCAGCCGGCGCCGACCGCCGCCCCCACACCGGCAGCCACGCCCAGCAGGCGACGGCGGGCGGCCGACGCAGGCGCGCCGTGCAGCACCCGGTAGCCCAGCCCGCCGGCATTCAAGCCCGGCAGCGCACCGGTAATGGACTGCAGGTGCTGCCAGGCCCGAGCATGGTCAGCATGCGCATCGTGCCACCGGCGCCAGCGTGCCTGTTCGGCAGTGGTGAACCCGCCGGCATGCCAGCGCGTGAACCAGTCCGCAGCCGCTTCGGCCACGGCGGCATCGATGGCCACGCCGCCTGCACGCGGCAGTGCCTCGGTACCAGGCGCGGAGGTGCTCAAAGGAGCTGGTGTGCGGGATCGCATGGCAAGCGGGTGTGTGCAGCCGGTCAGGCCAGCGCCAGCAGAAAGCACTGGCGGTGCGCCTGCATCAGATAGCGCTTGACCGAAGTCATCGACACCCCCAGCCGTTCGGCGATGGCGGCGTAGCTCAGCCCCTCCAGGTGCGCCAGCAGAAAGGCCTCGCGGGCCTTGGGGGCCAGGGCGTCCAGCACCTGGTCCACCGCCTGCAGGGATTCGATGGCGATCACGCGTTCCTCCGGGGAAGGCGCCAGGTCTTCGGGCAGCAAGGCCAGCGCATCCAGGTAGGCGCGCTCCAGCACACGGCGGCGGTAATGACCGATGACCAGACGTTTGGCCACCGTGGCCAGGAAAGGCCGCGGCTGTTCGATGCGTGCGGCCATGCCCGAGCTGATGACATTGACAAAGGTGTCGTGCGCAATGTCCGCCGCTTCAAAGGTATTTCCCAGCTTGCCGCGCAGCCATGTCTGCAACCAGCTGTGGTGTTCAACGTACAGGGTGCGGACCGGATCGGCAGGGGGAGAGGGAGAAGCAGTCACGGACGAGAGACCGCAGCCAGGCGGTGGACATGTTGTATTTGAGAATAATTCGCATTCTATACACGACGACCTTCCCCTGCCAGCCACACCCCACACCGGCACACAGGGCATCCCTGCCGTCGGCCCCTGCGCACCGGTCAAGCCCGGTGCGCAGCAGACACGGCCATGAAAAAGGAGCGCACAAGGCGCTCCTTTTGGATATCGGGCCGGGGACTTCCCCAACCGGCTCTGCAAGCGCCCAGGGCGCTCATTTTTTATGGGTCAGAACTGCTCGTTGGCACCCAAGTAGCGCCACTGGCCCACCGGCAGATTGCCCAGCACCACCTTGCCGATGCGGATGCGCTTCAGGCCCACCACATGCAGGCCCACCTGTTCGCACATGCGGCGAATCTGTCGCTTCTTGCCTTCGGTCAGCACAAAACGCAGCTGTTCGGGGTTCTGCCAGTCCACTTGCGCAGGCTGCAGCGGCTCGCCGTCCAGTTCCAGTCCGTGGCGCAGACGCGCCAGCTGGTCGAGCGGGAAGACAGACTGGATGTCCACTTCCCGGTCGCCATAGGTCACGCGCACCAGGTACTCCTTGTCCATGGTCGAGTCCTCGCCAATGATCTGGCGGGCCACGCGGCCATCCTGGGTCAGCACCAGCAGGCCCACGGAATCGATGTCCAGACGGCCGCAAGGCGCCAGGCCCTTGAGCTGGCTGAAATTGAAGTGGGTCTTGCTGGTGTCGTGGTTCCAGCGTGTCTGGGGATTGATCAGCACCACGGCAGGCTCATGGCCGTCTTCGGCCTGGCCGCTGACATAGCCCATGGGCTTGTGCAGCAGGATGGTGACCTGCTGCTCCTGGCGGTCCTGGGCGGCACGGTCGATCTCGATGCGATCGCTGGGCACCACCAACTGGCCCATCACGGCCACCACGCCGTTGACCTTGACCCAGCCGTTTTCCACCCACTCATCGGCCTCGCGGCGCGAGCACATGCCCATCTCGGCCATGCGCTTGTTGATGCGGGCGTCGCCGGGACGCGCATCTTCGCGCGGCGCGACGGGCTCGGGACGGATGATCTTCACCGGAGCGGCCTTGCCACCCAGCGCTTCGGGTGCGCGGTAGGTGCGGATGCCACCGTAGGAACGCTCTTCGCCCGGCTGGGGGCCGGCACGGCGTTCGGCACGGAAATCGTCGCGGGTGCGATGGTCGGGGCGGGCAGCGCGGTCGTCACGCTGGGGGCGGCGCTCGCGGTCACCGCGCTCCGGGCGATCGCCGCGGGGGGCAAAGCCTTCACGGCCACCGCCCTGCCCGTCGCGCGGGGCGTAGGGACGGCTGGGGCGGTCCGAACGCTCGAAACGCTCGCCGCCACGCTCACCACGCGGGCCTTCGCCGCGGGGCTGGTAGGGACGGTCCGGACGGCCAAAGCCGCCTTCGCCACGGCTGTCACGGCCACCGCCTTGCCCGTCGCGCGGGGCGTAGGGGCGGCTGGGGCGGTCCGAACGCTCGAAACGCTCACCACCACGATCACCGCGGGGGGCATGGCCCTCGCGGTCGCCACGGAAACCTTCGCTGCGCTCGCCACGCGGCTGGTAGGGGCGGTCCGGGCGGCCAAAGCCGCCTTCGCCACGGCTGTCGCGGCCACCACCTTGCCCGTCACGCAGGGCATAAGGGCGGTTGGGACGGTCGTTGTGCTCGAAACGATCGCCACGGTCGGCGCGGGGCGCATGGCCCTCACGGTCGCCACGGAAGCCTTCGCTGCGCTCGCCGCGCGGCTGGTAGGGACGGTCCGGGCGGCCAAAACCGCCTTCACCACGGCTGTCGCGGCCACCACCCTGCCCGTCACGCGGGGCGTAGGGACGGCTGGGTCGGTCTGAACGTTCGAAACGGTCGCCACGCTCACCGCCGCGATCTCCCCGGTCAGCGCGGGGTGCGTAGCCCTCGCGGTCGCCACGGAAGCCTTCGCTGCGCTCGCCGCGCGGCTGGTAGGGACGGTCCGGGCGGCCAAAGCCGCCTTCGCCACGGCTGTCGCGGCCGCCGCCTTGGCCGTCACGCGGGGCGTAGGGACGGCTGGGACGGTCGTTGCGTTCAAAACGGTCGCCACGGTCTGCGCGGGGCGCATAGCCCTCGCGGTCGCCGCGGCTGTCATCCCGGCGGGGACGGTCGTCACGGCGGCCGGCACCGCCACGGGGCGCGCCGGAGTCTTTGCCGCCGGCACGGGGGCCGGGCTTGCGGGCAGCGGGCGCCGCGGCAGGCGCGGCGGCAGGGGCTTTCACGCGCAGCGTGGCCCGGGATGCGGAATTATCCGCATCGTTGGATTTGGGTGGTGTCGAGGACATGGGGGCGCTATTGTCGCGCCACTGCCGATTCCCCGCCGTTCGACTGGCTCTTGTGCACCTCGGCAGCACGGGGCTTTGCCGCGCTGCCGCCGGGCTCGAACACCCGCCCGCGCAGGCCCGCCAGGTCCAGCACCCGCAGCCCGCCGTACTCCACCTGGATCACGCCTTCGGCCTCCAGCGCCGCCAGGGCCTCGTTGACGCGCTGGCGCGACAGACCCACCAGATAGGCCAGCTCCTGCTGGGTGATGCGCAGCACCACCCCCACGCCCGGGTACAGCACGGGGTTGAACAGCGCGGCCAGACTGCGAGCCACCCGCACCTCGGGGTTGTTCAGGCGGTCGATCTCCCGCGCCGCGATGAACTGGCCCAGCCGCTCGTTGAGCTGGTTCATCACAAAGCGGTTGAAGCCAATGGAGTGGTCCAGCAGCCAATGGAAGGTGTCCACGGGCAGGCCCGCCACCACGCTTTTGCGCAGGGCCTGGATGTTGTAACGGTAGGGTTCGCGCTTGAGGGCCGTGCCTTCGCCGAACCAGCCACCGGGGGGCACGCCGGTGAAGGTCATGGTCATGCCCTGTGCGTTGTCGGCACTCATCTTCAGCAGGCCTTCGACCAGGCCGAACCAGTAGGTGACCGGGCGACCGACGGCACAGATCAGCTCGCCGGCCTCGGCCTCGCCCACCTGCAGATCGGCAATGGCCCGCTCGCGCTCGGGCGACTGGAGCAGGCGCAGCCAGGGGATCTCGTCCAGTTCATGGGGCAAAGGGGAGCGGCGGCGTTGGTGGAGGGACGGTGGCGAACTCATGGCTGCAAGCATCTCCCGATCTGGGGTTACAAAAATATTGGGTTTTCCCCAGGCTTGTAAGCAGGCTTTGCGCCATGGCAGACAAATGTGTAAAAGCGGCCTCCCGGGCGACAAATTTACGCCCCTGGCCCAGCGTCCGTGACGTGCCGCAAGGCGATATGCCTGCACTTCAGCGATCGTCCGACAGACGGCGCGTGTTTTCCCGATAAGGAGTTTCCCCCGGAAAGTCATCGCAAAGACAACCCGGCGTCAAACCGCTTCCTACCATCGCTGCAACACCACCACTCCATGGGGCTTGCGCCCGGTGGAACGGCCTGAAACCAGCATCCTGTGAGGACCCGGAATGAGCAACACATTCCCGCATCTGCTCCTGAAGCACGCCGCCGAGCGCCCCGACGCGCCCGCCCTGCGTGAGAAAGAGTACGGCATCTGGCAAACCTGGACCTGGGGCGAAGTCGCTCGCGATGTGCGCGCCCTGGCCTGCGGTCTGGCCGACCTGGGCCTGGCCAAGGGCCAGAACCTGGCGTTCATCAGCGACAACCGGCCCCACCTGTACATGGGCTTTGTGGCGGTGCAAAGCATAGGCGGCGTCCCCATTCCGCTCTACCAGGACGCCGTGGCCCAGGAAATGTCCTTCGTCATGCAGGATGCAGAGGTGGCCTTCGCCTTTGCCGAAAACCAGGAACAGGTGGACAAGCTGCTGGAAGTGCGCGAGACCGTGCCCGGCATCCGCCACATCATCTATGACGACCCCCGCGGTCTGCGCAAGTACGACCAGCCCGGCCTCATCAGCACCGCCCAGCTGATGGAACGGGGCCGCGCCTGGGACCAGGCCCATCCCGGGGTCTGGGACAGCATGGTGCAGCAGGTGAAGGCCTCCGACGTCTCGGTGATCCTCTACACCTCGGGCACAACCGGCAAACCCAAAGGCGTGTGCCAGACGCACAGCAGCTTCATCGGCTCGGCCCGCGGCGCGGTGGAGGTCGACGGCCTGAACCCTGCGGACAATGTGATGTCCTACCTGCCTCCGGCCTGGGTGGGCGACCACCTGTTCTCGCTGGCGCAGTGGATGGTGGCGGGCTTCACCATCAACTGCCCGGAATCCGGCAGCACGGTCACCATCGACCTGCGCGAGGTGGGCCCCACCTATTACTTCGCCCCGCCCCGGGTGTTTGAGGGCATGCTGACCTCGGTCTCCATCCGCATGGAAGATGCGGCCAAGGGCAAGCAGTGGCTGTATGAAAAATGCATGCAGCTGGCCAAGCGCGTGGGCGCCGACATCCTGGACGGCAAGCCCGTGAGCGCACTGGACCGCATCAAGTACAAGCTGGGCGATCTGCTGATCTACGGGCCGCTGCGCAATGTGATGGGCCTGTCGCGCATCCGCGTGGCCTACACGGCCGGCGCAGCCATCGGCCCGGACCTGTTCCGCTTCTTCCGCTCCATCGGCATCAACCTCAAGCAACTGTATGGCCAGACCGAAACCTGCGCCTATGTCTGCATCCAGAAGAACGGCCATGTCAAGCTGAACACCGTGGGCCAGGCCGCTCCCGGCATCGAGCTGAAGATCGCCGACAACGGCGAGGTGCTGGTCAAGGGCGTGTCGGTGCTCAAGGAGTACTACAAGCGCCCCGACGCCACCGCCGAGGTGATCGATGACAACGGCTACTTCCACACCGGCGACGCCGGCGTGCTGGATGCCGACGGCCACCTGCGCATCATCGACCGCGCCAAGGATGTGGGCAAGATGAACAGCGGTGCCATGTTTGCGCCCAACTACATCGAGAACAAGCTCAAGTTCTTCTCGCACATCAAGGAAGCCGTGTGCTTCGGCAATGCCCGCGACGAAGTCTGTGCCTTCATCAACATCGACTACGAAGCCGTGGGCAACTGGGCCGAGCGCCAGAACATCCCCTACGGCGGCTATGTGGACCTGGCCTCCAAGCCCAAGGTGCTGGAGCTGGTGGCCGAATGCCTGGGCCAGGTCAATGCCGACCTGGCCACCGAACCCGGCATGGCCGACACCCAGATCGCGCGCTTCCTGGTGCTGCACAAGGAGCTGGACCCGGACGATGACGAGCTGACCCGCACCCGCAAGGTCCGCCGCAACTTCATCGCCGACAAATACGGCGTGCTGGTGGATGCGCTGTATGGCGGCAAGAAGGAGCAGTTCATCGAGACCCTGGTCAAGTTCGAGGACGGACGCACCGGCAGCGTCAGCGCCACGCTCCAGATCCTGGATGTCAAGACCTACCCGGCCGCACGCGCCGCCGCCTGACCCGCAACGAGGCAAGCAGCCATGACAGACAAAAAAATCGGCGATGTCATCCTGGACATCCAAAACATCAGCCTGCGCTTCGGTGGCGTGAAGGCCCTGACGGACATCTCGTTCAATGTGCGCGAGCACGAGATCCGTTCCATCATCGGCCCCAACGGCGCAGGCAAGAGCTCCATGCTCAACTGCATCAACGGGGTCTACACCCCGTCGGAAGGCTCCATCACCTTCCGGGGCCACAAGTTCGACCACATGAACAGCCGCCAGGTCGCCGAAATGGGCGTGGCCCGCACCTTCCAGAACCTGGCGCTGTTCAAGGGCATGAGCGTGATCGACAACATCATGACCGGCCGCAACCTGAAGATCAAAAGCAATCTGCTGATGCAGGCGCTGCGCATCGGCCCGGCCGAGAAGGAAGAAATCGCCCACCGCGAATTCGTCGAACACATCATCGACTTCCTGGAAATCCAGGCCTACCGCAAGACGCCGGTGGGCCAGCTGCCCTATGGCCTGCAAAAGCGCGTGGACCTGGGCCGCGCCCTGGCCATGGAGCCTCAGGTGCTGCTGCTGGACGAGCCCATGGCCGGCATGAACGTGGAAGAGAAGCAGGACATGTGCCGCTTCATCCTGGACGTGAACGACGAGTTCGGCACCACCATCGTGCTGATCGAGCACGACATGGGCGTGGTGATGGACATTTCCGACCGCGTGGTGGTGCTGGACTACGGCAAGAAGATCGGTGACGGCGCCCCCGAAGAAGTGCGCAGCAACGAAGACGTGATCCGTGCCTATCTGGGCACCAGCCACTGACACCACGGAACACGGGAGACCCGCAATGGCATTCTTTCTGGAAACCCTGTTTGGCGGCCTGATGGCCGGCATGCTCTACGCCCTGGTGGCACTCGGCTTCGTGCTGATCTTCAAGGCCTCGGGCGTCTTCAACTTCGCCCAGGGCGCGATGGTGCTGTTCGCCGCGCTGGCGATGGCGCGCTTTGCGGAATGGATTCCGCAGTGGACCGGCATCGAGAACAAGATCGTCTCCAACGTCGCTGCCTTCATCATCGCCGCCGCGATCATGTTCGTCTGCGCCTGGGTGATCGAGCGCCTGGTGCTGCGCCACCTGGTGAACCAGGACGCCGCCACCCTGCTGATGGCGACGCTGGGCATCACCTACTTCATGGAAGGGGTGGGCCAGACGCTGTTCGGCAGCGAGATCTACAAGATCGACATCGGCATGCCCAAGGACCCGGTGTTCCTGCTGGACTCGGTGTTTGACGGCGGCGTGATGGTCAACCAGGAAGACGTGATCGCTGCGGTGATCGCCGCCTGCCTGGTGGCCGCCCTGTCCGTGTTCTTCCAGAAGACCAGCACCGGCCGGGCCCTGCGCGCCGTGGCCGACGACCACCAGGCCGCCCAGTCCATCGGCATTCCGCTGAACCGCATCTGGGTGATCGTGTGGTGCGTGGCCGGCATCGTGGCCCTGGTGGCCGGGATGATCTGGGGCTCCAAGCTGGGGGTGCAGTTCACGCTGACCACCGTGGCGCTGCGTGCGCTGCCGGTGGTCATCCTGGGCGGTCTGACCTCGGTCCCCGGCGCCATCATCGGCGGCCTGATCATCGGCGTCGGCGAAAAGCTGTCCGAGGTCTACCTGGGCCCCTATGTGGGCGGCGGTATCGAAATCTGGTTTGCCTATGTGCTGGCCCTGGTGTTCCTGCTGTTCCGTCCGCAGGGATTGTTCGGCGAGAAGATCATCGACCGCGTCTGACCGGTCCACCCCAAGAACAATTAGGAGACACACATGTTCTATCGTGAGAACGGCCAGTTCAAGACCAGCTACCGGGCGGACCAGCAGATCTTCACCATCCGCCAGGACAAGGTGGCGATCCTGCTGCTGATCGCCGCGGCCTTCCTGGTCGTGCCGATGTTTGCATCGGACTACTTCTACCGCGCCATCCTGATTCCGCTGGTCATCATGTCGCTGGCCGCACTGGGCGTGAACATCCTGGTGGGCTACTGCGGCCAGATCTCGCTGGGCTCGGGCGCCTTCATGGCCGTGGGTGCCTACGGGGCCTACAACTTCATCGTGCGCATCCCCGGCATGCCGCTGATTCCGGCGCTGATCCTGGGCGGCCTGTGCGCAACCTTCTTCGGCATCCTGTTCGGCCTGCCCAGCCTGCGGGTCAAGGGCCTGTACCTGGCCGTGGCCACGCTGGCGGCCCAGTTCTTCAGCGACTGGATGTTCCTGCGCATCAAGTGGTTCACCAACGATTCGCCTTCGGGCTCGGTGTCGGTGAGCAATCTGCAGGTGTTCGGCATGCCCATCGAATCGGCCACCTCCAAGTACATCTTCTGCCTGGCGGTGCTGGTGGTGATCGCGCTGCTGGCCAAGAACCTGGTGCGCGGCGCCATCGGCCGCGAATGGATGGCCATCCGCGACATGGACGTGGCCGCCAGCGTGATCGGCATCCGCCCCATGTACGCCAAGCTCAGCGCCTTTGCCGTCAGCTCCTTCATCATCGGCGTGGCCGGTGCGCTGTGGGCCTTTGTGCACCTGGGGGCCTGGGAGCCCGCCGCCTTCTCGGTGGACGTGTCCTTCAAGCTGCTGTTCATGGTGATCATCGGCGGCCTGGGCTCCATCATGGGCAGCTTCTTTGGTGCGGCCTTCATCGTGGTGCTGCCCATCTTCCTGAGCCTGCTGCTGCCTGCCGTGGCCGGTCTGTTCGGTTTCGAGATCTCCACGGCAGGTGTGTCGCACGCGGAATTCATCATCTTCGGCGGGCTGATCGTGTGGTTCCTGATCGTGGAGCCCCATGGTCTGGCCAAGCTGTGGTCGATTGGCAAGCAAAAGATGCGTGTCTGGCCTTTCCCGCATTGATGCGGATTGAGTTTGCAAGGTGTGTGTGCGCGCACAGCGCGCTTTCGGTGACGTTAGATCGATTCCATTCAAGGAGACAAACCATGAAGTTCACCCGTCTGGCCCTGGCGGCCACCCTGGTTGCAGCAGGCGCCGGTTTTGCCGGCAGCGCATCGGCCCAGGCCAATGAGCAGTTCATCCCCCTGCTGTCCTACCGCACCGGCGCCTACGCCCCCAACGGCATTCCATGGGCCAACGGCAAGCAGGACTACCTGAAGCTGATCAACGAGCGCGATGGCGGCATCAATGGCGTGAAGATCACCTACGAAGAATGCGAAACCGGCTACGCCACCGACCGCGGCGTGGAATGTTACGAACGCCTGAAGAGCAAGCCCAATGTGGCGGCCTTTGACCCCCAGGCCACCGGCATCACCTTTGCGCTGACCGAAAAAGCACCCGTGGACAAGATCCCGCTGATCACGCTGGGCTACGGTCTGTCCATCGCCAAGGACGGCAATGCCTTCCAGTGGAACTTCCCCTTCATGGGCAGCTACTGGACCGGCGCCGACATCCTGATCCAGCACATCGGCAAGAAGGCCGGCGGCCTGGACAAGCTCAAGGGCAAGAAGATCGCGCTGATCTACCACGACAGCCCCTTCGGCAAGGAACCCATCCCAGTGCTGCAGCAGCGCGCCAAGATGCATGGCTTCGAGCTGCAGCTGCTGCCCGTGACCGCCCCGGGCGTGGAGCAGAAGGCCACCTGGCTGCAACTGCGCCAGAGCCGTCCCGACTATGCCCTGCTGTGGGGCTGGGGCGTGATGAACTCCACCGCGCTGAAGGAAGCCCAGGCCACCGGCTTCCCGCGTGACAAGCTGTATGGCGTGTGGTGGGCCGGCGCCGAACCCGATGTCCGTGACGTGGGCGAAGGCGCCAAGGGCTACCAGACCCTGGCACTGAACGGTTACGGCCAGAGCACCAAGGTGGCCCAGGACGTGCTCAAGCACGTGCACGACAAGAAGGCCGGCACCGGCCCGCGCGACGAAGTCGGCTCCGTGCTCTACACCCGCGGCATGATCATCTCCATGCTGACGGTGGAAGCCATCCGCACGGCACAGGAGAAGTTCGGCAAGGGCAAGCCCATGACCGGCGAGCAGGTCCGCTGGGGTTATGAAAACCTGAACCTGACCGAAGCCCGCCTGAAGGAACTGGGTTTTGACCAGGTGATGCGCCCGCTGAAGACCAGCTGCGCCGACCACATGGGTTCCACCTCGGCCCGCATCCACACCTGGGACGGCAAGAAGTGGAACATGGGCACCGACTGGTACCAGTCCGACGACAAGGTGATCGAGCCGCTGATCAAGGAACAGGGCGACAAGTACCTGGCCGAGAAGAAGCACACCCGCCGCGTCGCGGCTGACTGCAAGTAAGGGCCTCCGGCCCGGCATGCGGCCCTCTGTGCTGCATGCCGCGGCCGCCCGCGCTTGCGCACCGGCACTGCCCGCCCCCGTGCGGCAGTGCCCAGCCGACAGTCCTGCTCGCTCCCCGCATTCCGGCGGCATGCAGGCCTGCCGATTGGTTGAAAGGCACGCACATGGAACCCAAGAACATCGTCCTCAATGTCAACGGCATTGAAGTCATCTACAACCACGTCATCCTGGTGCTCAAAGGCGTCTCGCTGCAACTGCCGGAAAAGGGCATCGTCGCCCTGCTCGGCGGCAACGGCGCAGGCAAGACCACCACGCTGCGGGCGATCTCCAACCTGCTCAAGGGGGAGCGTGGCGAGGTCACCAAGGGCTCCATCGAGCTGCGCGGCGAGCAGATCCAGAACCTGTCGCCCGCCGAGCTGGTCCAGCGCGGCGTGGTGCAGGTGATGGAAGGCCGCCACTGCTTTGCCCACCTGACCATCGAAGAAAACCTGATGACGGGCAGCTACACCCGCACCGACAAGGGCGAGATCGCGGCCAACCTGGAGAAGGTCTACAACTACTTCCCCCGCCTCAAGACGCGCCGCACCAGCCAGGCGGCCTACACCTCGGGGGGAGAGCAGCAAATGTGCGCCATTGGCCGCGCCATCATGAGCAACCCCAACATCGTGCTGCTGGACGAGCCCTCCATGGGCCTGGCGCCGCAGATCGTGGAAGAGGTGTTCAACATCGTCAAAGACCTGAACACCAAGGAAGGCACAACCTTCCTGCTGGCCGAGCAGAACACCAACATGGCGCTGAAGTACGCCGACTACGGCTACATCATGGAAAGCGGCCGCATCGTGATGGACGGCTCGGCCAGCGACCTGGCCAGCAACGAAGACGTCAAGGAGTTCTACCTGGGCGTGGGCGGCGACCAGCGCAAGAGCTTCAAGGACGCCAAGAGCTACAAGCGCCGCAAGCGCTGGCTGGCCTGATCCGCAGCGGTGCCGGGCACCGCGGCTGCATCCACCGCTGCTACCGCACCTGCTTTCGGCGGTAGAGCCTGTTTTTTCTGAAAACTTCTTCCCGCATGCAGGAGCCCTGAGATGAGTTCGTTCTACGACGCCCTGGAAACCCGCAGCCCCGCCGAGCGCGAGGCCGATCTGCTGGCCCGTCTGCCCACGCAGATTGCCCAGGCCCAGCAGCATTCCCCGGCCTTTGCGCAGATCCTGGCCGGCGTGGATGCCAGCCGCATCACCAGCCGCGCAGCGCTGGCCCAGCTGCCCGTGACCCGCAAGTACGAGCTGCTGCAGCGGCAACGCGACCACCTGGCCCACAGCCCTTTCGGCGGCTTTGCCACGCACGGCTTCGGTCGGCAGATGCCCCGCGTGTTCAGCAGCCCCGGCCCCATCTATGAGCCCGAAGGCACGCGTGGCGATTACTGGCGCATGGCCCGTGCGATCTACGCGGCGGGCTTTCGCCCCGGCGAGCTGATCCACAACTGCTTCTCCTACCACTTCGTGCCCGCCGGCTCGATGATGGAGACCGGTGCCCATGCCCTGGGCTGCACCGTCTTCCCCGGCGGCACCGGCCAGACCGAGCAGCAGGTGCAGGCCATGGCCGAGCTGCGTCCGGCCGGCTACATCGGCACGCCCAGCTTTCTGAAGATCATTCTGGAAAAAGCCGCCGAACAGGGGGTGCAACTGCCCACGCTGACCAAGGCCCTGGTCAGCGGCGAGGCCTTCCCGCCCTCGCTGCGCGACTGGCTGGCCGAGCGTGGCGTGGCCGCCTACCAGGCCTATGCCACAGCCGATCTGGGGCTGATCGCCTATGAAACCAGCGCCCGCGAAGGGCTGGTGCTGGACGAAGGGGTGATCGTGGAAATCGTGCGCCCCGGCACCGGCGACCCGGTGGCCGAAGGCGAAGTGGGCGAGCTGGTGATCACCACGCTGAACACCGATTACCCGCTGATCCGTTTCGGCACCGGCGACCTGTCGGCCGTGCTGCCCGGCCACTGCCCCACAGGCCGCACCGCCACCCGCATCAAGGGCTGGCTGGGCCGCGCCGACCAGACCACCAAGGTGCGTGGCATGTTTGTGCACCCCGCCCAGGTGGCCGAGGTGGCCAAGCGCTTCCCGCAGATTCTGAAAGCACGCCTGGTGGTCAGCGGCGAGATGGCCAACGACCAGATGGCGCTGCAGGTGGAGACCACCGAAACCGCCGAAGGCCTGGCCCGGCTGATTGGCGACGCCATCCGTGACGTAACCAAGCTGCGCGGCGATGTGCAGCTGCTGCCGCCCGGCAGCCTGCCCAATGACGGCAAAGTGATCGAGGACGCGCGCAGCTACCGCTGAGCCTCAGTCCGCCCGGCAGCATGGAAACCGCCCGCAGGCGGGCTCCATGCTGTTTTTTTTGCCTATCCCTGGCCCCCAAGGCCATACAGGCCGTGTTCTGCCCCCAATCCGTGCGCCGCGACGGCCACCGCGCAATGCCCCAGATCAACACCCGGCCACCGCTGACGCAAATGCGACAGTTGTTGACAACTTGCTGACGCACGGTGGTGCTCCCCCCTGGTTTCTTCCAATTTCTTGACTTCAAAAAAAGGAGCACTTGAGGCTTGCAGCGCAATGCGTAACGGCTTGTAGCTCTTAAAACCGTGCCCTCAACCGCTCGGGTTAGTACTAGGCCGATTACGGCAGATGTTAGACACCATGGCGCCCTTGTTTTCGTAGGAGTTGAGTCAATGAAAAGCACCATCCGTCTGGCCACTTTGGCCGTTGCCGCCGCTGCCGCTTGCGGTGCCCACGCCCAAGCCTTCCCTGCCGCTGGCAAGAACATCACCATCGTGGTGCCCTTCGCGGCCGGTGGCCCGACCGACCGTGTCGCCCGCGATCTGGCCGAAGCCCTGCGCAAGCCCCTGGGCGGTGCCACGGTGGTGATCGAAAACGCTGCCGGCGCCGGCAGCACCATCGGCGCCGCCAAAGTGGCCCGCGCCCAGCCCGATGGCTACACCCTGCTGCTGAACCACATCGGCATGGCCACCATCCCCTCGCTGTACCGCAAGCTGTCGTTCAACGTGCTCAATGACTTCGAGTTCCTGGGCATCATCAACGACGTGCCCATGACCGTGGTGGGCCGTCCAACGCTGGAAGCCTCCAACTACGCCGAGCTGAGCAAGTGGATCAATGCCAACAAGGAAAAGGTCAACCTGGGCCACTCCGGTCTGGGTTCGGCCGGCCACCTGTGCGGTCTGATGTTCCAGAGCGCCGTGAACGTGCAGATGACGACCGTGGCCTACAAGGGCGCCGCGCCGGCCATCACCGACCTGATGGGCGGCACCATCGACCTGATGTGCGACCAGACGACCAACACCAGCTCTCAGATCGAAGCCAAGAAGGTCAAGGGCTACGCCGTCACCACCAAGGAACGCCTGAAGACCCCGGCCCTGAAGCACCTGCCCACCCTGAACGAATCGGGTGTGAAGGGCTTCAACGTCACCGTCTGGCACGGCCTGTACGCCCCCAAGGGCACACCGGAAGCGGTTCTGGCCCAGATCAACACGGCGCTCAAGACCGCCCTGAAGGACCCTACCTTCATCCAGAAGCAAGAAGGCCTGGGCGCCATCGTGGCCACCGACAACCGCGTGGAACGTGCCGCACACAAGGAATTCGTGAAGTCGGAAATCGACGCCTGGGGCAAGGTCATCAAGGCCGCCGGCCAGTTCGCCGACTAAGCCAGGCATGGCAGCTCTGCTCTCGCAGAGCCTGCCACCATCAAAAAACGGTGCCTCTGGCACCGTTTTTTGATGGCCTGTGCTTCCGGGTGCACAGGCGGAGCAGACCCGGGTCAACGCTCCCAGGTCACGTCCTTGCCCTCCTGGGCACTGGCGCGGAACATGTCCACCAGCGGCTTGACGCGCTGGCGCAGGCTGACGGCCCCCAGCTCGTCACTGAGCTTGGCCAGGGCTTCACCGGCCTTGGGGTTGCCGTTCTTGACCTCTTCCTCCAGGGCCTTGCGGCGCTTTTCGTCCTCCACCACCGCAGTTTCCAGGGCGCTGATGGCGCCGGGGATCTGTTCCACGGTCACGATGCCGGGTTCGCCCGGGGTCTTGCCCAGGACCAGCAGAATCTGCTTGCCAGGGGCATCCAGCATGGTGAGGTCGGCGGTTGCGCGAGATTTGAATTTATAGGCCATGGTGCTTGCTCCTTTTATCGGTACATATAGTCACGCTGGAAAGGGTAAGCCGATTGTGCTCCACGCAGCTTGCCTTGACGCAAATCACCGTCCGGATGGATGACCAACATCTGGTACAGCGCCATCCAGCCGCGCTCGAATCCCATGGCGCAGCCTGCCAGATACAGGCGGTAGGCACGCAGGGCCTTGTCCGCACGCTCGGGCGCCACCTGCTGCTGCAGGATCTGGGCCGCCTGCGTCAGCTGCGCCTCGAGCGCGTCCGACCAGGACCACAGCGTGCGCGCATAGTGCGGCCGCAGGTTTTCGGTGTCCACCATCTCCAGGCCGCTGCCGGCCATGTCGTGCAGCACGGTGCTCACATGCAGCAGCTCCCCGCCGGGAAAGATGTAGCGGCCAATGAACTCGCCCATGCCGGCGCCCAGCTCGTGGTTGTCCACCCCGCCGGCCGTGATCCCGTGGATCAGGGCCATGCCACCGGGCCGCAGCAGTTTCTTGACGGTCTGGAAGTACTCCGGCATGTTGGCCCGACCCACATGCTCGAACATGCCCACCGACGCCACCTTGTCGAACGGGTCCGCAGCGGACTTCTGGCGGTAATCGCACAGCTCCACGTGCACCCGGCCCTGCAGGCCTTTCTGCGCAATCAGCTGCTGCACATGGTGGTACTGGTTGTGCGACAGCGTGATGCCATGCGCCTCCACCCCGTAATGCTCGGCCGCCCACAGCAGCAGCCCGCCCCAGCCCGCCCCGATGTCCAGAAAGCGCTCGCCCGGCTGCAGCTGCAGCTTGCGGCAGATATGGTCCAGCTTGGCCTCCTGGGCCCGGGCCAGGGTCATTCCGGGGTCACGGTAGTAGGCGCAGGAATAGACCCGGCGCGGATCCAGCCACAGCGCGTAGAAGTCATCCGACAGGTCGTAGTGGAACTCGATCTGCTGCGCATCCCGCACCAGCGTGTGCATGGCCATGGAGCGCATCTTGCCCACCGCACTGGTCCAGCGCCCGGGCTGCGGCTTGAGGGGGTCCTCCCCGTCCAGCAGGCCGGCGGCGGCATCCATCACGTCGCGCATGGTGCCCTCCACGTCGACCTGGCCTTCCACGATCGCCGTGCCCAGCGAACCGATCTGCCCATCGGTCAGGAACGGCAGGGCCAGGGCCGAACGCACCCGCAGGCGCACGGGGGCATCTTCCGGTCCGATCCACTGCCCGGCAGGCAGCTGTACAAGGACAGGGGTGGAGAGTGAGGCCAGACGCGCCTCCAGCTGGGAGAGCATGACTTTCATGGCGCTCCATTCTTCGCACGCCTTGCAGTGCGTCAATGGCAAATGTCCGACCCGGCCGTGCTGCGCAGGCGCACATTTCCGGGTGCGCAGCCTTGGCGGGTGCGGGTGCAGCACAGGCCGCACCCATTCTGCAGTTTATGCAGTTTTAAGCAACTTTTTGTAAGCGTACAAGGTTTGGGGTGCCACAGACTGCAACACCTGTTCGTAGCTGCTCTTGTGGCGGGCCATCAGCCGCACCGACGCCACGGTGCGCGACTTGCAGAACCAGTGGCAGGTGTGCTGCATCAGCATCAGCTCGGCCGTCATGGTGAAGGCGCGTTCCTTGCGCTGCTGCGGCGTCATGCTCTCGTCGCCACAGGCGGCGCGGATGGCCTGGGCGTGCAGCTGCAGCGCCTCGCGCATGTCAAAGGACGCCGCCGGCACAATCCGGTCGAAATAGGGCAAGGCCAGCGGCAGGGTGCTGACCCGGGCCCGGTTGTCCGGCACCTGGGCAAAATCGTCGGCAAAGCGCTGGAACTGGCCCACCAGCTTCTCTTCGTTCTGCGCCAGCACGGCCCAGACCTGGGCCTGGCGCTGCGGATCCTGCTCTCCGGCGGCACGCAGATAGCCGTCCATCAAGGTGCCCAGCAGCTTTTCAATCTGCGTGCCGCCCAGAAACGAGGCCAGCAGCAAAACCCGCTGCCTTTGCTCCTGCACCTTGAGCAGGTACAAAGCTACCGAAACCACCAAAAACAGCGTGAACCAATCCATCAGAGTGCGCCATACGCAAAGCAACAAAGCTGAGAGTGTAGTCAGCCCGGACCGACCCTGCCGCACGATGCCCTGGCGGCGCAGTGGCGCCAGCCTGGCTGCGGCATTGCTGCTGGCGGGCTGTGCCGCCCAGAGCCCGCTGGGCTACTACTGGCAGGCAGCGGCCGGCCAGGTACGGATGCTGGCTGCGGCCCGCCCGGTGGCCGAGGCCGCGCAAGACCCGCAGCGGCCCGACGCCCTGCGCCAGCGCCTGCTGCGCGCACAGCAGATCCGCAGCTTTGCCAGCCAGCAACTGGCCCTGCCCGACAACGCCAGCTACCGCCGCTACGCCGATCTGGGCCGCAGCAGCGCGGTGTGGAACGTGGTGGCCGCCCCCGACGATGCGCTGGAACTGCACCGCTGGTGCTACCCGGTGCTGGGCTGCGTGGGCTACCGCGGCTACTTTGCCGAAGCCGATGCCCAGCAACACGCCGCCAGGCTGCGCCAGCAGGGACTGGAAGTGCACGTCTATGGCGTGCCCGCCTATTCCACGCTGGGCTGGTTCAACTGGCTGGGCGGGGATCCGCTGCTGAACACCTTCATCCGCTGGAGCGAGCCCGAACTGGCCGGACTGGTCTTCCACGAGCTGGCCCACCAGCTGCTGTATGTGCAGGACGACACGGCCTTCAACGAATCCTTCGCCACCGCTGTGCAGCGCCTGGGCACGCAGCAGTGGCTGACCACGCAGGCCTCCCCCGCGCTGCAGGCCGCCTTTGCGGCGGCCGAACTGCGCCGCCAGGAGTGGCGCGAACTGACACGCAGCACCCGCGCCACCCTGGCGGAGCTCTATGCCGAACACGCCCGCTCTCCGTGGACGACCGAATCCCTGGCGGCACGCAAGCGGACGGTGCTGGCGGACTTTCACCAGCGCTACGCCCGGCTGCGGGCCGGCTGGCAACAGGAATGGCAGGCCGTGCTGGCCCAGCGCGCCGCTGCGGCACCAGCCGTGGCCACGCCCACCGATCCCTGGGCACTGACCGATGCCTGGGTGGCCCAGGCCAACAATGCCAGCTTTGCCGCACTGGGCGCCTACGAGGACTGGGTGCCGGCCTTCGTATCCATGCACCAGCAGGCCGGCGGGGATTGGCCGCGCTTTTATGATGCCGTGCGCGCGCTGGCCCGGCTGCCGGCGGCGCAACGCCAGGCGGCGCTGTGCGCCGCGCTTCCCCCCACTTCACCGCATCCCGACTGTGTCCGACATCCAGATTGACCGCCCCCACACCCTGGGCCTGCCCACCGCCCGCCAGCACGCCCGTCTGTGGGCCGACAAGGCCCAGGCCAAGTTCGGCGTGGAATGCCGCTACGAGGAAGGGGGCGAGCACGATGTGCTGCACTTCAGCGGTAATGGCATCGACGGCCAGCTGCAGGTGAGCGCCGACGCGCTGCAGTTGCGCGCCTCGCTGGGCTTGCTGGCCGCCATGTTCAAGGACCAGATCGAAGCCAAGCTCCGCGCCCAGTTCGACGACATGGCCGCGGCGGCCTGAGCGATGCCGGGGCCAGGGCCGCTGCCGCCGTGCCACGCAGTGGCTGGCCGGATGCCCACGCCATGGCAAGCACCGCAGGCCCTTTCAACGCCGCAGGGGCTCTGGGGTCATCCAGGCTTGCCGGTCCTCGCTGCCCGCATGCGGTGAGGCCTGGGTCACCGATGCCGGTGCAGCCACCCGCACACCAACCCGCCGCCGCTCCCTTGCGGCAGCCATAAAAAAAGCGGCCCGGGCGGGCCGCCTACCTTGAAGCTGTGTGTGCGATGCAGAAACGCAGAGGCTCAGCGCAGCGATTCGATCAGATCGATGTACTGCTGCTTGGCATCGTCCAGCGAAGTGTCCTTGAGCTTTTCCCAGGCATCCCACTTGGCGCGGCCCACCATGTCGGAGAAGCTGGGCTTCTTGGCCTCGTTGTCGCCTTCGGTGGCCTGCTTGTACAGCGCGTAGATCTTCAGCAGCGTGGCGTTGTCGGGACGCTCGCTCAGGGTCTTGGAATTGGCAACGGCGGCTTCGAACGTGGCGTTCAGATCGGACATGGAAGGCATCTCCTCGCGGGTCATGGAATACCTGCAGTGTAGCGACAAACCGGCTTAAAAAGCACGATCGTTCGCATTCGCCATATCCGGCTTTACCCTAGGGTGCCCCGGCCACCTCCGCCCCGCAAGACCGCCCACCGCCAGGGCAGATGGTCAGCCTGCGCCAGCGCTCAGCGTGTGGGCTGCTCCAGCCACTGCTGGGCCAGCAGCACCCAGAACGCCGCACCGCGCGGGATCAGCGCATCGTTGAAGTCGTAGCTGGGGTTGTGCAAGGTGCACGGGCCGCCGCCGTGGCCCATGGCGCGGTGGTCGCCGTCGCCATTGGCAATGAAGCAGTAGGCACCGGGCTTTTCCAGCAGCATGAAGGCAAAGTCCTCCGCGCCCATCGAAGGTTCCTGGGGCAGTGCATTGGCCTCGCCCACCACCTGGGCCATCACGCGGCGGGCAAAGTCCGCCTCGGGCGCGGTGTTGATGGTCGGCGGGTAGTTGCGCACAAACTCGAACGTGCACTGCACGCCATGGGCGGCGCAGGTGCCGCGCACCACCTCTTCCATGCGGCGCTCGATCAGGTCCAGCACCTCCAGCGTGAAGGTGCGCACAGTGCCCTGCAGCTCCACGCTGTCGGGCACCACATTGGTGGCCTCGCCGGCGTGCACCATGGTGACCGACACCACGCCCGCCTCGATGGGCTTGACGTTGCGGCTGACGATGGTCTGCAGCGCGGTGATGATCTGTGCCGCCACCGGCACCGGGTCCAGCACCATGTGCGGCATGGCGGCATGCCCGCCCTTGCCGCGCACCACGATCTTGAATTCATTGCTGGACGCCATGGCCGGGCCGGGGCCCACCGCCATCGTGCCTTCGCGCATGCCGGGCCAGTTGTGCATGCCGAACACGGCCTGCATCGGGAACTGGGTGAACAGCCCGTCCTTGACCATCTCGCGCGCGCCGCCACCGCCCTCTTCGGCCGGCTGGAAGATCAGGTACACCGTGCCGTCCAGGCTGTCGCGGTGGGCTGCCAGGTACTGGGCCGCCGCCAGCAGCATGGCGGTGTGGCCGTCATGGCCGCAGGCGTGCATCTTGCCGGCATGCTGGCTGGCGTGGGAAAAGGTGTTGAACTCCTGCATGGGCAGGGCATCCATGTCGGCGCGCAGGCCAATCGCCTTGCCGTTGGTGCCACCGTCCCGGCCGTGCAGAATGCCGACCACCCCGGTCGTGCCCAGGCCACGGTGCACGGGAATGCCCCACCCGGTCAGCGTGGCCGCCACCAGGTCGGCGGTACGCACTTCTTCGAAGCACAGCTCGGGGTGGGCGTGGAGGTCACGGCGGATGGCGGTGATCTGGGGGGCCTGGTCGGCCAGGAATGCGGTCAGGGACATACAGCGGTCTTTCCAAAAATCCAGGGCGGGCAGCGCTGGCACACAGCCAGGGCCTGCCACCCTCACAGCGGGCAGGCCCTGCGACAAAAAGCATAGCAGCACCCATTCACCCTGCGCGCGCTGCGTGCATATTTCATGCCATCGTGCACCGTGCAACCGTCAGCGCACGCCGTAGCGGTACGCGAAATAGGCCGCCGCCAGCACGCCCAGCAGCGCCAGAATACGCATGGCTTTGCCCATCTCTCCACTCCCCTGCGGAGGAACCGCCTCCGTTGCCGCACAGTATCGCCCCTTCCGCCGCCGCCCGGGCCGCAGCCCAAGCCCGGGAGCTGCGCGGCAGGCGGCCGGCCACGGCGGGAACGGCTGCGCACCGCGCCAGCCTGCTGCACTGCAGCAGATATGCATATGCACGGCGCACGGCACAGGACGTGGTGAAATGCGCAAAAAACCTGTGCAGGGCCAAACCGCCCCGGTCTGCCCCGCCTCCTCCCCACGACCGCCCCCACCGCCATGTCTGCTCTCCCCGACTCCGCTGTCACCACCGTCACCGGCGCCTGCCCCCACGACTGTCCGGACACCTGCTCGCTGCGCACCACCGTGATCAACGGCGTGGCCACGCGCGTGCAGGGCAACGCGGACCATCCGCACACCGGCGGCGTGCTCTGCGCCAAGGTCAGCAAGTACACGGAGCGCACCTACCACGCGGACCGGGTGCTCCAGCCGCTCAAGCGCAGCGGCCCCAAAGGCAGCGGCCAGTTCACCCCGGTCAGTTGGGACGAGGCCCTGGGCGACATCGCCCGGCGCCTGCACACGATTGCCCAGCGCAACCCCGAAGCCATCCTGCCGTACAGCTACGCCGGTACCATGGGCCAGGTACAGGGCGAAAGCATGGACCGGCGCTTTTTCCACCAGCTGGGCGCCAGTCTGCTGGACCGCACCATCTGCGCCAGTGCCGGCAGCGAGGCCCTGACCGCCACCTACGGCGGCAAGCTGGGCATGCGGGTGGAGTTCTTTGCCGAGAGCCAGCTGATCCTGATCTGGGGCAGCAACGCCATCACCAGCAGCCTGCATTTCTGGCGCTATGCCCAGGAGGCCAAGCGCAACGGCGCCCGGCTGGTCTGCATCGACCCGCGCAAGAGCGAGACCGCCGACAAATGCCATGAGCACCTCCAGCTGCTGCCCGGCACCGATGCCGCGCTGGCCCTGGCGCTGATGCACGAGCTGATCCGCAACGACTGGCTGGACCACGACTACATCGCCCGGCACACCCTGGGCTGGGATGCGCTGAAGGCCCGGGCGCTGGAATGGCCGCCTGCACGTGCCGCCGCCGTCTGCGGGCTGCAGGAAGCACAGATCACGGCGCTGGCCCGCGCCTACGGCACCACCCGGCCCGCCGCCATCCGCCTGAACTACGGCATGCAGCGTGCGCGCGGGGGCGGCAATGCCGTGCGCGCCATCGCCTGCCTGCCGGCCCTGGTCGGTGCCTGGCGCCACCGTGCCGGCGGCCTGCTGCTGTCCAGCTCGGGCGTGTCCCCCTTCAACAAGGCGGCGCTGCAGCTGCCGCAGCTGCTGGGTGACCGCCGTCCGCGCACGCTGAACATGAGCACCATCGGCGATGTGCTGCTGCATCCCGGGGACGCACACTGGGGCCCCCAGGTCGAGGCCGTGGTGGTCTACAACAGCAACCCCGTGGCCGTGGCCCCGGAGTCGGCCAAGGTGGCCGCCGGTTTTGCCCGCGAAGACCTGTTCACCGTGGTGCTGGAGCATTTCCTGACCGACACCGCCGACCATGCCGACTATGTGCTGCCCGCCACCACCCAGCTGGAACACTGGGACATCCACGGCAGCTACGGCCACACCGATGTGCTGCTGAACCGCCCGGCCATTGCCCCCGAAGGCCAGGCGCGCAGCAATGCGCAGATCTTCAGCGCCCTTGCCGCGCACATGGCCCGGCTCGACCCGGCCTTTGCCGCCCCGCACTTTCAGGCCTCCGACGAGGCGCTGTGCCGCACGGCCGTCGCACAGACGGCGGTGGATTTCGACGCCCTGCTGCAGCACGGCTTTGCCCGCATTCCGGTGGCCGATGCGCCGTTTGCCGAAGGCGGCTTTGCCACGCCATCTGGCAAGTGCGAATTCGACAACCCGCTGCTCGCCCAGCGGGGCATCAACACCCTGCCGGACTACCTGCCCAACTACGAGACCCCGACCGCCGCCTACCCGCTGGCCATGATCTCGCCACCGGCGCGCAACTTCCTGAACAGCAGCTTTGCGAATGTGGCCAGCCTGCAGCGCATGGAAGAGCGCCCGCTGCTGGAGCTGCACCCTGACGATGCCGCCACGCGCGGCATTGCCGACGGTGATGCCCTGCGCGTCTTCAATGCCCGGGGCGAGCATGTCTGCCACGCCAGCCTGAACGGCCGCGCCCGTGCCGGCGTGGTGGTGGGGCTGGGCCTGTGGTGGCGCAAGCACGGCGCCAACGGCACGAATGTGAACGAGCTGACGCACCAGCAGCTGACCGACATCGGCCGTGCGCCCTGCTTCTACGACTGTGCTGTGCAGGTCGAACGGCTGGCGTAACGCACCACGCCCGGCTCCGGCGCTTCGGCCTTGGCCCTCGCGCCACTGGGCGTGCGCCGCCGGCCTCAGTCCTCTTCCAGCGCCTGGAACTGCTGCACCAGAAAGTCCAGCAGCGCCCGCACCGCCGGCAGCTGGCCCCGGCGCGAGGCATAGACAGCGTGGATGATTTCCACACGCGGTGCCCACCCCGGCAGCACCTGCACCAGGGCGCCGCTGTCCAGCTCGGCCTGGATGAACATGCGGGGCAGCTGCACCACGCCCGCCCCCTGCAGGGCGGCATCGCGCAACGCCAGCATGGATTGGGTCACCAGCCGGGGCTGGTGGCGCACCTCGGCGCGCTCTCCCCCCGGCCCCAGCAGCACCCAGCGGTGGGTCTCCTGGGGCAGCCCCATCTCCAGGCTGGGCCAGTGCGATAAATCCATGGGGCCCGCCGCCTGACCGCACTGCGCCAGCAGCGCCGGACTGGCCACCAGGCACTGGCCCCGCTCGGCCAGGGTGCGCAGCACCAGATCGCTGTCCTGCAGCGGGGGCGGGCGCACGCGGATGGCCAGGTCCAGCCCTTCGGCCACCACATCCACGCGGCGGTTGGTTTCATCCACCTGCAACTGCACGCGTGGATGCAGCACCATGAACGCGCCCAGCATCTTGCCCACCTGGGCCGCCAGCAGGGCCACCGGGCAGCTCATGCGCACCACACCGCAGGGCTCGGCATGGGTGATGGCCACGGATTCCTCGGCCGCCTCGGCCTCGGTCAGCATGGCGCGGCAGTGCTCGTGGTAGCGCTTGCCCACCTCGGTCACGGCAAAGCTGCGTGTGGAACGCAGCAGCAACTGGGCCCCCAGGCGCTCTTCCAGCTGGGCAATGCGGCGGCTGAGCTTGGATTTGGGGATGCCCAGGGCGCGGCTGGCAGGCGCAAAGCCGCCGTGCTCCACCACCAGGGCGAAGTAGTACAGGTCGTTGAGGTCGGGCAGTTTCATTGTTTCAAAAATAGAACGCTGCGGTGATTTTTTGCAGTCTACCGCGAACATCGTTCTGATTCCATACTTCATCCATGTTCAACGCACCACTGACAGCCCCACACTGCAGCGGTACCGACCAAGGAGAGAGCGCCATGCTGAAGAAGATTCTGGGTGTATACGACGGCCCCCGTCCCCACTGGGTGGGCAATGGCTTCCCGGTGCGCTCGCTGTTCAGCTACGGCGACCATGGCCGCGCCCTCAGCCCGTTTCTGCTGCTGGACCATGCCGGCCCGCACCAGTTCGCGCCCACCACCGGCCGCCGCGGCGTCGGCACCCACCCGCACCGGGGCTTCGAGACCGTGACCATCGTCTACGACGGTGAAGTCGCCCACCGCGACTCCACCGGCGCAGGCGGCACCATCGGCCCCGGGGATGTGCAGTGGATGACAGCGGCCTCGGGCATCCTGCACGAGGAGTACCACTCCGAAGCCTATGCCGCACAGGGCGGCGCCTTCGAGATGGTGCAGCTGTGGGTCAATCTGCCGGCCAAGGACAAGCTGTCCGCCCCCGGCTACCAGACCCTGCTGAACGCCGACATTCCCCGCGTGGCGCTGCCCGACGGCACCGGCTCGGTGCGTGTGATTGCCGGTGACTTTGCCGCCGCCCATGGCCCGGCCCGTACGTTCACTCCCATCAATGTGTGGGATGTGCGCCTGAATGCCGGTGCCAGCACGCAGCTGCATGCCAAGCCCGGCCACACGCTGGCTCTGGTGGTACTGCACGGCACGGTGATGGTCAACGGCCAGGACGTGGTGCGTGCCGGCCAGCTGGTTCACATGGACCGTGCCGGTGATGTGGTGGAGCTGGAGGCCAACAACGAAGTCACGCTGCTGTGGCTGTCGGGCGAGCCCATTGACGAGCCCGTGGTTGGCCATGGCCCGTTCGTGATGAACACCGAGGCCGAGATTGACCAGGCCCTGGACGACTTCCGCAGCGGCCGCTTCGGGCGCATGCCGGCAGCCGCACGCAGCCCCGGCGCCACCCTGGCCCATTGACCATCCATTTTTCCTCCGGCGGGCCCGCCCGCCGGATTCTTCCCCCCGTTCCCAAGGAGACTCCCATGAGCAAGAAGCCTTACGTTCGCCTCGACAAAGACAATGCCGCCGTGCTGCTGGTGGACCACCAGACCGGCCTGCTGTCCCTGGTGCGCGACATCGACCCGGACAAGTTCAAGAACAATGTCTTGGCCCTGGCCGACATGGCGGAATACTTCAAGCTGCCCACCATCCTGACCACCAGCTTTGAAACCGGCCCCAACGGCCCGCTGGTGCCCGAGCTGAAGGAAAAATTCCCCACCGCCCCCTACATTGCCCGCCCTGGCCAGATCAACGCCTGGGACAACGAAGACTTCGTCAAGGCAGTCAAGGCCACCGGCAAGAAGCAGCTGATCATCGCCGGCGTGGTGACCGAAGTCTGTGTGGCCTTCCCGGTGCTGTCGGCCCTGGAAGAAGGTTTCGAGGTGTTCGTCATCGCCGATGCTTCGGGCACGTTCAACAGCATGACCCAGCAGGCCGCCTGGAGCCGCATGGAGCAGGCCGGAGCCCAGCTGATGACCTGGTTCGGCGCGGCCTGCGAACTGCACCGCGACTGGCGCAATGACATCGAGGGTCTGGGCCAGCTGTTCAGCAACCACATCCCCGACTACCGCAACCTGATCCACAGCTACACCACGCTGACCGCGGGCAAGTAAGCCATGCCGCCGCCCCGGTGGCGGCCCAGCCAGCGCGCAGGAGCCAGCATTCCTGCGCGCTGGGCCCTGTTCCGCTGGCCGCTGGCCCTCTGGTGCCTATGCCGCGCGCTGCAGCGGCACGGCGGCCTCAGTGTCCATGGTGCAGTGCGCAGGGGCGGCATCTTCCTGCAGGTGCTCGCGCGCATAGGTCTCTCCCCAGTGGCGCATGGCCAGCAGCACCGGTTGCAGCGTCTGGCCCAGCGCGGTCAGCGCGTAGTCCACGCGGGGCGGCACTTCGGCGTGCACCGTGCGCTCCACAATCCCGGCCTCTTCCAGCTCGCGCAGCTGCAGCGTCAGCATGCGCTGGGTGATGCCGCCGATCTGGCGGTCCAGCTCGCTGAAACGCTTTTTGCCATGCAGCAGATGGAACAGGATGATGGGCTTCCAGGTGCCGCCCATCACGGACAGCGTCACCTCCACGGCGCAGCCGCTCTTGCGATTCAAACGTTTCATCACGGTCCTCCTGGGTGGTGCGGGGCAGGCATGCCGCAGCCCGGCAGCGTAGCGCAAAGCCTTTGCTGGCGCATTACTTACATTTTTAATACTACCCCACAAATATGTCGGTTCTGGCGCTGCCAGCCGCTGCATTGCACCATACACCCCATCGTATTTCTCACCCAAGGATTGCCATGAAAGCCATGCACATTGCCGCCCCCGGCGGCCTCGACCACCTGGTCCCCGTGGAACTGCCCGCCGCCGCTGCACCAGCCGCCGGCGAGATCCAGGTGCGCGTGCACGCCAGCTCGCTCAACTACCACGACCTGCTGGTCGCCAGCCGCCCCGGCGCCACGGCCGAAGGTCGCATCCCCATGGCCGACGGCGCGGGCATGGTCACCGCCGTGGGCACGGGCGTGACGGAGTTCGCCGTGGGCGATGCCGTGGTCTCCACCTTCTTCCCCCAATGGCTGGCCGGCCGCCATGTCCCGTCCGACTTCAAGCTGGTGCCCGGCGACGGCGTGGATGGCTTTGCACGCGAATCCGTCACCCTGCCGGCCACCGCCTTCACCCATGCCCCCCGCGGCTGGAGCCATGAAGAAGCGGCCACGCTGACCACGGCCGGCCTGACGGCCTGGCGCGCCCTGGTGGTGGACGGCGGCCTGCAAGCCGGTCAGACCGTGCTGGTGCTGGGCACCGGCGGTGTCTCCATTTTTGCGCTGCAAATGGCCAAGAGCATGGGGGCGCGCGTGATTGCCACCACTTCCAGCCACGCCAAGGCCGAACAGCTCACGGCCCTGGGCGCCGACGTGGTCATCAACTACAAGGACCAGCCCGAATGGGGCAATGCCGTGCTGGCCGCCACCGGCGGGCGCGGTGCGGACATCGTGGTGGAAGTGGGCGGCCCCGGCACGCTGCCGCAGTCCATCCGCGCCTGTGCGCCCGGCGGCCACATCGCACTGATCGGTGTGCTCACCGGCTTTGCCGGCGCCGTGCCCACGGCGGAGATGATGGGCAAGCAGCAAACGCTCAAAGGCCTGATCGTGGGCAGCCGCGAACACCAGCAGGACATGGTGCGTGCGCTGGAGCAGTTTGCCTGGAAGCCGGTCATCGACAGCCGCTACCCGCTGGAGCAACTGCCCGCCGCCTTTGCCCACCAGCAGACCGGCCAACACTTCGGCAAGATCGTGGTGCACTACTGATCGGCAGCCCCTCCGGCATCTGCGGCGCGGGCGGCGGGTGCCGGGGTTCAGCCTGCGCTTTCTTTCACGACCTCAGACAGGGGTGCCCCTCGGCGGCAGGGCACATCCTGGCACGCTGGCCTGCGTGCGTACCTGCACGCATCGGCGCAGCACACCCGGCCGCGGCGCAATTCCGCACCGCCGTGGCGGCCAGCCTACAACGCTGGTCGCCGGTCCCACGCATAATCCGTTCATCGGCGGGGACTGCGTTCCGCAGACACGGCCCAGGTCGCTCCGCCCCCGCACACGCTGCATGCCGCAGCCTCCGTCTGGCTACCGGTTAGCCGCTTTTTGACGGGCAGGACCTCCGCCCTGTCCCTGCGCCATGGACTTACGCCGCCTCATCCTGGGCCTGACACTGTGCAGCGCCCTCCTGCCGTTTGCCAACACCTTCTACGCGGGCTACACGGTGCAGCGCCAGCAGCTGATCGACACCACCCAGGACAGCAACGCCGCCTACGCCCGCAAGCTGGCCAAAAGCACCGACGATTTCCTGCAGTCGGCACTGCAGCAGCTGGCGTACACCGCCAAGCTGCTGGCCGAGCACATGGAGGATGAGCACCAGTTGATGGAGGAAGCCACGCGCCTGCGCCTGCAGACCCAAAGCTTCAATTCCGTCACCATCTACAACCCGCTGGGCACGGTGCTGGCCACCTCGCCGGAGACCCTGCAGATCAAGGGCAGGACATTGACCAGCACCGCTGTGCAGGATTCGCTGCGCACGCAGGGCCCGGTGATCAGCCAGGCTTTTATGTCCACGGCAGGCAATCTGATCATCTTTCTGTCCCAGCCCATTTTTTCCGCCCAGGGCGATTACCTGGGTGCCGTGGGTGGCAGCATCTACCTGAAGCAGGAAAGCATGCTGGACAAGCTGCTGGGCGAACATTTCTACGAGGACGGCTCCTACTTGTACGTGGTGGACAAGGCCAAGCGCATCATCTACCACCCACAGAGCCAGCGCGTGGGGGATACGGTCACCGGCAACCAAGCCATCGACCAGGCGGTCAGCGGCCACTCGGGGCGCATCGCCATCACCAACAGCCAGGGCGTGCCCATGCTGGCCGGTTACGCCTTCGTGCCATCCGCGGGCTGGGGCATCGTGGCCCAGCGCCCGCAGAGCGCCACCCTGGCACCGCTGGATGCGCTGATGCGCACCATGCTCTACAAGACGCTGCCGCTGACCGTGCTGCTGCTGCTGCTGATCTGGTGGGGCGCACGCCGCATCGCCCAGCCGCTGCGCCAGCTGGCCAATGGCGCCCACACCATGGACCGCCCGGAGACGGCGCAGACCATCCAGTCCGTCCAGTCCTGGTACTACGAAGCGCAGGAGCTGAAGAAGGCCATGCTGGTCGGCCTGGGCCTGCTGCACAAGAACATCACCAAGCTGCGCCAGGATGTGCACACCGACCCGCTGACCGGCCTGGGCAACCGCCGCCACCTGGATACCGCCCTGGCCAGCTTTGCCGCCAACCGCACGCCGTTTGCGGTGCTGGCCATCGACATTGACCACTTCAAGCGGGTGAACGACAGCTTCGGCCACGACGTGGGCGACACCGTGCTCAAGCACCTGGCCCTGCAGATGCGCGATGTCTCCCGCATCGACGATCTGCCCTGCCGCGTGGGCGGTGAAGAGTTCGTGATCCTGCTGCCCGGTGCGCCCCGCCACATTGCCGCCCAGGTGGCCGAACGCCTGCGCCTGCTGGTGGAGAGCACCGAGCTGCCCAACGTGGGCCACATCACCATCTCGCAGGGCGTCTCCAGCTGGCCCGATGGCAGCAGCGACATGCCCACGGTCTTCAAGCAGGCCGACAACATGCTCTACGCCGCCAAGCGCGCCGGCCGCAACCGGGTGAAAGTCTTCACGCCGGGCAGGAAAGTGGCGGAGACCGTTTAGCTCGCGCGTCCAGGGTGCTGCGGGCTCCCGTACGCAGCGCCTGCGCCCTGCGGCGGTGTACCTATTGAAAAACGCTTTGCAGCCCTGCCAGATCGGAGCATGCCCTCCCTGGCGCCACCGCCCATCTCTGGCCCGTGGCTGCAAAGAATTTTTCAACCATGGCCCAGCGCACGGCTGCACACTCCAGTGCCCATGGCGGCAGGCCTTACCCCTCAATCCAGCTGCACACCCGCCCGCTGGATGATCTCGCCCCAGCGCCGCGCCTCTTCGCGCGCCTGGGTGTAGAACTGGGTGGGGCTGCCGGCCAGCGCATCCATGCCCAGTTCCTTGAGGCGCAGCGCCACGGCGGGGCTGGCCAGGGCGCGGTTCAGCTCGGCATTGAGCCGCTCGACCACCGCCGTGGGAATGCCGGCCGGGCCCAGCACGCCCTGAAAGGCATAGACCTCGGCACCGCTTACTCCCGCTTCGGCCAGCGTGGGCACCTGGGGCAGCGCGGCCAGGCGCTGGGCCGAGCCGCTGGCCAGCGGCCGCACCTTGCCGGTCTGCATCAGCGGCAGGCCGGCGGCCAGGTCCAGAAACATGCATGGCACCTGCCCGCCCATCACATCGGCCACGGCCGGTGCCGCGCCCTTGTAGGGCACATGGGTCAGCTGTGCCCCGGTGCGCTGCTTGAACAGCTCCATGGCCAGGTGGTGGGGAGACCCATTGCCCGGTGAGGCGTAATGGATGCCGCCCGGCTGGGCCTGGGCCCGCTCCAGCAACTGGGCCACCGTCTGCACCGGAAAGGCCGGGTTCACCACCAACACCAGCGGAAAGCGGCTGATGCCGCCGATGTAGCTGAAGTCCCGGGCCGGCTCAAACGGCAGCTTGCGAAACAGGTGTTCGTTGAAGGCCAGCACGGCGTTGTCGGCGGACATCAGGGTGTAGCCGTCCGCCCGCGCCGTGGCCACCTGGTGGGCCGCGATATTGGTGGAGGCGCCAGGCTTGTTCTCGATCACGATGGGCTGGCCCAGTGCTGGGCGCATGGCCTCGGCCACGGTGCGGGCCAGCACATCGGTGCCACCGCCCGGCGGATAGGGCACCAGCCACCGGATGCTCTGGCGCGGCCAGCCGGCGAGGCCGGGGGCAGCGGTCTGCGCCAGCGCCCGTGTCCCCCAAAGTCCGCCGGCCGCCACCGCTGCGGTGCCGGCCAGCCACTGTCTGCGATCCATGCTCTGCCTCCTGTGGGCGGCGGAAGCCGCTCTGGCCTCCATGCTGCCGCAATCCGCGCGGGTCCGTCGCCCGCGCTTGCCGCTATTGCGCGGGCGCCTTTTTTACGCCAGAAGTGCCCGCAGCGCCGCCCGGCGTCCTGCTGCCCCATGCCACCGGCTGCACGTCAAAGCCCTGCGCCGCCAGCAGCGCAGGCAGGCCTTGGGGACCGACCAGGTGCATGGCGCCCACGGCCACAAACAGGGTGTGGCCGGCACGCAGCTGCTCGGCAACGGCGCGGGCCATGCCCGGGTTGCGGCCGTCGATCAGGCGGGCGTAATCGGCGCGCTCCTCCGCCGTGTTCAGGCAGTTGCACCACTGCGGATAGCGTTCGAGCTGGCGCACATCGCCATCGGCCCAGGCCTGTACCAGGCGCGCCAGTTGCTGTGGCGCATCCGCGCGCTCCAGCTGGCGCAAGCCGCTGTCCACGCTGCGCTGCACCTCGGCCGGGTCGTCGGACACCAGCTCACGCAGCTGTGTTTCCGGGGTTTCCAGCCCGATCACCGGCTTGCCCTGGGCATGGGCCGCACCGGCCAGCACCAGGTCCACCCCCAGCTGCGGATCCAGCCCCTGATGGCGCCCCACCATGGTCAGCAGCGTCACCAGCTGGGCCTCAGGCCGCAGCGGGGCCAGGGCCTCGGGCATGCAGGCGGCCTGCAACTGGCGGTCCAGGCGTTGCTGCAGCGCCGGCGGCAGCGGCGGTGCCCCCTTGCGAGCGCGCAGGCCTTCGGTCAAGGCCTGGAGCACGGCCGGGTCCAGCAGATTCAGTTCCAGCGCCAGGCGGTCCACGCCCATCAGCGCCCGGATGGTGCGGGGTCCGGGCATCATCCATTCGAGCTTGTTGACGTGGATGGTGCCGTACAGCCAGCTGGTGCGGCCGCCATGCTCCAGCTTCCAGAGCATGCCGCGGTCGCGCGCATGGCGCTGCAACAGCACCAGCTCCTGCTGGCTGGGCGCCACCAGCGTGGGCGGGCAGCCCTGCGCCGCAGGGGCCGGTTTGCCGGACGGGGGCGCTGCAGCCTGTGCCAGCCCCCAGCCTGCGCCCCATGCCAGCAGCGCGGCCGCCATGCGGCGCTTCCAGGGAGACCGCATCGGGTTGCCGTGCTGCATGCGCTGTTGGTTCCTTTCTGGCTTATTCGTCATCGGCACCATCACCCCGATCGGCACCGGGCGGCACCACGTTCTGGTCGATGGCACCAAACAGGCTGGCCCCGTCCTTGCCCTTCATCTCGATGCGGATGGTGTCGCCAAACTTCATGAATTCGGTCTGCGGCGCCCCGTCCTGGATGGTTTCGATGCAGCGCTTCTCGGCAATGCAGCTATAGCCCTTGGGCCATTCCATGCGCTTGGCCTTGCCCTTGCCGGTTTCCACCCCGGGGTTGCTGACCGTGCCGCTGCCGATGATGGAGCCGGCCCGCACATTGCGCGTCTTGCAGATGTGGGCAATCAGCTGGCCGAAGTGGAAGGTCATGTCCTCACCGGCATCGCACATGCCCACCTTGCGGCCGTTCCAGGTGGATTGCAGCGTCAGGTGCAGGCGGCCGTTCTTCCAGCTGTCGCCCAGCTCGTCCAGCGTCACCGCCACCGGGCTGAAGGCCGTGGCCGGCTTGGCCTGGAAGAAACCGAAACCCTTGGCCAGCTCGTTGGGAATGAGGTTGCGCAAGCTGACATCGTTGGCCAGCATCACCAGGCGGATACCGTCCAGCGCCTGGGCCGGCGTGCTGCCCATGGGCACATCGGTGGTGACCACGGCGATTTCGGCTTCGAAGTCGATGCCCATGGCCTCGCTGGGCACCACGATGTCGTCGCACGGGCCGATGAAATCATCGCTGCCGCCCTGGTACATCAGCGGGTCGGTGTAGAAGTTGGCCGGCACCTCCGCATTGCGCGCCTTGCGCACCAGCTCCACATGGTTGATGTAGGCCGAGCCGTCGGCCCACTGGTAGGCGCGCGGCAGCGGCGCCATGCACTGCTGCGGGTCGAAAGGGAAGGCATGCGGGGCCTTGCCGTGGTTGAGCTGGTGGTAGAGGTCCTGCAGCTGCGGGGCCAGAAAAGCCCAGTCATCGAGCACCTGCTGCATCCGGCTGGCGATGCCAGTCGCATAATGGGCCAGCCGCAGATCGCGCGAGACGACGACCAGTTGGCCGTCACGGGAACCATCTTTGTAGGTGGCGAGTTTCATTGGCCTGTGCCTCCATGCCGCAGACCGCTGCGGTCTGCCAGAATTACATTCAGTGAAATGGATTTAACTAAACAAAATTCTAGTGCAATGGACAAGGAACGCGCGGGCATCCAATCGGTGGAAGTGGGCTTCACCCTGCTGCAGGCACTGGCCGGCGCAGGGCGCGCGCTGATGCTCAAGGACCTGGCAGGCACCGCTGGCATGAGTGCCGCCAAGGCCCACCGCTACCTGGTGAGCTTTTTGCGCCTGGACCTGGTGGTGCAGGACGCACGCGGCCGCTACGACCTGGGCCCGGCCGCCCTGCACCTGGGCCTGGCTACGCTGCAGCGCCAGGACCCGGTGCGCCTGGCCCGCGAACGCCTGCCGGCACTGCAGGCGCAGATTCCGCACACGCTGGCCCTGGCCGTCTGGGGCAACCGCGGCCCCACCCTGGTGCACTGGGAACCCAGCCCCCAGGCTGTGGTGGCC
The DNA here is from genome assembly GCF_006740045.1 of Comamonas terrigena NBRC 13299. Classification (NCBI taxonomy): domain Bacteria; kingdom Pseudomonadati; phylum Pseudomonadota; class Betaproteobacteria; order Burkholderiales; family Comamonadaceae; genus Comamonas; species Comamonas terrigena. The sequence continues at coordinate 4,249,557 of NZ_AP019749.1, forward strand.
CATCTGCGCCTGGGCGATGTGATGCCCTTGCTCAGCTCTGCCACCGGCCGCTGCTTTGCCGCCTGGATGCCGCCGGCACTCACCGCGCCGCTGCTGGCCGCTGAACTGCTGCAGGCCGGCAGCAGCGCACGCAGCGACCTCCCCCGCACCGATGCCGCACTGCAGCAGTTGCTGGCTGGCATACGCCAGCAGGGCTGCGCCCGCGTGATCGACACCCTGCTGCCGGGCACTGCGGCGTTCTGCGCCCCGGTGTTCAACGCCAGCGGCCACCTGGCACTGGGCATTCTCAGCCTGGGAGCGACGGCCGGTTTCGACACCGCCTGGGGCGGCAGCGTGCACACCCCGCTGCAGTCCATGGCGCAGCAGCTGTCGCACGACCTCGGCCACCGCGCCATGGTGTCGCCCGTGCAGCCCACGCCCACGGCGGCCGGTTGAAAGGTCCGAGCATGCGCCGCCGCATCCTGGTGATTCTGCTGCTGACCGTGGTGGTGGGCGCCGCCCACTGGTGGCTGCTAAACGATCTGCCCTGGGGACAGACCACCGCCAAAGCCCCTACAACCGACACTGCGCCGGTGTTTGACACCCGCAGCATTGCGCCGCCCCCGCCTCCACCACCTCCGCCGCCCCCCAAGCCCGCCCCGGCACCCAAGCCACGCCCTCCGGCGCCAGCCCCCCAGCCCGCTCCACCGCCTGCGCCGGAACCCGTACCGGAGCCTGTGGCAGCGCCCGAACCGACGCCGGACGCCATGCCGGAGCCTGCGGGGAACAATGCCGCCGCCGGAGCCGCGCCGGTGCCTGCCGAAGCCGCACCGTCCACCACGCCCGCGCCAGCGGACGACGAAGACGACGAGGACAGCGCAAGCTCCCCGCCGGGCAATGCCAATGCCCCGCCCCAGGGCATCAGCCTGCGCGCCGCCCCCGGCCAGCCACGGCAGACCGATCTGGCCTACCAGGCGCCACCGGCCCAACAGCTGGTGTTCCAGGTACAGGGCCAGGTCAAGGGCTTCAGCTACAGCGCCAGCGCCAGGCTGCGGTGGCAGCCCCAAGGCCCGTCCTACCAGGCCAGCCAGGAGATCAGTGCCTTCCTGCTGGGCACACGCTCCCAGGCCAGCCGCGGGCAGATCACCGCCAGCGGCCTGCAACCCGACCGCTTCGAAGACCGGGCGCGCAAAAAGCTGCGTGCAGCCAGCATGGACTGGGTCGCCGGCCTGGCACGTTTCGAGCCCGAGGCCCCGCTGGCCCGCATCGCCCCCGGCACGCAGGACCGGCTCAGCGTGTTCCTGCAGCTGGCCGGCCTGCTGGCCGCCGCACCACAGCGCTACCCCGCCGGCGCTGAAATCACCCTGCCCACGGCCAGTACCAAGGCCGTGGAGCCCTGGACCTTCCAGATGCACGGCGCCGAGCCACTGGAGCTGCCGGGCGGCGCGCTGGACACGCTGCGCCTTGAACGCCTGCCGCGCAACGGCCGCGACCAGAAAGCCGAGCTCTGGTTGGCCCCGGCACTGGGCTATCTGCCGGTGCGCATCCGGTTGAGCGAAAGCAACGGCGACTACGCGGACCTGCGGCTGCAATCCCACAGCAGCCCTTGAATACCGCCCACAAGGGTGTTGTGCAAGCATCCTGCGCACCAGGGCATTTCCATGGAATACTGGGACTGTGACGACCGGACCAAGGGACTCCCCCTTGAAACCGCCGCCACGGCGGCCATCTAGAGCCTGCAACAGGCAACAGGAGGTGCTATTTATGCAAATGCTTTACGACTCGGATTCCTTTGTGGTCCTGCACATGCAGCCCGAGCTGGAGACACCCTCCGCCATCACCCTCGCCGACGGCAAGACCCCGGCACCTCCCATGCCCCGCCACGGCTTCGAGATCGTGGACAAACGCTCGGGCAAAGAGGTCTACCTGGACGGCTCCTGGGCCGAGATGTTTCAGAAAGTCATCCTGGAGTGGCAGCGTGAATCGCCCACCCAGGAAGAAGTCGAGGACACGCTGGAGCTGTATTCCGGCCTGGCCCAGAACCCGGTGCTGGTGCACTGACCCCTGATTCCACCTCCCCCAAGGCCGCACCAGCGGCCTTTTTTATGCCCGGCACCCGGCCTGCTGCCAAGGCACCGACCCTGTCCGCAACGCGTTTATCGCGGGCAACGTCTGCACACAAGACCAAGGGTTACTACCATGAAGGGAGCGGCAAGCGGCCCGCCTGGGGTTCGCAGGCATGGCGCGGTGCCCACCCTGACTCCCCCATGCATCTCACCACGTCCCCCTCCCTGATTGCGGCAGCCTGCGCCCTGTGCTGTGCCGCTGCCTCCGCACAGACCCCGACCGCAGACGCGGTCATGGCCACCACCGAAGTGCGCTCTGCGGCCGGCAGCCCCAGCCTGCAGGCCCTGCCAACCTCCGCCACCGTGCTCGACGGCGAAGCCCTGCGCGACCGCCAGCTGCAGGTCAACCTGTCCGAAAGCCTGGCCAGTGTGCCCGGCCTGCAGATCAAGAACCGCCAGAACTACGCCCAGGATCTGCAGCTGTCCGTGCGCGGCTACGGTGCGCGCTCCACCTTCGGCCTGCGCGGCGTGCGCCTGTATGTGGACGGCATTCCCGCCACCATGCCAGACGGCCAGGGTTCGCTCTCGCACATCGACATTGCCAGCCTGGAGCGCGTGGAAGTGCTGCGCGGCCCGTACTCGGCGCTGTATGGCAACTCGGCCGGCGGCGTGGTCAGCATGTACACCGAAACCCCGACCGGCGCCCCCAGCGTGGAAGGCGGCTTCGCCGTGGGCAGCAACGGCCAGAAGCGCCTGTCGGCCAAGGCCAGCGGCCAGACGGCCCAGGGCCTGAGCTATGTGCTCAGCGCCAGCCGCTTTCTCACCGACGGCTACCGCGACCACAGCGCTGCCGACCGCAACATCGCCAATGCCAAGCTGAGCACCGCCATCGGTGACGATGCACAGCTGACCATCGTCGCCAACACCATGGAATCTGATGCGCAGGACCCGCAGGGCCTGACCTGGAAGCAATATCAAGCCAACCCGCGCCGGGCCTCTATGGACTCAGACAACGGCAATGCCCCTGTCGCCGAGAGCTTCGACACCCGCAAGTCGCTCAAGCAGACCCAAATGGGCGCCACTTATGAGCGCAAATTCAATGGCACCCACAGTGTGGCCTTGACTGCATACGCCGGGCACCGGTCTATGGAGCAGTACCAATCTATACCCTTGAAAAATAGCTCTGGCTATGCCATTCAAGAGAATGCAAAGCACGCGGGTGGTGTGATCGATATGTCCCGTGACTACGCCGGTGTCGATGCGCGTTGGACAGGAAAATTTAGCGATGCACCTATCCCCGTCACAGTGACAGCGGGCTTGGCCATGGACTACGTGCAAGAAGATCGCAAGGGCTATAAGAATTACACGGGCAATGTCAATGCGCCAACAGCCATTGGCGTAAAAGGCAATCTGAGCCGCGACGAAAAAAATACCATCACCAACATCGACCCCTATGTGCAAGCCACCTGGCAACTGGCTCCACGCTGGAGCTTGGACACCGGATTGCGCTACAGCCGAGTCAAGTTTGAGATTGATGACCGCTTCATCCGCCCCGGCAACCCCGATGACTCCGACAGCACCAGCCAGCACAAAGCCCTGCCGGTGGTGTCGCTGGCCCACCAACTGAGCACCAACCAGACGCTGTACGCCAGCGCGGGCCGAGGCTTTGAGACGCCAACCCTCGCCGAGATGTCCTACCGCAACGACGGCAGCGGCATGAATACCGCACTGCAGCCCAGCGTGAGCTCCCAGTACGAAGTGGGCTACCGCCAGCGCCTGACCGGAGACGTGCGAGGCAGTTGGAGCGCCGCCATCTTTCGCTCCAATACCAGCGACGAGATTGTGAGCGACCTGAGCGCGGGAGGCCGCACCACCTACCGCAATGCCGGCGATACCCGCCGCCAGGGCGTGGAACTGCAGGGCGACCTGCGCCTGACGCCACAGCTGCAGCTGCAGGCCGCCTACACTTACCTGGACGCCACGTTCCGCCAGGCATCGGGCACTGCCGCGGCCGGCAATTTCCTGCCCGGCCTGGCCAAGCAGCACCTGTGGCTGGGGCTGGATTACCGCATTACCCCCGAGTGGACGGTGGGCGTGTCCGCCGAGCACATGGGCAAGGTGTTCGTGAACGACGCCAACAGCGAAGCCGCCCCCAGCTACACCGTGGCCGCCGCCAGCGTGGGCTACCGCAAGGTCATGGGCCCCTGGACCCTGCGTGCCTTTGCCCGCGTGGACAACCTGTTTGACCGCCAGTACGTGGGCTCGGTTATCGTCAACGACGGCAACAGCCGCTACTACGAAGGCGCCCCCGGCCGCAACTGGAGCACCGGCATGAACCTGGCCTACAGCTTCTGAGCCTGGGCCACCGCCCAACCACAGCACATGGCCACAGTCCCGATCCCGGGGCTGTGGCTTTTTTCATGGCGCCCGTATTTACCGAGATGCCGGTCGGCACACCCGTTCCCAATAATCATTGGGATATTCAAGCAGGCATTATTTATTTTCTTAAACCAGAATAATTAACCACCCATTAAGCATGCAATTTTTCTGAGAATATCGCTGTGCCAATCGATTTATTCTCGCGCCGACTGCCGATAATCGGGTGCAATACACCTTCACTCTTCATAGCACGCCAAGCACAACCCTGTTGCATCCGCACTGAATCCGGCGCCTCCAGCGCGCCCTCCGCAGCCACCCACAGCACACCCTGCCACTAGCACGGCGAGGTGTTCATGCCCTGGGTGGCTGATTTTCATGGCACGTGGAAAATGCATTATTTGGCTGATGCACATCAACGCAGCAGCGCATGATTTTATTTTTATGACATGCAGTGAAGGCAATATCACCCCACCACCTTATCCCGTGTGGAGAAAATGGCATGAAAATCATCTACAAATATGGCCTTGTCCCCCTGGCCGCCGTGCTGGGCGTGTGCTGGCACCTGGCCACCGCCGCCGTGCAGGAGCACGCCCCGGCCCCTGCACCCCAGGTCATTGACGACCTGCCCGCCGATTACGCCGCCGACCTGACGGCCGAGCAGCGCACCCTGGTGGAGCGTGGCCGCTATGTGGCCCGTCTGGGCGACTGCGTGGCCTGCCACACCGGCAGCAAGACCGCCCCCATGGCCGGCGGCCTGGCGCTGGAGACGCCTTTCGGCAAGCTCTACTCCACCAACATCACGCCCGACAAGGCCACCGGCATGGGCGGCTACAGCTTTGCGCAGTTCGATCGTGCCATGCGCAAGGGCGTGGCGGCCGACGGCCGCAACCTCTACCCGGCCATGCCCTACCCCTCCTACGCCAAGATGACGGAGGACGACATGCAGGCCCTGTATGCCTACCTGATGCAGGGCGTGACGCCGGTGCAGGCGGTCAACCAGCCATCGGAGATGGGCTTCCCCTTCAACCAGCGCTGGGGCCTGTCACTGTGGAACTGGCTGTTCCTGGACGACACCCCCTTCCAGCCCCAGGCCGGCCAGAGCGCCGAATGGAACCGCGGCGCCTACCTGGTGCAGGGCCTGGGCCACTGCGGCGCCTGCCACACCCCGCGCGGCATCGCCTTCCAGGAAAAGACCATGACAAGCGAAGGCCCGAACGGCCCGCTGTTCCTGGCCGGTGAAACCGTGGAAGGCTGGCGCGCACTGAGCCTGCGCGACCTGTGGACGCCCCAGGAAACGGCCGAGCTGCTGAAGACCGGGCGCAACCGCCATGGCTCGGTCTCCGGCAACATGGTGGACGTGGTGCAGCACAGCACCCAGTACATGAGCGACGGCGATCTGCTGGCCATCGGCACCTACCTCAAGGCCCTGCCGGCCGGCAAGAACGACCTGCCCATGCAGGTGACCCAGGGCCCGGCGCCGGTGATCGCCATTCCCGCACGCAGCGTGGGCAGCACCGAGGCGCTGGCCACCACGGCCGCCGCGCACTACAACGTGCCGGCCGACCTGTACCGCACCCGCGGTGGCCTGGGCTATCTGCAGTTCTGCGCGGACTGCCACCGCTCGGACGGAGCAGGTGTGGACGGCATCTTCCCGCCGCTGGCCGGCAACCGCTCGCTGCAGTCAGACAACGCCAGCACGCTGATCCACATCATGCTGACCGGCTGGACCACCCCCGTGACCCAGGCCCACAGCCGCCCGCTGACCATGCCGGCCTTCGCCCAGCTGGGCAACCAGGAGATTGCCGACATCCTGAACTTCACCCGCCGCAACTGGGGCCGCAAGGATGCGCCCGAGGTCCAGGCCCGGGATGTGCAATCGCTGCGCAAGACGCTGGACGCCAAGGGCGAAAACAGCCGCCCCTTCGAAACCCCGCGCCTGGCCCGCATGCTGGACGAGAAGAATGCCGACCAGCTGGTCTATGGCGCGCGCCTGAACATCGAAACGCGGGACCTGCTGCCCAAGAACGTGGGCAATGCGCTGAACTGCGCCAGCTGCCACCTGAACGCAGGCACCGTGGCCGACGGCTCGCCCTACATCGGCATCTCGGCCTTCTTCCCCAGCTACGCGCCGCGCGCCGGCCGGGTGATCACGCTGGAAGACCGCATCAACGGCTGTTTCCTGCGTTCCATGAACGGCAAGCCGCTGCCGCTGGATTCGGACGAGATGAAGGCCATGGTCGCGCTGTTCGACTGGATGCGCAACGAGACCAAGCCCGAAGACAAGGTCGAAGGCCGGGGCGTGGGCAAGATCAGCCAGCAGATCATTCCGAATGCGGAAAACGGCAAGCAGATCTACACCCAGCAGTGCGCGCTGTGCCATGGCGCTGACGGCGAAGGCATCAAGAACGCCAAGGGCCAGTGGGTCTATCCGCCGCTGTGGGGCGATGAGTCCTTCAACATCGGCGCCGGTCTGGCCCGCACCTATACCGCCGCCGCCTTTGTGAAGCGCAACATGCCTATCGCCTTCCACGGTAACTTCCCGCTGGGCCAGGGCGGCCTCTCCGACCAGGACGCCGTGGACGTGGCCGAGTACTTCAGCCACCAGCCGCGCCCGGACTTTGCACCCAAGCTCAAGGACTGGCCCAACGGCAAGAAACCTGCCGATGCACGGTACTGATTAGCACATCGGACCCATCCGGTACCGCCCATGTCCGCATGGGCTTCCCGCCGCACAGCCTTCGGGCTGCTGCGGCTTTTTTGCGCCGCGGGCGACGCCATGTCTCACCGTGCAGCGTGGTATTCAGCCCCGCGGAGCTGACAACGCCTCAATGCTGCGGATACAGACGCCGGTACATCGGCGCCACCAGCAGCAGCACGGCAATCAGGCGGCACACCTGGAAGGCGGTCACCACCGGCACCCCCAGCTGCAGCACCTTGGCGGTGATGGCCATCTCGGCAATGCCGCCGGGGGAGGTGCCCAGCACCAGCGTGACCCAGGGCAGGCCCGTGGCCCAGTGCAGCAGCCAGGCAAAGCCGGCACACACCACCATCAGGCCCACCGTGCCCACGGCCACCGACCCCAGCCACTGTGGTGCCGCACGCAGGAATTCCCGCCGAAAGCGCACGCCCAGACTGACCCCGATCACCAACTGCGCCGCATTCACCCAACTGACCGGCAGCGCCGACAGCTGCACATCGGCCACCGTCAGCCCCACGGATACGCCCAGCGCCCCCAGGAACCAGGGGTTGGGCCGGCCGGTGCGCTGCATCAGCGCCACCCCGCACAGCGTCAATCCCGCCAGCAGCGCCAGTCCCAGGGGTTGCACGGTGCGGATGGCGGCCGGCATCAAGTCGGGCAGTGGCTGCGCCCCCAGCCACTGCAAGGCAAACGGAATGCTGACCGTGACGATCACCAGCCGCAGACTGTGGCTGGCGGCCACCAGGTCGGTGCGGGCATGTTCGCGTTCGGCCAGCAAGGTCATCTCGGACGCCGCGCCAATGGCCCCGGCAAAGTAGGCCGTGGCGCGCAGCTGCGGCGCCGGCACCTGGGGCATGCGGGCGGCATTGTGCCGGTACAGCCAGGCGCTGAAAGCCCAGCCCAGCAGCAGCGCCCAGACAATGCCCAGGCCGATGGCCCACCACAGGCTGCCCACCATGCGCGCCACCTGGGGCGTGAAGTACAGACCCAGCGCCGTGCCCATGGTCCACTGGCCCAGGTTGCGCAGCACGTTCCAGCTGACCGTGGGGGCGCCGGTCATGGAGCACAGGGCCGTGGCCAGCAGCGGCCCGATCATCCAGGGCAACGGGGTGTGCAGCGCCGTACACAGCAGTGCGGCGGCCCAGGCCAGGGCCAGGGTCAGCGCCGCGCGGGTCGCAAAATTCAGTCGGGGCATGGAAGGTAGGCGGGGCGAAAAGCAGCCCCGGCGCAGGGCGTGCATGCCCAGGCATGCAGCGCGCGGGGTGGCGAAAGCAACAAAGCGCCCAGTATCACCGGCTTGTGCGCTGCAGCAAATTTTCCGCCGGATTGCTCTCTAGCGCCTGCACCCTGGTTACAAACCGCTCTCAAAACCAAAGTACGCGGTCCCTGCCCTGTCGCATGTGCATCAGGGCGGACCCTGCATGGCGGGGCTCAGCCCCCGCGCCGCGCCGCCATTTCACGGCCCATGGCCTGCTGGCCCGCCGCGTCCACCAGCTGCCGGGCCGCGGGGTAGACCTGCCCTTCCTCGTGCCGGATGTGGTCGGCATACAGACCCGCAAAGCGCTGCAGCAGCGCCTGGTCCGCCGCCGAAAAAGCCTGTTGCCCCCCACCGGCCAGGGCCTGCAGCGGCACGCGGGCCTGGGCCCAGCAGGCGGCCATGGCCACATGGTCGCGCTGCAGCTGGCGCACCACGGCCTGGGTGCCGGCGTCGGTACCGGGCTGCAGCAAGGGCGGGAAGATGTGCAGCTCCTCGTCCTCATGGTGCAGGGGCGCGGCCACATCGAAATAGCGCAGTACGTCGCGCGCGGCCTGGCGGGCGCTGTCGTCCACGCCCTGTTCGGCCAGGTAGGTCTGCAGGCGCTGCAGCAGATCCAGGGTGCGCTGCACCCGCTCATGGCAGGCGCCCAGCATCTCGAACGGCTGGTCAAAGCCCGCACCGGGGGAGCGCAGGCCGGGCAGGGCCACACGGCTGGTCATGGTTTCATCCTTCGGGGCGGTTGCAATCCGCCGCTGTCCGCCATGGTGCACAAAAAAACGGCGGCTGCATTGATGCAAGCCGCCGTTCGTGTCGACAAGCCCACTGCATGCAGGGGCTTCACCGCGGGTCTGGGCTTAGCCGCAGCTGCCCAGGTGACCGCAGGAGGTGCAGTACTCGCAGCCATCCTTGCGGATCATGGCATGGGCACCGCATTCGGGGCACTTCTTGCCGGCCATCAGCTGGGCGCCGGCCTTGTCACTGTGCTGCTCGTGCACGCTGGGGGTCACGGCTTCCTGCGCATCGGTCAGCGCCAGTTGCAGCTGCTCGGGCGAGCGGGCGCGCTCGGCCAGGATCTGCTGGATGGCGTAGGCGATGGCCGCCACTTCCGAGTCGTGCCACATGGGCACGCGGGCACCGTCGGGGCGCTCGAACGTGCCCAGACGCACCGGGCCGCGATCCCAGACCACCTTGCGCATGTCTTCCAGCGCACGCTCCAGGAAACCGCCGCGTGCAGCCAGCGACAGCAGGCGCATGCTGGAGGTGATCCACTGCTGCGATTCGCCGTTCTGGCCCACGGGCATGAAGAACTCGATGGCACGGTCCACAGTACCGCCTTCGGGGCGTTCCACGGGCAGGAAAGAGACGATCAGGTACAGGCGCTTCTGGCCTTCCTGGGTCCAGTACTCGATCTTGTCAGTCACGGCCGACAGCGAACCCTTGGGACGGCTTTCGATCACCGTGCGCATGGGGTCGACCACGGCCTGCACTTCTTCCTTGGCGGGAGCGGCAGCCGGCTTGGCTTCCTCCTTGGGCTTGGTGGTTTCCAGCACCGCACCCAGGATGGAGTTGGGACGGTAGGTGGCACAGCCCTTGAGGCCGGCTTTCCAGGCGCCCAGGTACAGGTTCTTGAAGTCCTCGAAGGGGTAGTCTTCGGGGATGTTCACGGTCTTGGAGATCGAGGTGTCGATGAAGGGCTGCACCACCTGCATCATGGCGATGTGGTCGGCCGCGCTCATCTCCAGGGCCGAGACGAAGTACTCGGGCAGCTGGTTCACGTCACCGCCCATGGCCTTGTACAGGCGCCAGGCGTGGTCTTCCACCGTGTACTCGCTGGTGGAGCCGTCGGCCTCGCGCTTGCGGCGGGTGTAGGTCCAGGAGAACGGCGGCTCGATACCGTTGGAGGCATTGTCGGCAAAGGCCAGCGACACCGTGCCCGTGGGCGCGATGGACAGCAGGTGGCTGTTGCGGATGCCGTGCTTCTTGATGGCATCCTGCAGGGCCTTGGGCAGGCGGCTGGCGAACGTGCCGGCCTTCAGATAGCCCTTGGCGTCGAACTTGGGGAACGCGCCCTTTTCCTTGGCCAGCTCCACCGAAGCGGCGTAGGCGGCGTTGCGCATCACTTCGGTGATGCGGGCGCCCATGTCGCGGCCTTCGGGGCTGTCATAGCGCAGCTTCAGCATGCACAGGGTGTTGCCCATGCCGGTGAAGCCCACGCCGATGCGGCGCTTGGCCATGGCTTCGTCGCGCTGCTGGGGCAGCGGCCAGAAGGTGGCATCCAGCACGTTGTCCAGCATGCGCACTTCCGTCGCCACCACTTCTTCAAAGGCGGCGAAGTCGAACTCGGCCGTGCCGTGGATGCCGAAGGGGTTCTTGACGAAGCGCGTCAGGATGATGGGGCCCAGATCGCAGCAGCCGTAGGACGGCAGGGGCTGCTCGCCACAGGGATTGGTGGCATTGATGGTTTCGCAATACGACAGGTTGTTGTCGGTATTGATGTTGTCGATGAACAGGATGCCGGGTTCGGCGAAGTCGTAGGCCGACTTCATGATGCTGTCCCACATGGCGCGGGCCTTGACGGTCTTGTAGACCCACTGGCCGTCGGCACGCTGGTGGGCGCCCTTGGCGATCAGGCCGGCACCGGGCTTGGCGCCATGCACCAGTTCCCAGTCGGCGTCCTGTTCGACGGCCTGCATGAAGCCGCCGGTCACGCCCACGGACACGTTGAAGTTGTTCCAGCGGCCCGGGGTGCGCTTGGCCGTGATGAATTCCTGCACATCGGGGTGGTCGATGCGCAGCACGCCCATCTGGGCTCCACGGCGGGCACCGGCCGACTCCACGGTGGAGCAGGACTGGTCGAACACATTGATGTAGCTGCAGGGGCCGGAAGCCATGGAGGCCGTGCCCTTCACCTCGGCACCACGGGGGCGGATGCGCGAGAAGTCATAGCCCACACCACCGCCGCGGCGCATGGTTTCGGCCGCTTCGCGCAGCGCTTCGTAGATGCCGGGGAAGCCTTCGTCGTCCACACCCTGGATGCAATCGCCCACGGGCTGCACGAAGCAGTTGATCAGCGTGGCCTGGATGTTGGTGCCCGCGGCACTCATGATGCGGCCGGCGCCGATGCCGCCGGCACGCAGGTTCTGCAGGAAACGGGCTTCCTGCGCGGCGCGCTGGTCTTCGTTCTCGACCGAGGCCAGCGAACGGGCCACACGGCGGAACAGGTCTTCCATGCCGGATTCACCGGCCTTGAGGTACTTTTCCTTCAGCACGTCCAGGCTGATGGGTTGTTCCGTCAAACCGTTTTGTGCAGCCACGTTCATGTCTTCGCGCTTCATTGTTTTCCACACCCTTTAGGGGATCTGCAAGCCGGGGGGCCGCAGCCATTGCCAATCCAAAATAACCGTCAAATTCTGTCCATCATGCCCCAAGTTTTGGGCTCCTACATCTGCGAATCCATACAGGGCGCAGGGGCCGTTTCCGGTCGCCACGTACCATTTTTGCAACGCAGCGGCGCAGCCTGCTCACAGCGGAGCACGCGGGGCAAACAAGGGGGAATGAACGAGAAAAAGCCCTGCATCCGGCCTGCTGAAGGCAGCAGGGGGCAAGGCTTGAAATGAAGACGCTATTGTGCCGCTGTTTGACCTGCCGCGGGCCAGTGCCCCGGCATGTCCCGTGGAATGCGCGCGCATGTCGGCCGTCACATACGCGCGCCTCTTTTTCTGGTATTTACAGGCTGTCGGTGCCGGGATCATCGGCCGTCAGCGCCACCGGCTGGACGGCATGGCCGACCATCCGCGCCGTGCCCCCGCTGCCCGCCAGCAGCGCCGCAAACTCGGCCGCAGGCAAGGGTTTGCTGCACAGATAGCCCTGGAAGGCATCGCAGCCGTTGCTGCGCAGAAAGTCCAGCTGCTGCACGGTTTCCACCCCTTCGGCCAGCACCTGCAGGTCCAGGCTGCGGCCCATGGCGATGATGGCCCGGCTGATGGCCATGTCGTCGCCGTTGTGCGGGATGTCACGGATGAAACCCTGGTCGATCTTGAGCACATCGATGGGAAAGCGCTTGAGGTGGGCCAGCGACGAGTAACCGGTGCCGAAGTCATCGATCGCCAGGCGCACGCCCAGCTCGCGCAGCTTGCGCAGCACGGCCAGGGCTTCGTCCGGCCGCTCGGCCAGCGCGCTTTCGGTGATCTCCAGCTCCAGCGCCTGGGCGCTGTAGCCCGAGCTTTGCAGGGCCCGGGCGGTGCAGCCGGCCACATCGGTCAGCAGGAACTGGTGCGGCGACACGTTCACCGCCACCGACACCTCCGGCAGGCCCTGCATGCGCCAGGCCTGCGCCTGGCGGCAGGCTTCGTGGATCACCCACTCGCCCAGCGGACCGATCAGGCCCGAGCTTTCCGCCACCGGAATGAAGCGCGCCGGGGAGATGAAGCCTTCCTGCGGATCGTTCCAGCGCAGCAGGGCTTCGGCGCCCACGATGCGGCCGCTGGCAATGTCCACCTGCGGCTGGTAGTACAGCTGCATCTGCCCCAGGCCCATGGCAAGGCGCAGCTTGGCTTCCAGCGCAATACGCTCGCGCGCGGAAGCGGTCATGCCTTCGTCGTAGAAGCACCAGGCACTGCTTTCGCCCCGCCCTTCCTTGGCGCCGTACACGGCGGCATGCGCCCCCTGAAGCAGGGAGGCCGTGGTGTCGGCATGTTCGGGGAACATGCAGATGCCGGCGCTGACGCTGACCACCACCGCAAAGCCGTCCGGGGAATGCCAGGGCTGAGCGGCGGCCCGGATCAGGCGCTCGGCAATTTCCTCCGCGTCGCCATGGCCATGCAGCTCGCGGGCCAGCACGATGATTTCATCGCCCGCCATGCGGCCGATCATGTCGCCGGGGCGCAGTGCGCCCTGCACCTGGCGGGCAATGTGCTTGAGCACTTCGTCCCCCACCAGATGGCCGTAGCTGTCATTCACATCCTTGAAACGATCCAGGTTCAGCAGCAGCACCGCCATCTGCTCGCTGCCCTGGCGGGCCTGCTGCACTGCACGCTCCAGTTCCTGGCCGAACCAGGAGCGGTTGGACAGGCCGGTCAGCGGGTCCTTGTGGGCCAGGAACTCCAGCCGCTGCTGCTGTGCCTTCTCCTCGGAGATGTCGGTGAACATGCAGACATAGTGGGTGACGGCGCCCTGGGCATCGTATACGGCGCTCAGCGACATGCGCTCCGGGAAGATGTCGCCGTTCTTGCGGCGGTTCCAGATCTCGCCCCGCCAGTGGCCCGTCTGGTTGAGCGCCTGCCACATGCCCTGGTAGAACGCCTGGCCGTGGCGCCCGGACTTGAACGCGCGCGGCGTCCGTCCCAGCAGCTCTTGCTCCGTATAGCCCAGCAGGCGGGTGAACGCGGGGTTCACCGACAGGATGAGGCTTTGCGAGTCCGTCACCACCACGCCTTCCATGGTGTTGTCCACCACGGTGGCGGCCAGGCGCAGCCGATCCTGCTCCCGGCGGTGTTCGGTCTGGTCGGTGAAGATGCCGGAGAACCGCAGCACCCGGCCCTGGGCATCCAGGTGGCGTGTGCCGCGCGCCTGGAACCAGCGGTATTCGCCATCGAAGCAGCGCACCCGCGCCGTCACTTCGAACAGGGCGCCGGTCTGCAGCGCCTGGGCCACGGCACGGTGCACCTGTTCGCGGTCCTCCGGGTGCAGCAGTTCCTTGAAGCGCACGTCATGCGCCAGGTCCTTGCCGGTGTAGCGCAGCATGGCCGCGACCCCGTCGGAGAAGGTGTAGCGGCGGCGTTCCATGTCCCAGTCCCACATGCCGCTGCCGCTGCCGTCCAGCGCCAGCCGCAACTGCTGGGTGCTGTAGTCCATGGCCTGGCGGGCGGCCTCGATCTCGCTCAGGTCCTGCAGCACATGCACCAGCATGGGCGTACCGTGGTTGTTGCGCACCACGGCCACCGTGCACAGCACCGTGGCACTGCGGCCGTTTTCGGCGTTGCGCACCGTGCGCTGGTTCTGGTAGTGGTCGATCTCGCCGTTCAGCAGGCGGCGCATCTGTTCCTGCGCTTCACCTTCATCGCGGGACGGCGCCAGCGCACGGAAGTCCCGCAGTGCCAGCTCCTGCAGTGTCAGGCCCAGCATGCGGCACAGCCGGCCGTTGGCCCACTGCACATGGCCGGTTCCAGGCTCCACGCGGGCAATGCCGACCGGCGCATGGCGCACGATGTGGAAAAACTCCTGCATGGTGGCCACGCGAGCGGCTTCGGCGCGCATCATGCGCCGCACCTGCCAGGCGGCCAGCAAACCGGTGATGAAGACAAAGATATAGGTCTTCCAGCGCAGCAGCCCCGGCAAAGCCACCGGGTCGTCCACCCAATGCGGAGCCAGCACCTCGGCAGCCCCAAACCAGAGCAGGCCGAATGCCACATAAAAAGCCATGGCCCGCCACGGGGCCAATTGCGGGACAGAGCCCTCTTGCTGCATGTATTACCTCAATCCCTGGCTTGCCCCAGCTTGCTGCGACAATTGCAGGGCTATGACCCAAGCCTATATTCTTACTCTCTCGTGCCCTGACCGCCGCGGCCTGGTGCATGCTGTCTCCGGCTTTCTGCTGGAACAGGGCGCCAACATCGAAGAGGCTGCCCAGTACAACGACAACGCCACCGGGCTGTTTTTCATGCGCGTGCAATTCGCATGCGACAGCCAGGACATGCAGACGCTGAAGGCCGCCACCGCCGAAATGGCCGAGCCCTTCCAGATGCAATGGAGCCTGCACGCCCGCTCTGAAGCCATGAAAACCGTGATCATGGTCAGCAAGGAAGGCCACTGCCTGAACGACCTGCTGTTCCGCTGGAAGTCCGGCCTGCTGCCCGTGGACATCCGCGCCATCATCAGCAACCACCGCGAGTTCTACCAACTTGCAGCCAGTTACAACATTCCCTTCCACTACATCCCCGTGACCGCGGCCACCAAAGCCCAGGCCGAAGCACGCCAGATGGAAATTATCGAGGCGGAAGGCGCAGAACTGGTGGTGCTGGCACGATACATGCAAGTCCTGTCGGATAATTTGTGTCAAAAGTTGTCTGGCCGTGCTATCAACATCCACCACAGCTTCCTGCCCAGCTTCAAGGGAGCCAAGCCCTACTACCAGGCCCATGACCGGGGCGTGAAGCTGATCGGAGCCACCGCTCACTACGTGACGGCGCACCTGGATGAAGGCCCCATCATCGAGCAGGACGTGGCCCGTGCCGACCACACCGACACCGTGGAAGACCTGACCGCCCGCGGCCGCGACACCGAAAGCCAGGTGCTGGCCCGTGCCGTGAAGTGGCACAGCGAACACCGCGTGATCCTCAACGGCACCAAGACCGTCGTTTTCCGCTGACACCCGGCCCATGGTCTCGCCCGCCTCGAAACCGCCGCAGCTGCCGGTGACCACGCCGCCGCAGGCCTTCTTCAACAGCAGTGCGGCGCGGCGGATTCCGCCCATCCAGTGCCTGCTGACCTTCGAGGCCCTGGCGCGCCTGCGCAGCGTGACCCAGACGGCCGAGGAGCTGTGCGTCACGCCCAGTGCCGTCAGCCACCGCGTCAAGCAGCTGGAGCAGACCCTGGGCACCCGCCTGTTCGGGCGGGCCGACTTTTCCCTGACCACCGATGGCAGCGCCTACCTGGCCCAGGTGCGCGAAGGCCTGGGCGCGCTGCAGCGCTTTCCCGGCGCCAGCATGCCCACGGGGCGGCGGCGGCTCAAGCTGGCTGTCACGCCCACGTTTGCACGCTGCATCCTGATTCCCCGGCTGAGCCAGTTCACCGCGGCCTACCCCGAGATCGACCTGACCTTGCAGGTGGCCATCCCGCTGCTGGACGTGGTGGCCGAAGACGCCGATCTGATGGTGCGCTACGGTCCCGGCCACTACGCTGACGTGGAGCACATGGAAATCGCCCGCGATGTGCTGACCCCGCTGGCCTCGCCCGCCTTCGTGCGCGATTACGGCCCCTTCGACACCCCGGCCGACCTGGAAAACGTGCCCCTGCTCCGCAGCCCGCTGGAGCCCTGGCGCACCTGGCTGGACGCCGCTGGCCTGGCCTGGCCCGAACCCTCCGAAGGCTCTCAGTTCAACGACATCGGCCTGCTGTGCGACGCTGCGGCGGCCGGCATGGGCGTGGCACCGGTACGGCTCAAGCTGGGCGCCCCCTGGCTGGACAACGGCGCGCTGGTGCGCCTCTTCGATCTGGAAGTGCCCAGTCCCCATGCCCACTACCTGTGCTGGCGCACCGGCACCATGGACCGCTGGGAATGTGCGGCCTTTGCCGAATGGGTCAGCAAGGCCATCTGAAAAGCTGCGCCACGCGGTGAAGCCGGCCTGCGGCCAGGCAGGCGCGGGGCACCGCCCTAGCGTGCTGCCGGCACGGACGCCCCCGCAAAAACAGTCGTCCTTGCCGCTCCGCACCATTTCACACGGGGCTGCAAGAAAACTCACGCACGGGCGGGCCGCCTTCCTCTACAGTGGCAGGCTATGAGCTTAGCCAGCCCCACCCACACCCCGAGCGCGTCCGAGCGCGCCGCCCGCCAGGCCGAAGTGGTCGCCGCCCTGCGCGCCCATGTGCCCGAGCATGCCCTGCTCTACCAGAGCGAAGACACCACTCCCTACGAGTGCGACGGCCTGACCGCCTACCGCCAGCGTCCGCTGGTGGTCTGCCTGCCCGAGACCTATGCCCAGGTCCAGGCCGTGCTCAAGGCCTGCCACGCCGTGCAGGTGCCCGTGGTGGCACGCGGTGCGGGCACGGGACTGTCCGGCGGCGCCATGCCTCATGCCATGGGCGTGACCCTGTCGCTGGCCAAGTTCAACAAGATTCTGAAGGTGGACGCTTTCAGCCGTACGGCCCTGGTGCAGTGCGGCGTGCGCAACCTGGCCATCAGCGAGGCGGCCGCGCCCTTCAACCTGTACTACGCCCCCGATCCCAGCAGCCAGATCGCCTGCACCATCGGCGGCAATGTGGCCGAGAACTCCGGCGGCGTGCACTGCCTGAAATACGGACTGACCGTGCACAACGTGCTGAAGGTCAAGGGCTTCACCATCGAAGGCGAGCCGGTCGAGTTCGGCTCCGACGCGCTGGACGCCCCCGGCTACGACCTGCTGGCCGCCATGATCGGCAGCGAAGGCATGCTGGCCGTGGTGACGGAAGTGACCGTCAAGCTGGTGCCCAAGCCACAGCTGGCGCGCTGCATCATGGCCAGCTTCGACGATGTGCGCAAAGCCGGCGACGCCGTGGCCGCCGTGATTGCGGCGGGCATCATCCCGGCCGGTCTGGAGATGATGGACAAGCCCATGACGGCCGCCGTGGAAGACTTCGTCAAGGCCGGCTACGACCTGACGGCCGAAGCCATTCTGCTGTGCGAATCCGACGGCACGCCCGAAGAGGTGGAAGAGGAAATCGGCCGCATGAGCGCCGTGCTGCGCAATGCCGGCGCCACCGCCATCACCGTGAGCAACAGCGAAGAGGAGCGCATGCGCTTCTGGAGCGGCCGCAAGAACGCCTTCCCGGCATCGGGCCGCATCAGCCCCGACTACATGTGCATGGACTCCACCATTCCGCGCAAGCGCCTGGCCGACATCCTGCTGTCGATCCAGGAGATGGAGAAGAAGTACCAGCTGCGTTGCGCCAACGTGTTCCACGCCGGCGACGGCAATCTGCACCCGCTGATTCTGTTCGATGCGAACGATCCGGACGAGCTGCACCGCTGCGAGCTGTTTGGTGCCGACATTCTGGAAACCAGCGTGGCCATGGGCGGCACGGTGACGGGCGAGCATGGCGTGGGCCTGGAAAAGCTCAACAGCATGTGCACCCAGTTCACCACCGAGGAGAACCTGCAGATGTTTGCGCTGAAAGCCGCGTTCGATCCGGCCGGTCTGCTGAATCCCGGCAAGGTGATTCCCACCCACAACCGCTGCGCCGAATACGGCAAGATGCTGGTGCGTGGCGGGCAGATCAGCCACCCCGATCTGCCCCGATTCTGACGGCTGCCAGCCGCCTTGGGGCGCCCATGGCCTCATGGCCGCAGCGGGGGCCTTGGCGCAGCAGCCAGCCGCCCGCCCGGCCTGACATCCGGGTACAAAGCGTGGCCCGCGCCCCTGCGCCGAAGGCATCACCGCCAGGCACACCTGGCATAGGTTGCGCCAGCGCAGGCAAACTCTTTCGGGCCTGGTGCAAGATGGCGCTCAACCGCCTGCCGCCACCGGTGTGATCACCGGCTGCGGCGATTCCACCTGCGCACGCACCATGCCCACCGCACCACGCCGCCAACGCCTGCCGACCGCTGTCCGCATTCAGCAGATCCTGGACGCCGCCCTTGCCGAGTTCTCGCGCCAGGGCTACACCGCGGCCCGCATGGAGGACATCGCCCAGGCGGCCCAGCTGTCCAAGGGCGGGCTGTACGCCCATTTCCCCAGCAAGGAGGCCCTGCTGCAGACCCTGCTGGAACGGCTGCTGGAACGCCCCCTGGTGGAACAGCAGGACTGGTGGCCCGATCATGTGCAGACCCTGGAGCAGCTGGTGAATGCCTTCGTGGACCACACGCTGCAACGCCTGGCCGAGCCCACCACCCTGCCCGTGCTGCGCCTGCTGCTGGCCGAAAGCCCGCGCCTGCCACCTGCCATGCGGGACTGGCACCAGCGCATGCTGCAGCTGCATGCCCAGACCCACACACGCCTGATGCAGCGCGCCATCGACCAGGGCCTGCTGCCCGCCCACCCGGCACCGCTGGACTGCAGCCTGCTGCTGGTACCGTTGCTGCACAGCGTGTTCATGATTTTGGCCAGCGGCCAGCCGCTGACGCCCTCCCAGCTGGACGCGCTGCGCCCCCAGCACCAGGCCCTGCTGCTGCGCCTGCTGCGTCCCTGACCGCACTGCACACGAACCCTCCATGCAGCACGCGATCGATGTGTCGCTAAAAACCGACCAGTCGGTAGCGCGCTTGACTTAACTCAAGGCAGGCCCGAGGCTTGGCAATGACACTGTCAAGTAACAAGGGCCATGGTCCCGTGGCCCATGTGCCGGTCTTGAACTGGCCATACCGAGTGCCTTGCCATGCAACCACCTGTATTTACGCCCCTCTTGGGTCGCCCCACCTGGGTCGCTGCCGTGCTGTGCACCGCCTTGCTCAGTGGCTGTGCCCCGGGTGCCCGGCCACTGGCCCAGCCCGACACGGCCCTGCCCGGCCAGTGGCCCACAGACAGTCCTGTCGGCAGCACCGCCGCTGCAGATGCCGTCCTGCCGGACTGGCGCGCCATGGTGCAGGATCCCACGCTGGCCCAGCTGCTGGAACAGAGCCTGGCCCACAACCACGATCTGCGTCTGGCCTTGCTGCGCGTGGAAGAGGCCCGTGCCGCCCATGGCATCCAGCGGGCCGACCGTTTTCCCACGCTGGCGGTGGGCAGCAGCCACGCCCGCGCCCGCGTGCCGGGTGACCTGAATGTCAGCGGCCGCCCGGTCACCGGCAGCGACCACGAGGTGTTCGTGGGCCTCAACAGTTGGGAGCTGGACCTGTGGGGCCGCGTGCGCAGCCTGGACGAAGCCGCCCTGCAGCAGTACCTGGCCACTGCCGCAGGCGCCCGGGCCACCCAGCTCAGCCTGCTGGGCCAGGTGGCGCGCAGCTACCTGGCGCTGCGCGAGCTGGACGAACGCCTGCGCCTGGCGCGCAGCACCGTCGAGAGCCGGGCAGAAACGCTGCGCATCTTCACCCGCCGCTATGAAGTGGGCAGCATCTCCAAGTACGCGCTGACCCAGGTGCAAAGCCTGCACAACCAGGCGCTGTCGCTGGCCGTCTCGCTGGAACAGGAACGTGCCCAGATCGCCCACAGCCTCGCGCAGCTGACGGGCCAGCCCACGGCCCAGCTGGCCGAACTGCCGGCCTTGCCTGCAGGGGCCTCCGTGTTCCGCGCCGTGCCGGTGGGCCTGCCCTCGGCCCTGCTGCAGGCCCGGCCGGACATCGTCGCGGCCGAGTACCAGCTGCAAGCAGCCCACGCCCAGGTGGCCGCCGCACGCGCCGCGTTCTTTCCGCGCATTGCACTGACCGGCAGCTTTGGTACGGCCAGCGCCCAGCTCGACGGGCTGTTCGGCTCCGGCAGCCAGGCCTGGACCTTTGCCCCCAGCATCTCGCTGCCGATCTTCGATGGCGGCCGCCGCAGCGCCAACCTGGACCTGGCGGCCGTGCGCCAGCACAGTGCCGTGGCCAGCTACGAGCGCAGCGTGCAGACCGCTTTCCGCGAAGTCTCCGATGCACTGTCCGCCCGCCACCACCTGGCCCGCCAGACCCAGGTGCAGCGCGACAACCTGCAGGTGCTGCAGGAACGCGCCCGCCTGGCCCAGCTGCGCTACGACAACGGCGCCTCGCCCTATCTGGATGTGCTGGATGCCCAGCGCGACCTGCTCACCGCCGCCCAGCAGGCGGTGCAGGCCCATTACGCGCTGCAGACCGCCCAGGTCAGCCTGTACACGGCCCTGGGTGGCGCACCGGCCCCCGTGAACCCCTAACCAAAGTCCACCGCCATGTCCCTGTCCCCCCGTACCCAGAAATCCCTGACCCTGGTGGCCGTGGCCGCCGCACTGGTGCTGGCCGGCGGCTACGCCTGGAAGCAATGGCAGGCCAGCCATGCCGATGCCGGCCTGGCCAGCGGTAACGGCCGCATCGAGGCCACCGAGATCGACGTGGCCACCAAGCTCGGCGGCCGGGTCGAAGAGATCCTGGTCACCGAAGGTGCGTTCGTGAAGGCCGGCGAACTGCTGGCACGCATGCAGATCCACACCCTGCAGGCCCAGCGCGCCGAAGCCGTGGCCGGCAAGGACCGTGCCGTGCACACCGTGGCCGCCGCCAAGGCCCAGGTGGCGCTGCGCGAAAGCGACCACGCCGCTGCACTGGCCATGGTGAGCCAGCGTGAAGCCGAGCTGGACGCGGCCCGCCGCCGCCTGGCCCGGTCCGAAACCCTGGCCACGGAAGGCGCCAGCGCCGTGCAGGAGCTGGACGATGACCGTGCCCGCGTGCGCGGCGCCGAAGCCGCACTCAAGGCCACCCAGGCCCAGGCCGCCGCCGCCAAGGCCGCCATCGAGGCGGCCCGTGCCGACGTCACCGGCTCGGACTCTGCCGTCAAGGCCGCGGCCGCCACCGTGCAGCGCGTCGATGCCGAACTGGACGACAGCCAGCTCACCGCACCGCGCGATGCACGCGTGCAGTTCCGTCTGGCCCAGCCCGGCGAGGTGCTGGGTGCCGGCGGCAAGGTGCTGAACCTGGTGGACCTGTCGGACGTCTACATGGGCTTTTTCCTGCCCGAAACCGTGGCCGGCCGCGTGGCGCTGGGCTCGGAGGTGCGCATCGTGCTGGACGCCGCGCCGCAATGGGTAATTCCTGCCACCGTGAGCTTTGTGGCCAGCACGGCCCAGTTCACCCCCAAGACCGTGGAAACCGCCAGCGAGCGCCAGAAACTGATGTTCCGCGTCAGGGCCCAGATCGACCCCGAGCTGCTGCAGAAACACCTCAAGCAGGTCAAGACCGGCCTGCCCGGCCAGGCCTGGGTGCTGGCTGAACCCGGCGCCCAGTGGCCCGCCCACCTGCAGGTGAAGCTGCCGGAGTAAGCGCGCATGGCCATCTCCCTCTCCGCCCCGCCTGCGGCCCGGCTGCAGGATGTGCACCTGCGCTATGGCGCCACCGAGGCGCTGCGCGGCATCACGCTGGACATTCCCGCGGGCGGCATGGTGGGCCTGATCGGCCCGGACGGCGTGGGCAAGTCCAGTCTGCTGTCGTTGCTGTCCGGCGCCCGCGCGGTGCAGCAGGGCGAAGTCTGGGCGCTGGGCGGCGACATGCGCAGCAAGGCGCACCGCGACCGCGTCTGCCCCCGCATCGCCTACATGCCCCAGGGCCTGGGCAAGAACCTGTACCCCACGCTGTCGGTGGAAGAGAACCTGCAGTTCTTCGGTCGCCTGTTCGGCCACGATGCGGCCGAGCGCCGCGCCCGCATCGACGATCTGACGCAGAGCACCGGCCTGAAGAAATTCCTGCAGCGTCCGGCCGGCAAGCTCTCGGGCGGCATGAAGCAGAAGCTGGGGCTGTGCTGTGCACTGATCCACGATCCGGACCTGCTGATCCTGGACGAGCCCACCACCGGCGTCGACCCGCTGGCCCGCGCCCAGTTCTGGGATCTGATCCAGCGCATCCGCACCACCCGCCCGCAGATGAGCGTGCTGGTGGCCACGGCCTATATGGACGAGGCCCAGCGCTTTGACTGGCTGGTGGCCATGGACGACGGCCTGGTGCTGGACACCGGCACACCGGCCGAGCTGCTGGCACGCACCGCCACGCAGTCGCTGGAGGCGGCATTCATTGCCCTGCTGCCCGAAGCCAAGAAGCGCGGCCACGCCGAAGTGGTGATTCCCCCGCTGCCCGCCGGCACCGGCGGCGCGGAAGACATCGCCATCGAGGCCCAGGACCTGACCATGCGCTTCGGCGATTTTGTCGCCGTGGACCATGTGAACTTCCGCATCCGCCGGGGCGAGATCTTTGGTTTTCTCGGCTCCAACGGCTGCGGCAAGTCCACCACCATGAAGATGCTGACCGGCCTGATGCCGGCCAGCGAAGGCCAGGCCTGGCTGTTCGGCAAGGCCGTGAATCCCAACGACATCGCCACGCGCAAGCGCGTGGGCTACATGTCGCAGGCGTTTTCGCTCTACGGCGAGCTGACGGTGGAACAGAACCTGGTGCTGCACGCCCGGCTGTTCCACGTACCCGAAGCCGATGTGCCGGCACGCGTGCAGGAGATGCTGGAGCGTTTCGGCCTGACCGGAGAGCGCCAGGACCTGCCCGACAAGCTGCCCCTGGGCCTGCGCCAGCGCCTGTCGCTGGCCGTGGCCATGGTGCACCGGCCCGAACTGCTGATCCTGGACGAGCCCACCTCGGGCGTGGACCCGGTGGCGCGCGACCAGTTCTGGCGCCTGCTGGTGGAGCTGTCGCGCCGCGACCGCGTGACCATCTTCATCTCCACCCACTTCATGAACGAGGCCGCACGCTGCGACCGCATGTCGATGATGCACGCCGGCAAGGTGCTGGACAGCGACACGCCCGCCGCGCTCACCGCCAAGCGCGGCGCAGCCACCCTGGAAGAGGCCTTCATCGGCTATCTGGTCGAAGCCTCGGGCGAGGCGGCGCCGCAGCTCGATGCCCCCAAGGACGCCGCCCCCTCGACGGCCGCCCCTGCCGCCACGGCGCCGGATGCCGGCAAGGCCCCTGCCCGCTTCAGCCTGCAGCGCCTGTGGAGCTATCTGTGGCGCGAATCGCTGGAGCTGCAGCGCGACCCGGTGCGCGCCACGCTGGCCCTGGTCGGGTCGCTGGTGCTGATGGTGGTGATCGGCTTTGGCATCAGCATGGATGTGGAGGACCTGAAATTCGCCGTGCTGGACCGCGACCAGAGCACGCTGAGCCAGAGCTACACGCAAAGCCTGTCGGGTTCGCGCTACTTCATCGAACAGCCTCCGCTGACCTCCTACGAGGACCTGGACCAGCGCATGCGCAGCGGGGCGATCGCGCTGGCCATCGAGATCCCGCCGGGCTTTGGCCGCGACGTGCTGCGCGGCAGCCCGGTGGCCGTGGGCGCCTGGTTCGACGGCGCCATGCCCCAGCGTGGCGAGACCGTCAAAGGCTATGTGCAGGGCATGCACCAGCACTGGCTGGTCCAGCAGGTGCGCGAGCGCACGGGGGTCAGCATAGGCAGCCAGGTTTCCATCGAAACGCGCTTTCGCTACAACCCGGACGTGAAGAGCCTGCCGGCCATGGTGCCGGCCGTGATTCCCATGCTGCTGCTGATGTTCCCCGCCATGCTCACGGCCCTGGCCGTGGTGCGTGAAAAAGAGCTGGGCTCCATCGTCAACCTGTACGTGACGCCCGTGACCCGCACGGAATTCCTGCTGGGCAAACAGCTGCCCTATGTGGCCCTGGCGCTGCTGAACTACCTGCTGATGTGCGCCATGGCCGTGTTCGCCTTTGGCGTGCCCATGACCGGCAGCTTTGTGGCGCTGACGCTGGCCGCCGTGCTGTTTGCCATCATCGCCACCGGCATGGGGCTGCTGGCCTCGGCCGTCACGCGCAGCCAGATCGCCGCCCTGTTCTTCGCCATGCTGGGCACCCTGATTCCGGCCACACAGTTTTCGGGCCTGACCGACCCGGTCAGCTCGCTGGAAGGCGCGGGCCGCTGGATTGGCGAGATCTACCCCGCCACCCACATGTTCGCCATCAGCCGGGGCGTGTTCAGCAAGGCCCTGGGCCTGCACGACCTGGGCAGCGCCTATGTGCCGCTGCTGCTGGCCATCCCCGTGATCATGGGCATTGCCATCTGGGCACTGCCCAAGCAGGAAAAATGATGGAACACCGCCCTGCGTCGCTGCCCGCCTTCTCCCCACGCGCTCGCTGCGCGATGGCGGGGCGACGGCCACCTCGCGGCGGAGCGGCGCCGGCGCGCTGCCGTTGGTACAAGGGTGCCGGGCATGCGACCAGGGCCACCATCCCAGGCATCCCGCCTGCGGGCCCGCCGCCCCGCACGAACCACCCAACCATGCAGGGGGAGCCATGCCATGCTGCATAGCCTGAAGAACATCTGGCGCCTGGGCGTCAAGGAACTGTGGAGCCTGTGGCGCGACCCGGTGATGCTGGTGCTCATCGTCTACACCTTCACCGCCTCGGTCTACACCTCCGCCTCGGCCATGCCCGAGACCTTGCACCACGCGCCCATCGCCATCGTGGACCAGGACCAGTCGCCGCTGTCGGCCCGCATCAGTTCGGCCTTCTATCCGCCGCAGTTCATGCCGCCGCAGATGCTGGAATGGCAGCAGGTCGACCCCGGCATGGATGCCGGCCGCTTCACCTTTGCCCTGACCATTCCCCCCGGGTTCCAGCGCGACGTGCTGGCCGGCAAGAAGGCCGAGCTGCAGCTGAATGTGGACGCCACCCGCATGAGCCAGGCGTTTTCGGGCAGCGGCTACATCCAGCAGATCGTCACAGCCGAAATCACTGAATTCACCCAGCGCCACCGCTCGGCCAGCGCGCTGCCGGTGGACCTGGAGCTGCGTGCGCGCTTCAACCCATCGCTGAACAAGGTCTGGTTCGGCGGGCTGATGCAGATCATCAACAACGTGACCATGCTGTCCATCATCCTGACCGGCGCGGCCCTGATCCGCGAGCGCGAGCACGGCACCATCGAACACCTGCTGGTGATGCCCGTCACCCCCACCGAGATCATGCTGGCCAAGGTCTGGTCCATGGGGGCGGTGGTGCTGGTGGCGGCCGGGGTGTCGCTCAATCTGGTGGTGCGCGGCTTTTTGCAGGTGCCGATCGAAGGCAGCATTCCGCTGTTCATGGCCGGCGCGGCGCTGTGCCTGTTTGCCACCACGGCCATGGGCATCTTCATGGCCACGGTGGCGCGTTCCATGCCCCAGTTCGGCCTGCTGATGGTGCTGACCCTGCTGCCGCTGCAGCTGCTGTCCGGCGGCATGACCCCACGTGAATCCATGCCCCAGCTGGTGCAGGACATCATGCTGCTGGCGCCCACCACGCACTTTGTGGAGCTGGGCCAGGCCATCCTCTACCGCGGCGCGGGCCTGGACGTGGTGTGGAAGCCGTTTGCCGCACTGGCCGTGATCGGCGCTGCCCTGTTCGCCCTGTCCCTCGCGCGTTTTCGAAAGACCATCAGCCAGATGGCCTGACCCGCTAGGCCGCCTTAGGGCGCCTTGCCGGAGCGCATCAGGTGCAGCGCCAGCGCATGGTAGGCCGGCAGCGAGGTGGCGTCGTTGGCCGCATTGCCGGCCACCGGGTGTGATGCAAACCGCGCAATCACCATCTCGGCCTGGGGATCGATGTAGAGGGTCTGGCCGTGCACGCCGCGCGCGGCAAAGGCACCGTGGGCGTTGTGCGTCACCCACCACATGTTCCGGTACGACCAGCCGGGCAGCTGGCGGTAGCCGGCCTGCGCAAAATCGGCCGGATTGCCGCCGCGGCGGATGTCGGCCACCGCAGCGGCCGGCAGAATGCGCCGGCCCTGGAACACCCCGCCATTGCGCAGCATCTCTCCGAACCGTGCCATGTCGCGCAGGCCCAGGTTCAGGCCGCCGCCGGCAAAAGGCGTACCGGTGGCATCCACCGTCATATAGGCATCCTGCTCGGTGCCCAGCCGGCTCCATATGCGGTCGGACAGCAGCTCGGCCACCGACTGCCCGGACACCCGCGCCAGCACCCAGCCCAGGGCATCGGTATTGGCCGTGCGGTAGCCAAAGGCCGCGCCATGCGTGCCCAGCGGCTGCACCGTCTGCAGAAACTCGTAATAGCTGCGCGGGCCGTTGTAGTCCGCCGGCTTGGGCAGCGGGTTGCCTGCGGCCGCATGGGCCCAGACTTCGGCCTTGGGATCGGCATAGTCTTCGCTGAAGCGGATGCCGGTGGTCATGTCCATCACCTGGCGCACGGTGGCGCTGCCGAAGGCGGAAGCCGCCAGCTCCGGCACATAGTCGGCCACGCGGCGTGCCGGGTCCAGCCGGCCTTCGGCCACCAGCATGGCGGCCAGCGTGCCCACGAACGACTTGGTCACCGACATGGCCGCATGCTGGCCCTGGGGCTGCAGCGCGCCGAAGTAGCGCTCGTACACCACGCGGCCGCGGTGCAGCACCACGATCCCGTCGGTGTAATTGGCGGCCAGCGACTGCTCCCAGCTCATGGGCTGGTCGGACCTCAGGGGCAGGAACTGCAGCGCATCAATATCACGGCGCAACGCACGCGGCAGCGCCACAGGGGCTCCCAGCCCGCGCGACACACTCACCGTGGGCATCAGCTGGCGAAAATGGGCCACGCTCCAGCGCAGTGCCGGAAAGCGGAAGTACGAACCATCGTCAAAACGCAGCACGCGGTCGGCAGGCGGCGGCGACCCCACCATCCACCCCATGCGGACCGGGTCACTGGCCGCGGCATCGGGGTAGGCGGTCTGGACCTGGGCCTGCACCCCGGCCGATGCCAGAAGCAGCCATGCACAGGCGACGGAGGAAACACGGTGTGGCAATGTCATGGCAGCAGGCTTTCAGAATACGGTGCCCCACAGCACCTCCCTGCATGCTGCCAGAACCTGCCGTCTACCGCCCCGGCAACACCCTTCGGCTCCGCACCCAGGCGAACCGCGAGACCGGCGCCCAGGCAGTGCTCAGCGCTGCACGCCCCATTTGCGCACCGTCAGGCGCTCCAGCGTGTGAAAGCCCAGGGTCTCCACCAGCAGGCCGATGGCGATCACGGTGAGCAGGCCGGCAAACACCTTGTCGGTGTAGAGCTCGTTGCGGTTCTGGAAGATGTACCAGCCCAGCCCGCCTTTGCCGGAGGAGGCACCGAACACCAGCTCGGCAGCAATCAGCGTGCGCCAGGCAAAGGCCCAGGCGATCTTCAGGCCCGACAGAATCGACGGCAGCGCGGCCGGAATCAGGATCTGCAGCACATAGCGCACACCGGACAGACCGTAGTTGCGCCCCGCCATGCGCAGCGTCTCGGGCACGGCCTGGAAGCCGGCATAGGTGTTCAGCGCCAGCGGCCACAGCACCGAATGCACCAGCACGAACAGCAGGCTGCCCTGGCCCAGACCGAACCACAGCAGCGCCAGCGGCAGCAACGCAATCGCAGGCAGCGGGTTGAACATGCTGGTCAGCGTGGTCAGCAGATCGCGCCCCAGCTGGGTGGACACCGCCAGCGTGGTCAGCACCAGCGCACCGACAATGCCCAGGGCATAGCCCTGCACCAGCACCACCAGCGAAGCCACGGCCTTGCCCAGCAGTTCGCCGCTGGCCCAGCCTTCCACCAGAGCGCGCACCGTGGCGGTGAACGTGGGCAGCAGCAGATCGTTGTCCTGCCACAGCGCCAGCGCCTGCCACAGCGCTGCCAGCACGGCCAGGATCAGCCCCCGGCGCACGGCGGCCAGTCCCCACAGCCGGGCAAACCAGGACAGGGGCTGGGTGGGTGCGACCGTGCCCAGAGGCTCCAGCGCGCGTTCGTATTCCGGGCGCACCGGCGGCTGGGTGGCCGCCTGGGGGTTGAGGTCCGGGATGGCGGTGATCGTGCTCATGGCGTGCTCACAGGCTGACGGGCATGGTGGCCCAGGTGGGTTGCAGGCCGTCCGCCAGATCGCGCGCCTCCCGCACGGGCGGGGCCGCCGACGGCGGCTGCGCACCGGGGGCAGCGGGCGAAGCGGCCACGGGCGGCGCCTCGAACAGCAGGCGGTGGATGCGCTGGGCCGTGGCCTGGAAGGCTTCGCTGCCCTGGCTGGCCAGATCGAAGGCATGGCTGTTGACCTCGGCCCGCACCCGACCCGGATGGGGCGAGAGGATGGCAATCCGGTTGCCCACCACCAGCGCCTCTTCGATCGAGTGGGTGACAAACACCAGCGTGAATCGGAACTCCTCCCACAGCGCCAGCAGCTCCTCCTGCATGCGGCGGCGGGTCAGCGCATCCAGCGCGGCAAACGGCTCGTCCATCAGCAGCACGCGCGGCTGCATGGCCAGCGCACGGGCAATGGCCACGCGCTGCTTCATGCCTCCGGACAGCTGGTGCGGGTGCGCGTCGGCAAACTGCGTCAGGCCCACCTTGGCGATCACGGCATCGGCGCGCTCGCGTGCCGCTGCGCGTGGCAGCTGACCGGAGGCCAGCAGCGGGAACATCACGTTCTCGCGCACCGTCTTCCAGGGCGGCAGCTGGTCAAACTCCTGGAACACCACCACCCGGTCCGGGCCAGGTCCGTGCACCGGCTGGCCGTCCAGCAGGATCTGCCCTTCGGCCGGGGTGATGAAGCCGCCCAGCGCCTTGAGCAGGCTGCTCTTGCCGCAGCCCGAAGCGCCCAGCAGCACAAAGCGGTCGCCTTCGAACACGTCCAGGCTGACCCGGTGCGTGGCCCGCACCTGCTGCCGCGCCGTGGCGTAGACCAGGCTCACATCCTGCACCTGCAGCAGCGGCTGGGTGCCGTGCTCTGCGTGCGCCGACGCTTCGCCTGCGGCAGCGGCGGCAGGTGCAGCCGTCTCCTGCCCCACCGCCGTTCTGTGCACCGGCGCCGCGTGGGTCGGCCACGGCATGACGGCGGCGGGTACCGCTGCGGCTTCGGCCAGATCGGTGTGCCAATGGCCCCCGGCCATCAGCCCGGCGGGGCCTTCCCATTCGGCTGCCAGTTGCTGCCAGAAGCGCTGGCGCACCGCTGCAAAGCGTGTCATCGTCATTTCTCCCAAGCGGAAAACCGGCGCCGCGTCAGTTGCCGCCCGCCACGCGGGGATCGTCAAAGAAGTAATCCGACAGCTGTGCCGGCGTGGCCTTGATGGCCCCCACACGCTGCAGGAACTGGCCCAGCGCCAGCGTGCGCTGCGGCTGCACGGTGAACTGCACCTGCGGGCTGCGGATGACGTCCAGCACCAGCTTGCGGTCCTGCTTGCCGCCAGTGACCTTCAGGTAGATGTCGGCCGCCTGCTCCGGGTTCTTCTGCACGAACTGCGCCGCCTCGTGCAGTGCATCCAGGAAGGCACGGTAGGTCTTGGGGCTGTCGTTGCGGAACTTCTCGGTGGCGTAGAGCACGGTGGATGAGGCCGGTCCGCCCTGCACGTCGTACGAGTTCAGCACCACGCGCGCCTGTGGGTTGGCGGCCAGCTCCTGCTCCTGGAACGGCGGGTTGCCGAAGTGGGCGGTGATTTCCGTGCCGCCCTTGATGATGGCCGCGGCTGCCTCGGGGTGGGGAATGGCTACCTGCAACCGGTCCAGCCTGTTGTACTGTGCGTCGCCCCATTGCTTGGCCGATGCCAGTTGCAGAATGCGCGACTGCACCGACACGCCCACCGCCGGCAGCGCAATGCGGTCCTTGTCGCTGAAATCGGCAATGGTCTTGACGGCCGGGTTGTTGCTCACCAGCAGGTAGGGGAAGTTGCCCAGCGAGGCCACGCCCTTGACGTTCTGCTTGCCCTTGGTGCGGTCCCACAGCGTGAACAGCGGGCCCACGCCGGCGCCGGCGATGTCCACATTGCCGGACAGCAGGGCATCGTTGATGGCTGCGCCGCCGGAAAGCTGCAGAAAGTCCACCTTGATGTCCACGCCCCGGCTCTTGCCGTGCTTTTCGATCAGCTTCTGCTCCTGCGCCACGTTCAGCAGCAGGTAGACGATGCCGAACTGCTGGGCAATGCGCAGCTGGCCTTCCTTGGCATGGGCGGCAGGTGCGGCCATGGCGGCGGCCAGCACCGCAGTGGCGGCCAGGGTGCCGGTCACGGAACGGCGCAGCGCGGGGAGGTGAAAGAATTTTTTCATGGTGAAAGTGAAGTCCAGACGGAGGCTGCGGAGCAGTGTTAGCAGCAGCAACACCTGCTCCTGCAGCGTCAAAGCAACCCGTTCACGCCACGCAATGGCGCAGCATGGGCGGTGGAATCAAGAGTGCTCCCCGGCGGTGCGGCATCTGCAGCGTTGCGGGGCAGCACAGGCAGTGCGCGGCATCAGGCCACGGGCGTATCGCCTTCCACCGTGGTGCGGTAGAGCTTGCGGCGCAGGTGTTCCGGTGTGCCGCTGGCCAGGTGCAGCACCGAACGGTTGTCCCAGAACACCAGGTCGTGCGGCTGCCACTGGTGGCGGTAGACAAACTGCGGCTGCACGCTGTGGGCAAACAGCTGGTCCAGCAGATCGCGGCTTTCGTCATCCGTCAGGCCCAGCACGCGGCTGGTGAAATGCTCGCTGACGAACAGTGCCTTGCGGCCATTGCCGGGATGGGTGTGGACCACGGGGTGGACGGCCGGCTTGACCTCATCGACCTGCGCCTGCGTCAGCGCCGGGCGCCAGGGGCTCTTGGCGCGCAGCGTTTCGTAGTGCAGCAGGTAGCTGTGTTCGGCCTGCAGCCCCTCCAGGCGCTGCTTGACGGCCTGCGGCAGCGCGTCATAGGCGGCATGCTGGTCCGCAAACAGGGTGTCCCCCCCTTCGCTGGGCAGTTCCTGCGCGTGCAGCAGGCTACCCAGAGAAGGCTTTTCCTTGTACGACAGATCGGAATGCCACAGCTGCCCGGCATCGCCCAGCCCCTCCGGCTGGCCCTGGGCATCACGGATGTTGGAGACCTGCAGGATTTCGGGGTGGCCCGCCAGCTGGAACTGGCGCAGCACATGGATCTGCAGCGGGCCCCAGCGGCGGCTGAAATCCACCTGCTGGGCCGGGGTGATGCGCTGGTCGCGGAACACCAGCACATGGTGCTGCCAGTGCGCCTGCTGCAGGCGTTCGAAGTCGGCATCCGACAGCGGACGGGACAGGTCCAGCCCGACCACTTCCGCCCCCAGATTGCCTGCGGCACCCGGGGCCGGCCGGATCACAAAATCCTGCGGCGGCACAGCCGCCTCCTGCAGGCGGGAGGGACGGGAGAAATCGTAGGTGGCGAGGACGGCAGACATGGCGGGCTTCCTTTTTCTGGCGGTCGGATGACGTTGGAAGCCAGTCTAGAAAGCCGCCTTCATTCTGAAAACGAATAAATTTCGACTTACTTATGAACAAATCATCTTTATATGCCACAGCGCCCGCCGCCCGCAGACCCGGGCGGCCTCAGCCCAGCGCGACCTGGGTCGCCCCGGCATCGGACAGCCGCCACAGCAGCTCTTCCAGCGCCTCGGCCGGGGCAGAGCCCAGGTCGACCGCACTGCGCCAGCCTTCGCCGGCCGGCTGCAGGTCCGACAGAAAGTGCAGCACGCCATACAGGCCATCGGCCGCCAGGGCGTTCTGGTCTTCGGCGTCGAACCCCTGCCAGAACCAGTCCTGGAGCGTATGCGCCACCCGGTCCCGGCCCAGGCCCTGCACCTCCAACTGCAGCCAGTCCCAGGTGAACGGCACCATGGTCACGGCTGTGCCAGCCAGTTGCAGCTGCACCGGATCGAACTGCAGACGGCTGCGCGCATCCACGGTCAGGCTGTTGCCGTCCTGCTGCACGATGGCATCCAAGCGGCAAGGCAGGCCCAGTTCCCCTTCGGTGGCCAGCGCACCGTCCGCCGTGCGCAAGGCCGGCTCCACATGGCAGGCCTGCTGCTGCACGGCCTGGGACAGGGTGTCGGTATAGGCGCCGCGCACGGCCTCCAGAAGTTCGCTGAATGTCATGGTGAAGTTTGCACACAGCCCCGCCCCATGGGCGGGAGCTGTCAGAGAGAAGGACGGCCGATCGTAACCCCGTGCAGCACGGCCACCGTGGGTCACCGCGGGCCACCGCGCGCACGCGGGGACCGCCTGGTGCCGTCCCTGCAGGCTGCGTCAGAACTTCATGTCGGCGCGCAACCACCAGGTGCGACCGGTCTCGTTGATGCGCGTGTTGCCGGGCAGACCGAAGCCGGCATTGCCCGCCAGGTTCAGGTGCTCGGCATAGGCCTTGTCGAACAGGTTGTCCACGCCCAGCAGCAGCTTGAGCTGGGGGTTCACGCGGTAGCTGGTGTTGAGCGACAGCACGCCGAAGCCGGCACTGGCCCCCAGATCCTGCCCCACCACATTACCCTGCCCCTGTGCCACGCGGTGCTGGGCCGCCACCAGGCGCCACAGCGCCCCGGCGGTCCAGGGACCCTGGGCATAGTCCAGCCCCAGGCGCAGCTCCACCGGCGGCGTCTGCGGCAGTGGCCGGCCATCGCTGCGGTTCTGCGCCCAGGTGCCGGCCAGCGTGGCCTGCGCCGCCCAGGCGGTGCTCAGCTGGCGGCTGCCCCCCAGCTCCAGACCGGCACGGCGTGCGTCGACGTTGCGCACATTGGAGGCCATGCCCACATAGTCGAACAGGATGTAGTCCTGCACCACGGCGGCATAGCCCGATGCCCAGGCCTGCCAGCCCTCGCCCTTCCACTGCCCGCCCACATCCAGCTGGGTGGTTCTTTCCGGCTTCAGGCTGGCAAAGGCATTGCCTGCCGTGGCGGCGCTGTTGCTGGGCGAGATCAGTTCCCAGTAATCCGGAAAGCGCTGCACATGGCCCAGGCCGGCATAGACCGTGGCGCCGGACGCCAGTTGCTGCTCCCAGCGCACAAACCCGCTGGGCATGGCGCTGCGGTCGCGGTCGTTGTCGGCCGTGGCAGCGGCCATACCGCCCATGCCCCCCATTCCACCCATGCCGCTGCTGCTGGTGGGATAGCGCCAGGCCTCGGACTGGTCCAGGCGCAGCCCGCCCACCCAGCGCGTGCGCTCGCTGGCCTGCCAGCCCAGCTCGGCAAACCAGCCCCAGTTGGCGAACTTGGCATCCCGCGTCCATGCCTGGGTGTCGTAGGACAGGCTGGGCGTGCCGCTGCGCTTGTCGTGCGGGCTGCGCTGGGCGTCAAAACCGGTGACCAGCTGCCAACCGTCAGCCGGCAGCAGCGTCGCCGCCACCCGGCCTCCGGTGGTGGTGCGGCGCACATTGCTGGCCATGCCGCCCGCCATCATGCCGGTGGTGGGGGCCGTGCGCAGCGTGTAGTTGTCCATCACGTGGTCGGCCTGGTTGCGGTAGACCTGGGCCTCCAGCTTGGCCAGCCAGGGCGTGAGGTGCTGCTTTTCAAAGCGCAGGCCCCAGCTGTCGCGGCGGAACTGTGTGCCGTCCATGCTGCGGCCGCCGTAGCGTGCTTCACCATCGCCCGCGCCGGCGCTCAGCTCCAGCAGGGTGTGGGCGTCGGGGGTGAAACCCACGGCCACATCGGTATTCCATTTGTCCCAGCCGGAAGGCACGCGGCGGCCGTTGCCGTCCTTGTAATCCTGCCCATGGGAATGGTTGGCGGTGGCACGCAGATAGACCTGGGCGTTGCCGGCCTCCAGGTCCACGGTCTGGTCGTTCCGGCCACCGCTTGCACCCAGCAGGCTGGCAGACAGGCGGGCGCCGGGTTCGGTGAATTCGGGCGGCAGCCGGTCAAAGCGCACCACCCCGGCCGAGGCACCCGGTCCCCACACCACCGTCTGCGGGCCCTTGACCACCGTCAGCTGGTCATAGGTCTCCGGCGAAATATAGGAGCTGGGTGCATCCATGCGCGCCGGGCAGGCACCGATCAGGTTGGTGCCGTTGGTCAGCAGCGGCAGGCGCGATCCGAACTGGCCGCGGAACACCGGGTCGCTGTTCGACCCGCCGCTGCGCACGGCCGAAAAACCGGGAATGGTCTTGAGGTAGTCGGCCGCATCGCTGGCCGGAATCGGCTGGCGCGGCTGCTTGGGGTCGGCCACCACCTGCACGGGGGAATGGTCGTGCACCGCAGTGACCACCACCTCGCCCAGTGCGCGGCCGGGGGCGTCTGGTGTCGCTTGCGCCGTGTCGCTGGCGTTGGCGTTGGCCGCCACGGCGGCACTGGAGATGCCGATGGCTGGCAACCCGGCCAGCACACAGACCAGGGCGCAGGGCGACCAGCGGAAACGGAACTGCGGGGCACGCGCAGCGGCGGCCCGGGGAAAAACGGAATAAGTTGGCATGCGAAATCCACGCCGCCGCCCACCGGCGCAGGCAGGCACAGGCCATGCGGCCTGCACCCTCCGCACGCGGTCGGCGGGGCTTCAAAACGGGGAAGTTCGCGGCATGCGCTACGGCATGCCGCACTCAGGCGTGGAAGGCTGCGGGCGGACCGCGTGCCGGCAGCGGCGCAGCGGCCAGGCGCGAAAGCGGCGGCTGCGCCGGGGCGTGCCATCCCAGTCCCTGGCGTGGCACAGGCGGACGGTAGACGAGCACGGCCACCGCGGCCGGCGGGCTGAGGGCGATGCACAGCACGCAATCCGGACCATGGTGACCGCCGTGCTCATGCGCAGGTTCGGATGCACTGCCTGCGTCCGGCTCCGCCGCACTGTGCCTATCGTGGCTGTCGTGGGTTTGCTGGGCACTATGGGAGCCGTGGGAGCCGCCGGTATGGCCAGTGCCATGGGCTTCGGCAAGGCTGGCAGGCGCCATGGCCGCCACCGGCCCTGGCATGGCGCGCACGCGCACCCCGGCCCACAGCGCCACCAGCCAGAGTGCAACGCACAGCAGGAGCACCGTGGTGCCCAGGCGTCGGTTGCGTCGAATCTGCTCCAGCATGCGGGCGATTATCTGGTTCCCTGCCTGCAGTGGTGAACGTTTGCGTGCACATGCTGCCTATCGGCCACAGCGGGGTGTCGCCTACATGCCAGATATCTGCGCTGCATCAAGTACGAACCAAGTCCCACGGCATGCCAAGGCAGGCGACAATGCCCCCCATGTCTCAAGACAGTTACCGCCCCCATATGGAAGCAGGCAACGCGCTGGTGCGCGAGGCCCAGCACATTGCCACCGCCGATTTCACCCAGGCACGTGCCCTGTGGCAGGCCGCCGGCAAGGAGTTTTACCGCGCCCACCAGGCCGACCCCGAGCAGGCTGAGGCGGCTTTCCGCCTGGCCCAGGCCTGGATGGCCGAGGCCCATGCCCTGCAAAAGGACGAATCGCCCAACGCGCCCGTGATGTGGGCCAATGCCGCCGCCCAGTGCGAAAAGGCCTTCGACCTGGAGCCCAGCAACGGCCGCATCGCCATGACGGCCGCCAGCTGCCACCACTTTGCTGGCCAGCACGACGCCGCCAAGGCCTGGCGCCAGATCGGCGAACACCTGCTGCATGGCGATGAAGCCGATGCCGGCCAGAGCCAGCACGGCAGCGGTGGCCCTGCAGAAGGCCGCGGCGGCTGACACTCCGGGCCGCCCCTTCCCGCCCCAGGTGACCTCCGCTTACCGGACGGCTGCCTGGTAGACCTGCTTGAGCTGGGCCACATTGCCCAGCAAGGCCGTGGGGCCGGTGCTGCCCATCAGATACCAGCCCTTGGGGTCCAGAAACACCACCTGCCCTTTCTGGCCGGCCGCCGTGCCCTTGACCTGGGCGTTGTCGAACACCTGCTGCGACGGAATGATGGCGCCGCCGCCGGCCGCCTGCCCGGTGGCGGTGTTGCGGTCGATCACATACAGCCACTGCGGGTTGAGCCTGGCCACATCGTCAAAGGTATAGGCCGTGCCGCGCGCCGGCAACTGCTGTGCGGTGAGGGCCGACTGTGCGCCCAGCACATCGAACAGAAAGCCGAAACGTGAACCCGGCGCCTGGGGCATGATCTTGTCGTTCACCGCCATCAGCAGCAGCCCGGGCGCCGCCTGGCTGGAGAGCTGGCGCAACCCCGCCACCGCCTGCTGCATCCGGTCGACCAGCGCCTGGCCCTGGGCCTGCTTGCCATACAGGCTGGCGAGGGCCGTCACATTGCGCCCCATGTCCTGCAGCATCTGCTGGCCGTTGACCGAGAAGTCCACCGTGGGCGCGATCTTGCGCAGCAGCTCGTACTTGGCGGCGGAGCGGCCGCCCACAATGATCAGATCCGGCCGGATCCGGCTCAGCGCCTCGTAATCCGGCTCGAACAGGCTGCCTGCCACGGGATAGCGGGCAGCGGCATAGCCTTGCAGATAGTCCGGAAACTGCGCCTTGGGCACCCCGGCCACCGGCAGGCCCAGGGTGTGCATGGTGTCCAGCGCCCCCAGATCAAACACCACCACGCGCTGCGGTGCAGCAGGCACCCGGGTCACGCCCTTGGCATGCGCGATGGCAATGGGCGCCTGGGCCGCAGCGGGGCTGGCCGCCCAGGCTCCGGCAGCCATTCCCCAGCCGCAGGCCCCTGCCAGGGCAGCAGCCAACCAGTGGCGGCGCGACGGAGTCAGAGGGGTTCCAAGCATGGCATTCCTTTCAATGAAGTTGACTATTCACAACTTCTTGCAGCATCCATCGCTATTTAACACGCTTTTTTGAGCAAAAAACAACAATATGCAAACAAGAACAATTCGCAATCGTACAGCATGTAACTACAATGTAATGAGAACGATTCCTGTTAACGAATTCTTTACTGCAGCTTCATGTCCCGCTCACTGAATTTCCGCCTTTTTGCCCTCTCCGCCATTGCGATGGCCGCCCATCTGACCGCTGCCCAGGCCGCCACCGACACCGTGCTGGGTGAAACCACGGTCCGCGCCACCGCCGAAGAAGAACTCAAACAGGCCCTGGGCGTGTCCGTCATCACCCAGGAAGAGCTGACCGAACGCGCTCCCGCCAATGACATTTCCGAGCTGGTGCGCACCATGCCGGGCGTCAACCTGACCGGCAACTCCGCTTCCGGCCAGTACGGCAACAACCGCCAGATCGACCTGCGCGGCATGGGCCCGGAAAACACGCTGATCCTGATCGACGGCAAGCCCGTGCAATCGCGCAATGGCGCCAAGATGGGCCGCAGCGGCGAGCGCGACACCCGTGGCGACTCCAACTGGGTCCCGGTGGAAGCCATCGAGCGCATCGAAGTCATCCGTGGCCCTGCGGCCGCACGCTACGGTTCGGGCGCCGCCGGTGGTGTGGTGAACATCATCACCAAGAAGCCCACCGACAAGCTGCAAGGCTCGGTCACCGTCTACGGCAAGTTCCAGGAAGACTCCAAGGAAGGCGATACCAAGCGCAGCAGCTTCAACCTGTCCGGCCCGCTGGCAGAAAACCTGTCCTTCCGCCTGTTCGGCAACATGGCCCACAGCGATGCCGACAGCCCCGACCTGAACCGCACTGCCGCCACCACCACCGCCATGGCCCCCGCCGGCCGCGAAGGTGTGAAGAACAAGGACATCAACGCCCTGCTGCGTTGGGACCTGACGCCCCAGCAGGTGCTGGAGTTCGAGATGGGCGCCAGCCGCCAGACCAACGAATACGCCGGTGAAACCGCCGTCAGCATCGACGCCAATGCACCCATCCGCGAATCGCTGCTGGGCCAGGAAACCAACCGCACCAACCGCAACACCCTGGGTGTGACCCACCGCGGCAAATGGGACTGGGGCACCTCGCGCCTGATCTTCCAGTACGAAAACACCCGCCGCTGGCAAAACCCCGTGGCGCTGGCCGGTGGCCCCGAAGGCTCCATCAGCAGCACCACGGACAAAATCACTTCCAAGCTGGGCAACTACTTCCTGTCCGGGGAAGTGAACACCCCGCTGAAGCTGGGCGGCACCACGCACATGCTGACCACGGGCTTCGAGTACCGCAACGAGAAGCTGGACGATGCCGCAGCCATGAGCCTGACGACGGGCACGGGCGCCAACAACGTCGGTGGCCTGGTGGGCAGCGCAGGCACCCGCAGCGGCAAGTCCGATGCACAGAACTTCGCGCTGTTCGTGGAAGACAACTTCGAGCCCATCCAGAACCTGATCCTGACCCCGGGTGTGCGCTTTGACCACCACAGCCAGTCGGGCAACAACTGGAGCCCCAGCCTGAATGCCACCTACCAGCTGAACGACAGCTGGCAGGTCAAGGGCGGTATTGCCCGTGCCTTCAAGGCGCCCAATCTGTACCAGACCAACAACAACTACCTGTACTTCACCATGGGCAATGGCTGCCCGGTGAGTTCGCCCAGCCTGGGCGGTGGTTGCTACGTCGTGGGTAACCCCGATCTGCAGGCCGAAACCAGCATCAACAAGGAACTGGGGGTTGCGTACACCAACCACAACGGTCTGGACGCCAGCCTGAGCTACTTCCAGAACGACTACAAGGACAAGATCTATGCCGAAATGAACGACGGCACGCCGGTCGTGGTCGGCACCTCCCAGGTCTACCAGTGGATGAATGCCAGCAAGGCCATCGTCAAGGGCTTCGAAGGCAATCTGACCGTGCCGCTGGATGGCAAGAACGGCAACACGCTGAAGCTGGTGAACAACTTCACCTACATGCTGAAGAACCACAACAAGGACAGCAACCAACCGCTGTCCGTGATTCCCAAGTACACCGTGAACTCCACACTGGACTGGACCATCAACGCCAACTGGTCGACCCAGCTGAACGCCACGTTCTACGGCCGCCAGGAACCCCGCACCATCCAGACCGGCGGTGCGGCCTCCACCGGTGCACAGCTGCAGGAAGTGAGCTCCTACGCCCTGTACGGCATTGGCGCACAGTACAAGATCAACAAGTCTTATGCGCTGAACTTCGGCATCACCAACCTGGCGGACAAGCGCCTGTACCGCGAGTCCAACAACTCCGCCGCAGGCGCCTCCACCTACAACGAACTGGGACGCGCCTACTACGTGTCGCTGACCGGCCGCTTCTAAGCCGCGCGCCCCTGTGCCCGGTGCAGCCCCGGCGCTGTACCCGGCAGGGGCAACTTCCAGCGCTTGTCGCAGACTGCAGCACACGCGGACCTGCCCACCCGGGCAGTCCGCGCACCCGCAGCTGTGACACCATCAAGCCTGCAGCTCTGGCTGCAGGCTTTTGCATTGTTTCTTCCCCCTGCCGCCCCATGACATCCCCTGCCGCGCACCTGGATGGCTACGTCACCGACGTGGCCTACCCCGACTACTTCCACCGCGAGCTCATGCCCGTCTGGCTGTGCAGCACCCTGCAGGCATTGGGGCGCCGCACACCCGATCTGCAGCAGCCCTACACCTGGCTGGAACTGGGCTGCGGCACAGGCATCAGCACGGTCATTGCGGCGGCCACCAACCCACGGGGACATTTCATCGGTCTGGACCTCAATCCGGATGCCATCGCCCAGGCACAGGCCCTGGCACAGGCGGTGGGCGTGGCCAATGTGCGCTTCGTGTGCCAGAGCTTTGAGGCCGCGCTGCACTCGACCGATGCCGCATTGCCCCCCTGTGATTTCATCGTCAGCCACGGGGTGTACTCCTGGATCAGCGCCAGCAACCGCGCCGCCCTGCGCCAGCTGCTGGAACGCCACCTGCAGCCCGGCGGTGTGCTGTACCTGGCCTATATGAGCCAGCCCGGCTCCGCCTCCATGGCCGCCGCGCAAAAACTGGCACACCTGACCACGCAGGGCATGGCCGGCGGCTCCACGGACAAGGCCGATGCCGGCCTGGCCCTGCTGCAGCAGATGACCGAAGCCGGCACCGGCTACTGCAGCGAACATCCGCGCATTGCGGCGGAACTGGGCCAGTTGCGCGGCATGGACCGCCGCTACATCGCCCATGAATTTCTGAACGCGCACTGGGAGTCCCTGCACGTGGCCGATGTCATGGCCGATCTCGCACGGGCCGGCTGTGATTACGCCGGCAGTGCCACGCTGCTGGAAAACATCGACGGTGCGTCGCTGCCCGAACAGTCCCTGCCGCTGCTGAACCGCCTGCGCCAGCAAGGCTGCAGCGTGGCCGCCCAGGAAACCTTCAAGGACATTGCCCGCAACCAGAACCAGCGCCGCGACCTCTACCAGTGCCAGCACCCCCAGGGCAATATGCTGTCCGC
This sequence comes from Comamonas terrigena NBRC 13299, assembly GCF_006740045.1. Lineage (NCBI taxonomy): Bacteria > Pseudomonadati > Pseudomonadota > Betaproteobacteria > Burkholderiales > Comamonadaceae > Comamonas > Comamonas terrigena. The sequence continues at coordinate 4,290,150 of NZ_AP019749.1, forward strand.
CGACGCACACCGCCACGCCTTGCTGTCGCAGCGCATCGCCCTGCTGCCTGCCGCACCCTCGCTGCAGGCGTCCTTGCCGGCCGCCTTCACGCTCGACACCCGCATCGGTCCGGTGCAGATGCCCATGGCCCATGTGGCCCCGCTGCTGGCGGCGCTGCAGAAGGGCCCGCAAAGCTATGCCCAGCTGGTGCAGCTGCCGCTGTATGCCCAGCAGCCCGGCGCGGTCAGCCAGTTGCTGCAGCTGCTGGCCTGGGTGGGCTGGGTGCAATTCGTGCGGCCGGACTGGCAGGCCGACGCATCCCTGGCCCCAGCCACATCAGCCATGCTGGAACGCTTGAATGCGGCGCTGGCCCTGCGCCCCTGCGGCCAGCCGGCCGTGCATTACCAGGCCCATGCGGCCGCGGGCAGCGCCATTCCGATGCCTTAAGCGTGTGCCCCGCACCGCGCACCGCGTCGCGGGCTGGGGGCCGAAAACGGGAACAAAAAAGGGACGATAGTGCCCCTTTTTTTTACGCTGCACTGCAGTGCGGCAGCGGCGTCACGAACGGCACGTGGCCAGCATGTCCAGCTCCGGCTTGTAGAGCGGGCTGCGCACATCCAGCATGCCCAGCACGGTGTGGAAGTAGTTGTCGTGGGTGATGCGCTGGTCCACCCCGGAACGGGCGCAGGCCTCTTTCATGCCGGTGCGCGCCTGCAGGCTGCCCGGCCACAGCACCCAGGGCACATGCTTTTGCGTGTCGGGGGCAATCGCATAGGGCAGGCCATGCAGATACAGGCCGTTCTCGCCCAGGGATTCTCCGTGGTCGGACACGTACATCAGTGCCGTCGCGTACTGGTCCTGCTTCTTCTGCAGCCAGTCGATGGTCCTGGCCAGAAACAGGTCGGTTTCGCGCATGCTGTTGTCATACACATTGACCAGTTCGGCATGGCTGCAGTCCGAGGTCACGTGCGTGGTGCACTCCGGCTTGAACTGCTTGGTCTGCGCACTGGAGCGGCGGTAGTAGGCCGGTCCGTGGCTGCCCATCTGGTGCAGCACCAGCACCGCGCCCTTGCTGCGTGCGGCTTCGGGCAGCGCCTGCAGGCGCTGGTCCAGCAGGCCCACCATCAGCTGGTCCAGGCACTCCCCGTCCTTGCACCATTGCTTGACCTCGGCCGGCGTGGCCACCTGGTCGGCCTGGGCGTGGGGAATGCGGTCGCACACGCCTTTGCAGCCGGCCTGGTTGTCCAGCCAGTCCACACCCAGACCGGCGGCCTGCAGCACGTCCATCAGACTGCCGTATTCGAACTTGCGGCCTTCATAGCCCGACTTACCCAGGTGCGAGAACATGCAGGGCACCGACGCCAGCGTGTTGGTTCCGCAGGACCAGGCCTGGCGCCAGTTGATGACCTGGCGCGCCGCCAGTTCGGGCGTGGTGTCACGCGGGTAGCCGTTCAGGCCGAAGTGGTCGGCGCGCGTGGTCTCTCCCACCACCAGCACCAGCAGCGGCGGCTTGTGCGTGGCGGCAGCAACGGCCGACGCAGCACCATAGCTGCTGCCCAGGGCAGCGCCCTCCGTGATGGCGCGGAACGGCCGGTTCGGCTTGAAAATGGGTTTGAGCGTGACCTGTGCGAACGACACCACCGTGGCCAGGGGGTTGATCAGAAAGCGGATCTCCGTGTGGTTGCGGATCAGCGGCGCCAGCTGGCGGTACATGGCCACGCTGCCCCCCAGCAGGGTGCCCAGCGCCAGCAGCACCGCCAGGGCCGACAGGCCCCAGGCACGCCGCCCCCGGCTTTCCTGCCAGCGCACACCACGGTACAGCCACAGCACCGGCAGTCCGGCAAACACTGCCACATGCACCAGCATGAGCGGACTGAACAGCGCCATGCCCTCGGTGAAGTTGGTCTGCATCACATTGCGCACCATGCTGCTGTCCATCACCATGCCGTAGTGCAGCATGTAGTACTGCACCACCGCGGACAGCACCAGGATGGCACTCCAGGCACCCCGGCGCAGGCGGGGCCAGGACCACAGCATGAACCACAGGTAGGTGGCACAGCCCACCAGCACCGCCATCACCGCCCGGCGCAGCATCCAGGGGTCCGAGAAATCGGCCAGCCCTGCCAGCTTGTGCCACAGGGCCTGGTTCAGCAGCAAGGTACACCACAGCACCAGCACCCCGGCCACGGTGCGGGGCGAGAGCTGCAGCACGGGCCAGCGCCAGCGGCGGCCGGCATGCGGCGGCGCAGCATCGGCGGCAGAAACGGAATCGGACATGGGGAGTGCCACCGCAGCGATGGCATCGCCGCGGCCGGGAAACATATTGTGCATGGGCCCGTACAGTAGGGCCCCAAGCTGAACCTGCAGTGAACCCTCTGTTCAGACTCCATTCAGCTCTCGTGCAAAGCCGCCTTTTTCAACACGGACTGCCAGCGTCTCTACACTGGTGTTTTCCGTTCATGATCCTGCACCATGCGAATACTGTTGGTGGAAGACGATGCAGCCCTGGCCCAGGCGGTGCTGGGCTATCTGCACAGCAAGCAATTCAAGGTGGATCTGGCACCCGACCTGACGACTGCACGCGCCCTGGTGGCCGTGACCCACTACGCCACCATCCTGCTGGACCTGAACCTGCCTGACGGCGATGGACTGGAATTGCTGCAGCACCTGCCCCGGCGGGACGATGCCCCCACCGTGGTGGTGGTGACCGCTCGCGACCAGGTCAGCGACCGCATCCGCGGCCTGGACACCGGCGCGGACGACTACCTGGTCAAACCCTATGACCCCGAGGAGCTGTTGGCCCGGTTGCGCGCCATCGAACGCCGTCGCAGTGCCCAGGCCAGCCCGGTGCTGCAGCGGGGCCCCGTCAGCATCGACCTGGCGCGCGAGGTGGTCAAGGTCGACAGCCTGCCGGTGGTGCTCACGCCCAAGGAATGGGCCCTGCTGCGGGTGCTGGCCAGCCGGCCGGAGCAGACCTTCACCCGCGAGCGGCTGCTGGAGGCGCTCTACCAATGGGACAGCACCTCGGACAGCAACACCCTGGAGGTGTTCATCAGCCGGCTGCGCCGCAAACTGGGCAGCCCCCTGATACAGACCGTGCGCGGCACAGGCTACCGGCTGGCGGTGGCATGAAGTCCGCCCCCGTCAGCCTGGCCCGCCGCCTGACCCGCCCGCTGGTGGTGGCGGTGATCACCGTCTGGGCACTGGGCACGGCCCTGGTCGCCTGGTATGTCGATGCCCAGATCCAGCACAACTTCGACACCGAACTGGTGGAGAGTGCCCACCGCCAGCTCTACCCGGCCCTGCTGGACGTGCGCCAGTCGCGCATCGACGCGGACACCCCGGACCAGGAGATACTGACCATGGGGGAGGTGCCCGGTGACGACCATCCGGAACCCTTGCTGCTGCAAGTGCGCACCCCCGACGGCAAGGTGCTGCTGCGCTCGCGCGGCGCCCCCATCACACCGTTCGACGCCCCCTTGAAGCCGGGGTTTCACAACTCCATCGAACACCGCATCTACACGCTGTACACGCCGCAGGACGACCTGTGGCTGCAGCTGGCCGACCCGCTGGGCGAACGTGCCGAAATCCGCAGCGGCACACTGACTGGCCTGATCACCGTGTTGCTGCTGATGCTGCCGGTGCTGACCGGCCTGATCCGCCACATTGCCCGCAAGGAACTGCGCAGCGTGCAATGGCTGCAGCAGCAAATCACTGAGCGCAGCAGCAGCAATCTGCAGCCCCTGGTACTGCAGGACCTGCCGCTGGAGCTGCGCCAGGTGGGCGAAGGCGTGAACCAGCTGATGGACCGCCTGCACCAGGCCCTGGATGTGGAACGTGCTCTGGCCGCCAATGCCGCGCACGAGCTGCGCACCCCGCTGGCCTCCGTGCGGCTGCGGCTGCACACGGCGGTGGAGCAGGCCCAGCTGCAAGGCAGCACACAGATTGCCGTGGGCGAGGCGCAAACCGCCCTCACCGCCCTGGAAACCCTGAGCCACCGGACCGAGCGGCTGCTGCAGCTGTCACGTGCCGAAGCGGGGAACACCGCGCGCTTTCACACCATCGATCTGCTGCAGCTGGCCACCACCATGGCCCAGGAGTTCTGGCAGCACCCCCGCGCCCAGCGGCGACTGGACTGGGAGCCACCCGAGGATGCGGCACCGGTCTGGGTGCAGGGCGATATGGACACACTGGCCATTGCGCTGCGCAACCTGATCGACAACGCCCTCACCTATTCCGGCGGCGAGGTGGTGCTGACCGTGCTGCGCCAGCCACCGGCCCTGGTCGTACGCGACGACGGTCCTGGCCTGGATGCGACACAGCGCCTGCAGATCCAGGAGCGCCATGTGCGCGGTGACACCCGCCACATCGGCTACGGGCTGGGCATGTCGATTGTGCGCAGCATTGCCGACCGGCACAGCGCCCAGCTGGAGCTGCTGTCGCCTCCGCCCGGCAAGGCACAGGGGCTGGAAGTGCGGCTGGTGTTTGCCACCATCACCGAAGAGGATCTGGCATCAGCCCCCCAGCCGCTGACGTGATGACCGTTCAGCGCGGTACGCTGCGCAGCAGCTCGGGCAGGTGGCTGAAGGCAAACAGCAGCAGACCGATGGCACCGCCCACCAGGGTGCCGTTGATGCGGATGAACTGCAGGTCCTTTCCGATGTGCTGCTCCACCAGGGCCGACAGCTCGCGCGCGTCCCAGCGCTGCACGGTTTCGCGGATGTGGCGGGCAATGAACTCCGACACCTCGGGCGCCAGCGCCTGCGCCCAGCGCTCCAGCCGTTCGTTCATGGAGCGGCGCAGCGCCGCATCCTGCGCCAGCGACAGGCCCAGCCAGCGCCCCAGACCGCCCAGCTTGCGCGCGATATGGGATTTCGGGTTGTCCAGATCCGCCTCCAGGCGCTGGCGCATGCCGCTCCACAGGTCGCGCAGATAGGCGGCCAGCTTCTCGTCGTGCAGCAGATAGTGGCGCGCCTGCTCGGCGCGCGCGGCGTAGTCCGGGTCGTTCTGCAGCCGTACGATCAGCCGCTGCACGGCCGCATCGAAGGCCTCGCGCATGCGGTGCTGGGGGTTGTGGGCAATGTCGTCCAGCAGGCTTTCCAGCGCCTGGGCCACCAATTCGGCGCCCTTGTCGCCCAGCCAGTCGGTGGGCAGCATTTTTTCCTTCAACGGGTGCTCGCGCTTGAGCCACTGCACGATGGCCTCGGCAATGAAATGGTGCGTATCGGCCTGCTGCAGCACGCCGCCGATGCGGCGCAGCACATCGTCCAGCACCGCCTGGTGGCGCCCGCCTTGCGTCAATGCCCCCAGCACCGTGGCCAGCGAGCGTGACAGGTCCACCTGTGCCAGCACGCCACGCAGCGTCTGGGTCAGCAACCGCTCCACCTGGCGGTCCTGCACCATCTCCAGCCCGGCCTGGGCCAGGCGGGCCAGCTGGCGGCCCAGCAGCTGGCTGTTGCCGGGCGCGCCCAGCCAGTCGGCCAGCGACTGGGCGGCATCGTGGCGGCGCAGCAGTGCCACCAGCGAGGGCGCATCCAGGAATTTGTCGCGCACGAACACGGCCAGGTTCTCACCGATACGGTCCTTGTTGCGCGGGATGATCGCCGTGTGCCGCTGCACCCAGGGAATGGGGATGTGGCGAAACAGGGCCGACACCGCAAACCAGTCGGCCAGCGCGCCCACCATGGCGGCTTCGGCCACGGATTGCAGGCAGCGCACCAGCAGCGTCTGGTGCAGAAAATGCGTGGCCACAAACACGGCCGTCACCAGAAGCAGCAAACCCAGCGCCAGGCGCTTGGCGCGTTGCAGTGCGGATGCAGTCGAAGTCATAGGCGTGCGGTTCACTCCGGCGCGCTGCAGCAGCCCATCTGCTCCAGCGGCGGTTTCAGCCTAGCACGCGTTGGTGGCTGCCCGGTGTAGGGCGCTCCCGCAGCCGCAGCACGGCAGCGGGCGCCAGGGCCAAGGCAAATCCCGGACAATCCGGGCATTCACAACTTTCTGACCGACCTGCACCATGAGCGACACCCGCCCCGAACTGCCCGACCACCTGTCCATCGACCCGCGCAGCCCCCACTATGTGGCCGCGATTTTTGAGCACGACATCGGCATCCGCTTCAACGGCAAGGAGCGTTTCGATGTGGAGGAATACTGCATCAGCGAAGGCTGGGTGCGTGTGCCTGCCGGCAAGACCGTGGACCGCAAGGGCTACCCGCTGCTGATCAAGCTCAAGGGCCCGGTCGAGGTGTTCTACAAGTAAGCCCACGGGCGGGGCCTGCCGCAAGGCTGTCCCCGCCCCAGGCAGATGGACCGCGTGGGCGTGGGCGGGCCCGCGCATGCCCACTCCTCGCCAGCCTGTGCCACCGTGCCGCAGGCCATACCCCTGCACCCGATGCGCCCCGCAGCGCGGCATCGGGCGGAAGCGGCCGCCGACCGGCGGCACGCCGCGGCGCTTACTTACCGTTGATGCCCAGCAGCTCGACTTCAAACATCAGCGTGGCATTGGGCGGAATCACCCGGCCCGCACCACGGCTGCCATAGGCAATGCCCGGTGGGCAGGTCAGGCGCGCCTTGCCCCCCACCTTCATCTTCTGCACGCCTTCGGTCCAGCAGGGAATCACGCCGTTGAGCGGGAACTCGATCGGCTCGCCCCGGGTGATGGAGCTGTCGAAATCCGCGCCGGTCTGCGGAAAGTAGCCGCGGTAATGCACCTTCACCTTGTCCGTGGCCTTGGGGCTCGCGCCCGTGCCTTCCTTCAGGCTTTCATAGACCAGGCCGCTGGCCGAGGTCACCGGTTGCGACTGTGCCAGTGCGTGGCCGGCCAGCATCGCGCCCATCAGGCAGGCAGCGCCTGCAATGCGTACAAACATGGGAATTTCCTTTCACTGGGGCCGTGCCCGCGCATGCGCTGCACCGGAACGGCCCTTTCAACCATACAACAGGCCGGTGCACCGCGCTGGGGCTGCCCCTGCGGCGCCGCCGGAGCAGGGAAAGGCACACACCGACTCAGAGGGCATCACACCCCGATGCGGTCCAGCGCATCGCGCAGATGGCCCACGGTGCGGTCCACGTTGTGCCACTTCTCCAGGCCAAACAGGCCGATCCGGAAAGTCTTGAAATCCGGACCTTCGTCGCACATCAGCGGCACACCCGAAGCGGTCTGCAGGCCCACATTCAGGAAGGCCTTGCCGCTCTGGATGTCGGGGTGGGTGGTGTAGCTCACCACCACACCCGGGGCCTTGAATCCGCCGGCCGCCACGCTGGGGAAACCGCGCGACTCCAGCAGCTTGCGCACCTGGTCGCCCAGGGCGATCTGTTCCTCGCGCACCTTCTCGAAGCCGTAGGCACGGGTTTCCAGCATCACGTCGCGCAGGCGCACCAGGGCGTCGGTGGGCATGGTGGTGTGGTAGGCGTGCTGGCCTTTTTCGTAGCCTTCGGCAATCTGCATCCACTTCTTCAGATCGCAGGAGAAGCTGGAGCTTTGCGTGTGTTCGATGGCTTCGCGTGCACGGGCCGAGAGCATCACCATGGCGCAGCAGGGCGAGCTGCTCCAGCCCTTTTGCGGCGCACTGATCAGCACGTCCACGCCCGTCTTTTCCATGTTGATCCACATGGCGCCGGAGGCCACGCAGTCCAGCACCATCAGCGCGCCCACATCATGGGCCGCATCGGCGATGGTGCGGATGTAGTCGTCGGGCAGCATGATGCCGCTGGCCGTTTCGACATGGGGGGCAAACACCACCTTGGGGCGCTCGGCGCGGATGGTGTCGGCCACGTCCTGTGCGGGGCAGGGTGTCCACGGATCCTGGCTGCCTTCGCCCTGCTTGCGCGCCTTGCAGACCACGGCACCGCCGCCCAGGCCAAAGTTGCCGGTGTCGAAGATCTGCGTCCAGCGGTAGCTGAACCAGCCGTTGCGCACGATCAGCACCTTCTCGCCATTGGCGAACTGGCGCGCCACGGCTTCCATGCCAAAGGTGCCGCTGCCAGGCACCAGCACGGCGGTGTGGGCGTGGTAGACCTCTTTGAGCGTCCCCAGAATGTCCTGCATCACGCCGGCAAAGCGCTTGGACATGTGGTTCAGGGCGCGGTCGGTGTAGACCACCGAGAATTCCAGCAGTCCATCGGGATCGATATCGGGCAACAGTCCGGGCATGAAGGGGTATCTCCTTGAGCTATGGATCAGGTCCGGCGGATGGCTCTGTGACCACCGGGTCGGACAGGTATGTCCCCATCTTAATATGCCGTCTGTCCCCCTTCGGCTGATCTGGCGCAGGCCATCACGGTGGCGCGCACTCAGGCGACAGGCGCCGCCGGGTAGCTGCGGCGGCCAAAGATGCCGCTGCCCACGCGCACCAGGGTGCTGCCGGCCTGCACGGCCAGTTCCAGATCGTCGGTCATGCCCAGGCTCAGGGTGTCGAAGGCCTCCAGCCCCGGCAGGCCGCTGCCGCGGATCTGCGCAAACACGGCTGCCACGCGCTGGTGCACGGCCAGCATGGCCTCGGGGGTCGGCTGGGGGTCGGGAATGCTCATCACCCCTCGCAGCTGCAGCTGCGGCAAGGCGGCAATGGCCTGGGCCAGTGCCAGCGCCTCCTCCGGGCTGCAGCCGGATTTGGTCTCGCCTCCGTCCACATTCACCTGCAGACAGATCTGCAGCGGCGGCAGGCCGGCAGGCCGCTGGTCAGACAGTCGCTGGGCAATCTTCAGCCGGTCCACCGTGTGCACCCAGTCAAAGTGTTCGGCCACCAGCCGGGTCTTGTTGCTCTGGATCGGGCCTATGCAGTGCCAGGTGAGCGGGGGCACATCGGCCATGGCACGCACCTGGGCGATCTTGTCCACCGCCTCCTGGATGTAGTTCTCGCCAAAGGCGCGCTGGCCGGCCAGCGCCGCCTCGCGTACGGCATCGGCACCAAAGGTTTTGGACACGGCCAGCAGACCCACGCTGGCGTGGGGGCGCTGTGCCTCATCGCAGGCGCGCGCCATGCGGCTGTGTATGCGCTGAAGGTTCTCGGCTATGGTCGTCATAAGCCGTGGAGCGTACCAAACCCTTGTGCCACCTGGAGACAGCCCGCACAACCCGCCCCCGGGACCGGAGCAGGGCCCCGCCGGCGTCCACTTCACCAGTGTCTGATCTGTCGCAAGAAGGGGCGACAAGCGGGGCCGCCTGTGTCACCATGGGGGCTTCGCCGCAGCGTCTGTGCGCTGCTTTCTGCCTTTCTGATCCACCGACATGTCGAGCATCACCCCCCGCGATTACGCTGCCACTCCTTCCCGCAAAGTTGCCTTCCTGGGCCTGGGCGTCATGGGCTACCCCATGGCCGGACACCTGGCCAAGGCAGGCCACCAGGTCACCGTGTACAACCGCAGTGCCGCCAAGCGCCAGGCCTGGGTGGCCGAATTCGGCGGCGCCGAAGCCGCCACGCCGTGTGCGGCGGCCCAGGGCGCCGACATCGTGTTCTGCTGCGTGGGCAATGACGACGATCTGCGTTCCGTGGTGCTGGGCGCCGACGGCGCCCTGGCCGGCATGCAGGCGGGCGCCATTTTTGTCGACCACACCACCGCTTCGGCCGAAGTGGCCCGCGAGCTGTATGCCGCGGCACAGGCCCAGGGGCAGCATTTCATCGACGCCCCGGTCTCCGGCGGTCAGGCCGGTGCCCAGAATGGTGCGCTGACGGTGATGTGCGGCGGCGACCAGAGCGTGTTCGACACCGTGGCACCGGTGGCCCAGTGCTTCTCGCGCGCCTTCACGCTGATGGGCGCCAGCGGCGCGGGCCAGCTGACCAAGATGGTCAACCAGATCTGCATTGCCGGCGTGGTGCAAGGCCTGTCCGAAGCCATTGCCTTCGGTGAAAAGGCTGGACTGGATGTGAACAAGGTGCTGGACGTGGTCAGCAAGGGCGCCGCCCAGAGCTGGCAGATGGAAAACCGCGGCAAGACCATGGTGGAAGGAAAGTTCGACTTCGGCTTTGCCGTGGACTGGATGCGCAAGGACCTGGGTCTGGTGCTGGACGAGGCCAAGCGCAATGGCGCCCGCCTGCCGCTGACCGCTCTGGTGGACCAGTTCTACGCCGATGTGCAGGCCATGGACGGCGGTCGCAACGACACCTCCAGCCTGATCCGCCGCCTGCGCTGATCCGCGCAGCTTCGGCGGCCCACCAAAACAAACGGCAGCCTCACGGCTGCCGTTCTGCATTTGGCGTTTGGCGTAGCAACGCCTGGCGGTCAATTCTCTGCCGCAGGGTCGCGCGTCACCGGCGCACTGCCGGGCATGTAGTTGGCCAGTGCATCTTCGGTGGTCAGCTCGAACACCCGCACCACCTTGCGCACATCGTTCACACCGCGGGCAATTTCTGCGGCGCGCCGGGACTCACGCTCGGTCACGATGCCCAGCAGGTAGACCACGTTCATCTCGGTCACCACCTTGATGGCCGAGGCCTGCAGATCCCGCGCATTGATCAGGCTGCCCTTGACCTGGCTGGTGATCATGGTGTCCTTGCTGCGCTGGCCCAGCGAAGAGGAAAACGGCGTCACTTCCAGCTCGTTGTGGATGCCGTCCACATTGTTCACATCGCGCACGATGCGAGCCACTTCCTGCTTGTCCTGCTCGTTGCGCACTTCGCCGGTGATCAGCACCTTGCGGTTGAAACTGGTGATGTTGACGCGGCTGCGCTCGTTCAGCGGGGACTGGCGGATGCGGTCCTGCGCCCGCAGCTCGATACCCTGGTCTTCCACCTGCGTACCGGTCGTGCGTCGATCGGCCGCCGACAGTGCGGCGGTGGCCATGCCGCCACCGACCACCAGGGGGACGCAACCCGACAGGCCTGCAGTGATGGCTGCCGCAGCCAAGACTGCGCGTACCAGAGGGGAACCCATTCGCTTCATAACATCTCCTGTTCGCCAAGCAACTGTGTGTCCACGCCGTCGCACAGGCAATGGACCACCAACTCATGGGCTTCGCGCACGCGCGCAGCCCGCTCATGCGGTACGCAGATCAGCACATCGGTCTCGCGCACCCGGGAAGCCAGGGCACCGCCAGTATGGCCGCTGAGCACCACCACCATCATTTCTCGCTCGTGCGCCGCATCCACGGCTTCCAGCAGGCTGTGGTCGTTGCCGCTGACCGAGATCACCAGCAGCAGATCGCCCGCCTGACCCAGCGCACGCACCTGGCGCGCCAGATACTGCGAGCCCGGCGCCGTACCGGCCGAGCCGCCCAGTAGCCCGCCATCACTGCCCAGGGCCATGGCGGCCAGCTCGGGGCGTTCGCGCTCGAAGCCGGTCACGCACAGCGTGGCAAAGGTCTGGGCCTGGCTGGCGGACACGCCGCTGCCGCAGGCCAGCACCTTGCCGCCACTGGTCACGCTGGCCAGAATGGCCTGCACGGCCAAGGCAATGGGTTGGCTCAGCGCCTGGGCGGCCTGGTATTTCAGGTCGGCGCTGTCGATGAAATGCTGTTGGATACGTAGCTCTAGCATGGGCTGCGATGATACCTGTGCTGCGTTATACCTTTGGTAGCAGAAAGTTTGTGCTGGCACTGTGTGCAACGCCCCTGGGGCAACGAAGCCCGGCAGCGGCGGGCCGCAGGCGCTGCCGCCCGGCCTCATTCTGCGTCGAAGGCCGCCTCCAGCCACTGCAGCTGGTCCTGCTGCACCAGGGCCGCATCAAAGCGGCAGGCCGGCACCGACGGCTGGCGCGCCAGCCAGTGGCGGGCGGCCAGCACGATGCGCTGGCGCTTGGCCGCATGGATGCTGCCATCGGCCCCTCCGAACTGGCTGCTGGTGCGGCTGCGCACCTCCACGAACACCACCATGCCATCCGCGGCACGCAAGATAAGGTCTATCTCGCCCCCACCGCGCCCAGGCGTCCGATAATTGCGTTCTATCAGCCGCCAGCCGCGCGCCAGCGCATGGCGCAACGCCCGGTCTTCGGCCTGCTGCCCCGGCGTGCGACCTGTGGCCGCCTCCGGCGGCGGCTTTTCTGCCTCCAGCGGCGGCTTTTTTCCAAGGAAACCCATTGAGCACCTCTTTCGCTCCGGCCCTGCATGCTGCCCGCGAGGCAGCGGCTGCCCAGAATTATCCGCAGGGCACGCTGTATGTGGTGGCCACGCCCATCGGCAACCTGGCCGACATCTCGCTGCGCGCCCTGCATGTGCTGCAGCTGGTCGACGCCGTGGCCTGTGAAGACACGCGCCACACCCAGGGCATGCTGCGCAGCTATGGCCTGGAGCGCCCCGGCAGCCAGTTGCTGGCCGTGCACCAGCACAACGAGGCCGAAGCCGCCGCCGGCGTGATCGCACGCCTGCAGCAGGGCCAGCGCATCGCCTATGTCAGCGATGCCGGCACCCCCGGCGTCAGCGACCCCGGCGCGCGCCTGTGCGCCGCCGTGCAGGCGGCCGGGCTGCGCTGCATGCCGCTGCCGGGTGCCAGCAGCATCACCAGCGCCATCAGCGTGGCCGGCTGCGTGCCGCCGGGCCAGACCGATGGCGGCTTTGTGTTTGCCGGGTTCCTGCCCACCAAGAATGCCGAGCGCCAGACCGCCGTGCAGCGGCTGTCGGCCGAGCCGCGCTGCACCGTGCTGCTGGAAGCCCCGCACCGCATCCACGAGCTGGCCAAGGCCCTGGCCGTGCTGGGTGAGCGCCCGGTGACGCTGGCGCGCGAAATCACCAAGCAGTTTGAGCAGATCAGCACCCATGCCGCCCAGGACCTGCCCGCCTGGCTGAATGGCGACGCCACCCGCGCCAAGGGCGAGTTTGTGGTGGTGCTGCACCCGGTGGCCGTGCACCAGGACGACGGCGACGCCGAACGGGTGCTGCGCCTGCTGCTGGCCGAGCTGCCGACCAAGACCGCCGTCAAGCTGGCGGCCGACATCACCGGCGGCAACCGCAACCAGCTGTATGACCTGGCGCTGCAGCTCAAGCGTGCGGACCAGGACGGCGACGAAGCCGCATAAGCAGGCGCAGCGCCTAGACAGGCCTCAGGCGTAAGCCAGGCCGGTGGCCACCCCGCCAAACAGATCGCCTTCCACCTGAGGCACGGCCGGGAAGGCCTGGGCCAGCGCATCGCGCAGCGTACGCAGTGCAGACGAACCGCCGGTCAGGTAGATGGCATCCACGCCCCCGGCCGGCAAACCCGCCAGCTGCACGCAGTGCTGGGCACACTCCACCACCTGCACCAGCGGTGCCTGCAGCGAGCGGTGCAGCCCGTCCTGGGTGATGCCGGTCTGCAGACCCGTTTCCAGCCAGCCCAGGTCCAGCAGGGCATCGCCGCCGGTGCTGGAAGCCTGGATCTTGCCCTGCTCCACCGCATCGGCCAGGCGGTGGCCCAGGCGTTCTTCCAGCACCGCCATCAGGCGCTGGTGCAGCTGCGGGTCCCGGTAGTCGGTGCGCAGGGCCTGCGCATCGCGCAGCGCCTTGGGGCTGTACTGCCACTGGATCAGGTGCCAGGTGGCCAGGTCGTAGAACACCCGGCTGGGCACTTCGCGGCCGCTGGGCCCGGTGTGGCGCAGGCCCAGCAGCGGCATCGCCGTGTCCACACTCAGGCGGTGGTCAAAATCGGTACCGCCGATGTGCACGCCGCTGGTGGCCAGGATGTCGGCCGTGCGGTCGGGCTTGCCCGCATGCTGCGGCCCCAGGCGCACCACGGTGAAGTCGGAGGTGCCGCCGCCGATGTCCACCACCAGCACCACGGTCTCGCGCTCCAGGCGCTGTTCGTAGTCCAGCGCGGCGGCAATGGGCTCCAGCTGGAACTCCACCTGCGCAAAACCGGCGGCCTGCGCGGCTTGCTCCAGCGCATGCTGCGCCTGGCGATCGCGCTCGGGGTGGGCGTCGACAAAATGCACCGGGCGGCCCAGCACCACGCGCTCGGGCAAGCCGCCCAGCTCCCGCTGGGCTCGCTGGGCGAGTTGCTTCAGGAACAGCGCAATGATGTCCTGGTAGCTGACCATCTGGCCATGCACGGCCGTCTTGTCCTGCAGCAGGCTGCTGCCCAGCAGGCTTTTGAGCGAGCGCATCAGCCGACCGTCTTCCCCCGCCAGGTACTGGCGCATGGCGTCACGGCCAAAGTGCGTGCCCTGGGTTTCCGTATTGAAGAACAGCGCCGTGGGCATGCCGGTGGCGCCGCCTTCCAGCGCAAGCAGCTGTGCCGTACGCGCGCCCTGGCGCCAGGCCATGGCGGAGTTGGATGTGCCAAAGTCGATGCCAAGGGTGGTGCCAGTGAGGGTCTGCATAGCGAATTCCGGGGGCAGCCGCTGCCGAAAGCGGGCTGCATTTCTTCCAAAGAGGCGCGGTCGCTGCCGCAACCGCTTCAGATTCAAGACAAAGGCATGCGCCTGGTAGCAAGGCGCATGCGGCGCATAGGTGCAAAGCCAGCAGATACAGGCCGCTGCGTGGGTCCTGCACTGCCCCGCAGCACCGGTGCACGGCGAATGCCTGGGCGCCCGCTCTCCAGCGCTGCACAGATCGTGCCGGCTGTGCCTCCAGACCCATGCGACGCCGGCGGAGCCGATGCTCCGATGGGGCATGGGAGATGCAAAAACAAAAACGCCTGCTGTTTCCAGCAGGCGTTGATGAATTTGGTTGCGAGGGCTGGATTTGAACCAACGACCTTTGGGTTATGAGCCCAACGAGCTACCAGACTGCTCCACCTCGCGATATGTCCAAATTATAGCACAGAATTATTCTGCAGCTTGGGTTTGAGCCACTTCTTCTTGCTCAACCAGTTCCACATAGGCCATGGGAGCGTTGTCGCCCACGCGGAAGCCCATCTTCAGGATACGGGTGTAGCCGCCAGGACGCTTGGCGTTGCGGGGACCCAGCACGTTGAACAGCTTGGTCACGCTGTCACGGTCGCGCAGACGGTCGAAAGCCAGACGGCGGTTGGCAACGGAGTCAACCTTGGCCAGGGTGATCATGGGCTCGATCACGCGGCGCAGTTCCTTGGCCTTGGGGACGGTGGTCTTGATGGCTTCGTGCTCGATGAGCGAATTCATCATGTTTTGCAGCATCGCCTTGCGGTGAGACGAAGTGCGGTTCAGTTTGCGGAGGCCGTGACCGTGACGCATGGTGCTTTCCTTTGATTTGATGTTTGCGGGCAAGCCGTATCAGGTACTGCCCGGTGCACTGTATAAATGTTGCGGCCCACCACCCTCTCGGGTGGGGAGCCGCAGATTATAGCGTGATGCTGAAAAAAGCGTCTGATTAACGCTTTTCCAGGCCAGCGGGTGGCCAGTTTTCCAGCTTCATGCCCAAGGTCAGGCCACGCGAAGCGAGGACTTCCTTGATTTCGTTGAGCGACTTGCGACCCAGGTTAGGCGTCTTGAGCAGCTCGTTTTCGGTGCGCTGAATCAGATCACCGATGTAGTAGATGTTTTCTGCCTTCAGGCAGTTGGCCGAGCGAACGGTCAGTTCCAGCTCATCCACAGGGCGCAGCAGGATCGGATCGAACGTTGCGTTGGCACGTTGGTTGCCGCCGGCTTGCAGGATGCCGCCTTCACCGAACTCGCCTTCCAGCTGTGCAAACACAGCCAGTTGTTCCACCAGGATCTTGGCGGATGCGCGCACGGCGTCTTCGGCATTGATGGCGCCGTTGGTTTCGATTTCAACGACCAGCTTGTCCAGATCGGTACGCTGTTCCACGCGAGCGGATTCCACGTTGTAGCTCACGCGGCGCACGGGCGAGAACGATGCGTCCAGCACGATACGGCCGATCGACTTGGTCGACTCGTCACCATAGCGGCGCACGTTACCGGGCACATAGCCACGGCCCTTTTCCACCTTGATCTGCATATCCAGCTTGCCGCCTTGCGACAGGGTGGCGATGACGTGATCAGGGTTGATGATTTCCACATCGTGCGGAGTCTGGATGTCACCAGCGGTGACCACACCTTCGCCGTCTTTGCGCAGGCTCAGGGTGACTTCATCACGGTTGTGCAGCTTGAACACCACGCCCTTGAGGTTCAGGAGGATGCTCACCACATCTTCTTGCACACCGTCGATGGACGAGTACTCGTGCAACACGCCAGCAATCGTGACTTCCGTCGCTGCATAACCCACCATGGACGACAGCAACACGCGACGCAGGGCGTTGCCCAGCGTATGGCCGTAGCCGCGCTCGAAAGGCTCCAGGGTCACTTTGGCACGGTTGTGGCCCAGCTGCTCTACATTGATCGTCTTGGGTTTCAGCAGATTTGTTTGCATGCAGACTTCCTCTCAATACCCCCGGCTCGTTACACCGGTAAGGCTGGTGAAGCACCTACGGCGCGATGCCTCGCGCCGTAGGGACGGGTTGCTAAAAACCGGGAAAATTAACGCGAGTACAGTTCAACGATCAGAGATTCGTTGATGTCGGCGCCGAATTCGTCGCGGTCAGGAGCCTTCTTGAAGGTACCTTCAGCCTTGTCCAGGCTCACTTCCACCCAAGCGGGGAAGCCAACTTGCGAAGCCAGTTGCAGGGCTTCGACCACGCGGGCTTGCTTCTTGGACTTTTCGCGCAGAGCGACCACATCGCCTTCCTTGACCATGAAGGAAGGAATGTTCACGGACTTGCCGTTCACGGTGATGGCCTTGTGCGACACCAGTTGGCGTGCTTCAGCGCGGGTGGAGCCGAAGCCCATGCGGTACACCACGTTGTCCAGGCGGCTTTCCAGCAGGGTCAGCAGCATGGCGCCGGTGTTGCCACGGCGGCGGTCGGCTTCAGCGAAGTAGCGGCGGAATTGCTTTTCCAGCACGCCGTACATGCGCTTGACCTTCTGCTTTTCACGCAGTTGCAGACCGAAGTCAGACGTACGCTGACCCGAGGTGCGACCGTGTTGGCCGGGCTTGGAGTCGAACTTGGCCTTGTCCGCGATGGAGCGGCGAGCGCTCTTCAGGAACAGGTCGGTGCCTTCACGGCGGGCGAGTTTGGCCTTGGGGCCGGTATAACGTGCCACTTGATTTCCTTTGTTTCATCTACCGTGCCAATAACGCACGGGAGCCGCCCAGGGTGAAACACCCAGGGCGGCGGTGGTCTTCAGTACAGATTAGATACGACGACGCTTTTGAGGGCGGCAGCCGTTGTGGGGAACCGGGGTCACGTCCGAGATGGAAGTGATGCGGATACCCAGAGCACCCAGGGCGCGAACCGAAGATTCGCGGCCAGGACCGGGGCCCTTGATTTCCACGTCCACGTTCTTGATGCCTTGTTCGATAGCAGCACGGCCGGCCACTTCCGAAGCGACCTGAGCAGCGAAGGGAGTCGACTTGCGCGAACCCTTGAAGCCCTGGCCACCCGACGAGGCCCACGACAGAGCGTTGCCTTGGCGGTCGGTGATGGTGATGATCGTGTTGTTGAACGAAGCGTGAACGTGAGCGATACCGTCAGAAATGTTCTTGCGAACTTTCTTGCGCACGCGTTGAGCTGCGTTGTTAGAAGGAGACTTTGCCATAGTGATCTATCCTTACTTCTTCAGAGCCGCTGCGCCCTTGCGCGGACCCTTGCGGGTGCGAGCGTTGGTGCGGGTACGTTGACCACGCATGGGCAGGCCACGACGATGACGGAAACCACGGTAGCAACCGATGTCCATCAAACGCTTGATGTTCATCGTGGTCTCGCGACGCAGGTCACCTTCCAGGGTCATGGGAGTCAGCTGGTCGCGGATCTTTTCCAGATCAGCGTCAGTCAGGTCCTTGACCTTCTTGGAGTAATCGATGCCGCATGCTTCGCAGATCTTGCGTGCAGTGGTACGACCAATGCCAAAGATGGCGGTCAGGCCGATTTCAGCATGCTTGTGCGGCGGGATGTTAATGCCGGCGATACGTGCCATATTAGTAGTCCTCTAATACTTTCAATCAACCTTGGCGCTGCTTGTGGCGCTGGTCGGTACAGATCACGCGCACCACACCCTTGCGGCGGATGATCTTGCAGTTGCGGCAGATTTTCTTGACCGAAGCCGAAACTCTCATTTCATTCTCCTAAAACTTTTCATCCGAGCTCTTTCTTGTCCTGGACACTGCCTGTGACCGACAAGAATGCGCAGGGCTCTTCACGAGGTTGGGGCACCTTACGGGCGAACCCGCAAGGATAGACCATTTCTTGCTTAATTGCCAGATGTCTTGAAGTTGGCCTTCTTCAGCAGTGACTCGTACTGCTGAGACATCATGTAGTTCTGCACCTGTGCCATGAAGTCCATGGTCACCACCACAATAATCAGCAGCGATGTACCACCGAAGTAGAACGGAACGTTGTACTTCAGGATCAGGAATTCGGGCAGCAAGCACACAAAGGTGATGTAGACAGCACCAGCCAGTGTCAAACGCACCAGGATCTTGTCAATGTAGCGAGCCGTCTGGTCACCAGGACGAATCCCGGGGATGAAGGCGCCGCTCTTCTTCAGGTTGTCCGCAGTTTCCCGGCTGTTGAAAACCAGGGCGGTGTAGAAGAAGCAGAAGAAGATGATGGCGGCTGCGTAGAGCATCACATAGATGGGCTGACCGGGGGTCAGAGCACCTGCGATGTCCTTCAGCCAGCGCATGGACTCCCCTGCACTGAACCAGTTCACCACCGTTGCGGGCAGCAGGATGATGGACGAAGCGAAGATGGGAGGAATCACACCTGCCATGTTCAGCTTCAGCGGCAAGTGCGAAGACTGGCCACCATACACCTTGTTGCCGACTTGACGGCGTGCGTAATTCACCAGGATCTTTCGTTGGCCTCGCTCGACAAACACGACGAAATACGTCACGCCAGCCACCACGAGAACAATGATGATCGCGGCCAGAATGCTCATGGCACCGGTGCGCACCAGCTCCAGCAATCCACCGATCGAGCTGGGCAGGCCTGCGGCGATACCAGCAAAGATCAGAATGGAGATGCCGTTGCCCAGACCACGTTCCGTGATCTGCTCACCCAACCACATCAGGAACATGGTGCCGGCTGTCAGGCTGGCCACCGCCGTGAGGCGGAAACCGATGCCTGGAGCAAACACCAGACCTGCTTGGCTTTCCAGAGCGACTGCAATACCCAGGGATTGAAAGATTGCCAGGCCCAAAGTGCCATAGCGGGTGTATTGGGTAATCTTGCGACGACCCGCCTCACCTTCCTTCTTCATCTGTTCGAATGTCGGGATGACATAAGACATCAGCTGCATGATGATCGATGCCGAGATGTACGGCATGATCCCCAGAGCGAACACCGAGAAGCGCGACAAGGCGCCGCCCGAGAACATGTTGAACAGATTGAGGATACCGCCTTGCTGGCCATTGAACAGCTGTTGCAGCTGCGCAGGGTCGATTCCCGGCACCGGGATGTGAGTCCCGATGCGGTACACGACCAACGCGAGCAGCAGAAAAACCAGTCGGCGACGCAAGTCACCGAACTTGCCAGTTTTTGCAATTTGCGCTGCGCTAGTAGCCACGGATGTCTTCTTTCAGATCTTATTCAGCGAAGCTGCCGCCGGCAGCTTCAACGGCAGCCTTGGCTCCAGCAGTAGCGCCGATACCGCTCAGCTTCACAGCCTTGCTGATTTCGCCGCTCTTGATGACCTTCACCACCTGAGCGATAGCGGGCACCAGGCCAGCTTGCTTCAGTGCGGCGAGATCAACTTCAGCCAGACCCAGTTGCTCCAGAGCGGACAGGGTCACTTCTGCATTGAACTTCAGCAGATGCGACTTGAAGCCACGCTTTGGCAGGCGACGCTGCAGAGGCATTTGACCGCCTTCGAAGCCCACCTTGTGGTAGCCACCCGAACGCGATTTCTGACCCTTGTGACCACGGCCGGCGGTCTTACCCAGACCAGAACCGATACCGCGACCCACGCGACGCTTGGCGTGCTTGGCGCCGTCTGCAGGCTTGATGCTATTGAGTTCCATCATCAATCCTTTCAGAGAACCTTCACCAAGTAGGCGATCTTGTTAATCATGCCGCGCACTTCAGGGGTGTCCTTCAGTTCGCTGATGCTATTCAGCTTGCGCAGACCCAGACCGCGCACGGTAGCGCGGTGATCTTGCTTGGTGCCAATGGGGCTGCGCACCAATTGCACCTTCACGGTTTGTTGCGTTGTCATGTGCTGAACTCCGATCAGGCGGTGAAGATGTCTTCAACCGACTTGCCGCGCTTTGCAGCCACTTCCGCAGGGGTCGTAGCGTTTTGCAGAGCGTCGAACGTGGCGCGAACCATGTTGTAGGGGTTCGAAGAGCCGTGGCTCTTGGCCACGATGTCGGTGATACCGACCACTTCGAAAACAGCGCGCATCGGGCCGCCAGCGATGATGCCGGTACCCTTGGGGGCGGGGTGCAGCTCAACGCGAGCAGCACCGTGGTGACCCATCACAGAGTGGTGGATGGTGCCGCTCTTGAGCGAAACCTTCACCAGATTGCGACGGCATTCTTCCATTGCCTTTTGCACGGCTGCGGGCACTTCCTTGGACTTGCCCTTACCCATACCCACGCGGCCATCACCGTCGCCAACCACGGTCAGTGCAGCGAAGCCGAGGATACGGCCACCCTTCACAACCTTGGTGACGCGGTTCACCGCGATCATTTTTTCGCGCAGACCGTCGTCACGACCTTCGTCTTGCACCTTGGGGGAAAACTTTGCCATTTTCTATCCGCTCCGCTTAGAACTGCAGGCCCGCTTCGCGAGCGGCTTCAGCCAAGGCCTTCACGCGGCCGTGGTATGCGAAACCAGCGCGATCGAAAGCCACCTTCTCCACGCCAGCAGCCTTTGCCTTTTCAGCAATGCGCTTGCCGATCAGCGTGGCGGCGGCCACGTTGCCACCCTTGCCTGCAGCGCCGATTTGCGAACGCACTTCGACTTCTGCAGTGGAGGCCGAAGCCAGCACCTTGGTGCCATCTTCCGACACCACGGAGGCGTA
Organism: Comamonas terrigena NBRC 13299; assembly: GCF_006740045.1. Lineage (NCBI taxonomy): Bacteria > Pseudomonadati > Pseudomonadota > Betaproteobacteria > Burkholderiales > Comamonadaceae > Comamonas > Comamonas terrigena. Next base: position 4,310,968 of record NZ_AP019749.1, read on the forward strand.
GATGTGGAGGTTGGTGCGGTTCACGCTCAGACGCGCCACGCCTTGCTGTGCAATGCGAATGCGGGTTTGACGTGCACGACGCAGACGCTGCTCTTTCTTGGTCAACATAATGCAGCTCCTTACTTCTTCTTGGTCTCTTTGATCACGACCTTCTCACCCACATAGCGGATGCCCTTGCCCTTGTAAGGCTCGGGAGGACGAACGGCGCGGATCTCAGCAGCCAGCTGACCCACCACTTGGCGGTCAGCACCCTTGATCACGATTTCGGTCGGAGTGGGGGTAGCAACGGTGATGCCGGCAGGCATCTCGAAGTTGACGGGGTGCGAGAAGCCCACAGCCAGGTTCAGCTTGGAACCTTGTGCAGCGGCCTTGTAGCCCACGCCGATCAGCGACAGCTTCTTTTCGAAGCCTTCGGTCACGCCCTTGACCATGTTGTTGACCAACTGGCGGAAAGTACCGGCCAGAGCGTCAGCTTCACGGGAGTCATTAGCGGGTGCGAACGACAGCTTGCCGTCGTTATTGCTGATAGCCACCAGAGCGTTCATAGCCAGGGACAGATCACCGCCCTTGCCCTTGACCTTGATGGAGTCAGCATTCAAAGACACATCCACGCCAGCGGGGATGGTCACAATAGCTTTTGCTACGCGAGACATTTCAGTATTTCTCCTTAATGTCCGTTAGGCCACATAGCACAGCACTTCGCCGCCGACACCGGTAGCACGTGCTTTGCGATCGGTCATCACGCCCTTGGGAGTGGTGACAATGGCCACGCCCAGACCGTTCTGGACCTGGGGGATTGCGTTGCTGCCCTTGTACACGCGCAGGCCAGGACGGCTCACACGTTCGATACGCTCGATCACAGGGCGACCGGCGTAGTACTTCAGGGTAATAACGAGTTCAGACTTGCCGTCTTCGGTCTTGACTTCGAAACCGTCAACGTAGCCCTCGTCCTTCAGCACTTGTGCAATGGCAACCTTCACTTTGGAGGAAGGAGCCGACACGGTGGCCTTGGACACCATTTGGGCGTTGCGGATGCGGGTCAGCAAGTCGGCGATAGGATCACTCATGCTCATCTTGTATCTCTCCTGCTTGCTTACCAGCTGGCCTTGGTCACGCCGGGGATATCACCAGCAAAGGCCATTTCACGCACCTTGGCGCGGCCCAGACCGAATTGACGGAATGTGCCACGGGGACGGCCCGTGATTTCGCAACGGTTACGTTGGCGAGTGGGGTTCGAGTTACGGGGCAGCTTTTGCAGACCCAGACGGGCTGCGTCACGCTCTTCGTCGGAACGCTTGGCGTCGCCGGCGATGGCCTTCAATTCTGCGTACTTGGCAGCATACTTAGCGGCCAGTTTTTCGCGCTTCAGTTCGCGCTCGATCAAAGCTTTCTTAGCCATGCGCTGCCTCAGTTCTTGAAGGGGAATTTGAACGCAGCGAGCAGTGCCTTGCACTCTTCGTCGTTCTTCGCCGAAGTCGTGATGCTGATGTTCAGACCACGCAGAGCATCCACTTTGTCGTATTCGATTTCAGGGAAGATGATCTGTTCTTTGACGCCAACGTTGTAGTTGCCGCGACCGTCGAACGAACGGCCCGAAATACCGCGGAAGTCACGCACGCGGGGCAGAGCCACGGTGACGAAACGGTCCAGGAATTCGTACATTTGGACGCCACGCAGGGTCACCATGCAGCCGATAGCTTGGCCTTCGCGGATCTTGAAACCAGCGATAGCCTTCTTGGCCTTGGTCACCACAGGCTTCTGACCAGCGATCTTGGTCAGGTCAGCCACGGCGTTGTCCATCACCTTCTTGTCGGCCACGGCTTCGCTCACACCCATGTTCAGGGTGATTTTGGTCAGACGGGGCACTTCCATAGCGGAGGTGTAGCCGAACTTTTCTTTCAGTTCAGCCGCGATCTTTTCGCGATAGAGTTTTTGCAGTCGTGCCATGTGTTACTCCTCAGGCAGCCTTGATTTCGGCGCCGCTGGACTTGAACACGCGAGCACGCGTGCCGTCGGCGTTCACCTTGATGCCCACGCGATCGGCCTTGCCGGTCGCAGCATTGAAGATAGCCACGTTGGACTGGTGGATAGGCATGGCCTTTTCCACGATGCCGCCAGTGGTGCCCTTCATGGGGTTCGGCTTGACATGCTTCTTCACCAGGTTGATGCCATCGATCACCAGGTGGGAGTCATCCTTGCGCAGCGAAACGACGCCACGCTTGCCCTTGTCACGGCCAGCCAACACGATGACTTCGTCGCCCTTGCGAATCTTGTTCATGGTGCTTTTCCTTTAGAGAACTTCAGGGGCCAGGGACACGATCTTCATGAACTTCTCATTGCGCAGTTCACGGGTCACGGGGCCAAAGATGCGGGTGCCGATAGGCTCCAGCTTGGCGTTCAGCAGCACGGCGGCATTGCCGTCGAACTTCACGAGCGAACCGTCAGCACGACGGATGCCCTTGGCAGTGCGCACCACCACAGCGCTGTAGACCTCGCCTTTTTTGACGCGGCCACGCGGAGCGGCTTCTTTGATGCTCACCTTGATGATGTCGCCAACACTTGCGTAGCGACGATGAGAACCGCCCAGCACCTTGATGCACTGGACAGACTTCGCGCCGGTGTTGTCGGCAACCTCTAAACGAGATTCTGTTTGGATCATTTCAATATTCCCAACTTGCTCCAGCAATCTCGACAGCCCCAGAGAACTTCTCAAGGGCTGAACAAAACAGCCGGTCAGTCTTGGGCCCGTCGTCCACCTCTCGGACCATTCCGAAAGGCTTCCCGCTGGGCAGAAAGCTCACACTTTTACATGTGAAGCCTGGGATTGTCGCAGAAATTCCTTTATGCGTCAAGCGTTTAGCCAAGCATTCCCCTGTTGCGCAAATGCCTCCCGCACCGGCGTCGACACACCCCCAAAACCATAGCTGCCGCGGCCCTTGCAACAATGCGTTCTGCGCAAAGAAGGCGCAACACGCAATAGCCTGCCAGAAACCAGAAACGCACAAGCCGCTCCATTCCGAAGCGGCTTGTGGGGTGCGTGGTGCGGCCCGGACGGAGAACGCCGCAGCAACAGCCACCCGGGACCGCGGCCGAAGGGCGCCCTGCCCTCAGGCGCCGGCAGGCAGGTACTGCTGCGCCAGTGCCAGGAAATCTTCCAGGCGGGGGTCCTGGCCCAGCTCTTCCTGCAGGATCTCGGCCACCCGCGGCGCCACGGCAGCGGCCTGGCGGGCGTCCAGGAACAGCAGGCGGCTGCGGCGCGCCAGCATGTCTTCCACCGTGCGCGCATACTCAAATCGCACGGCAAAGCGCACCATGGCCTCGGTCAGGCCAGGCACCAGCTCCACACCGGCACCGGGCAGCGCCTGCACGGCCTCCCCCTCGGAGCCATAGCTGTGCAGCCCCTGGGCGGCATTCATGCCGTGGCGCACGGTGCCTGCGGCGGGGGCCCCCACCAGCGGCAGGTGCACGGTCACGCCGCCAGCACGCGGATCCAGCAGGCGCTGGCTGAAGCATTCGGACAGCACATCCTCGGCCATGGCCCGGTAGGTGGTCCACTTGCCGCCGGTCACGGTCACCAGACCGGACTTGCTGGTCAGCACCGTGTGTTCGCGGCTGATCTTCTTGGTGTTCTCGCCGTCATCGTCCTGCGGTTTGACCAGTGGGCGCAGGCCCACCCAGATGCTGCGGATGTCGGCCAGCGTGGGTCGGCGGCTCAGGTAGTTGCCGGCTTCCCGCAGGATGAATTCGATCTCTTCGGCAAAGGCCTGCGGCTCGCGCGCCAGGTCGTTGCGGGGCGTATCGGTGGTCCCCAGGATGACCTTGCCCAGCCAGGGCACGGCAAACAGTACCCGGCCGTCGGCCGTCTTGGGCACCAGCAGCGCGTGGTCCGAGGGCAGGAAATCGCGGTCCACCACCACGTGCACGCCCTGGCTGGGCGCCACCATGGGCTTGACCGGCTTGCCCAGCAGCTCGGCATCCTGCTGGCGGAACAGATCCACCCAGGGGCCGGTGGCATTGACCACGCAACGCGCCTTCACGGTAAAGCGGCGGCCAGTTTCTGCGTCTTCGCAGACCACCCCGGCCACCTTGCCGGCTTCGTGCACCAGCTCCTTGGCCGGGCAGTAGTTCACCAGCAGCGCCCCCTTGGCGACAGCCGTGCGTGCCAGCGCCAGCGCCAGGCGGGCATCGTCAAACTGGCCATCCCAGTACTTCACGCCGCCCTTGAGGCTTTCGCCGCGCACCGTGGGCAGAAAGCGCAAGGTCTTGTCACGGCTGAGGAATTCGGTGCGGCCCAGGCCGTCCTTGCCGGCCAGAGCGTCGTACATCTTCAGGCCGGCACCATAGAACGGCGTGTCCAGCAGGCGGTAGGACGGCATCACGAACGCCAGCGGCTGCGCCAGATGGGGGGCGTTGTGCAGCAGCGTGGTGCGCTCGTGCAGCGCCTCGCGCACCAGGGCAATATTGCCCTGGGCCAGATAGCGCACACCGCCGTGCACCAGCTTGGTGGCGCGCGAGGACGTGCCCTTGGCAAAGTCATGGGACTCCAGCAGCACCACCTTGAAGCCGCGTGCAGCGGCATCCAGCGCCGTGCCCAGGCCGGTGGCACCGCCGCCGATGATGGCCAGATCATAGGTTTCGGGCTGCGCCAGCCGCTCCAGCAGGGCGGCGCGGTCGGTAGACTGGGGGGCGGTGGTGTTCATGGGCAAAAATCTGGTGAAGGCCTTCCCGCAGGGTCACAACAGCTGCGCCACGGAAAAACCCAAAGGGGCAGACAGAATTTTCGCTCTTTTTCGTTTTTAGTGCGCGTTTTTGCGCGAAATTTTGTTTCGCTTCTGCTCGTTACACGGCAAAAATTCACAATACGAAAAAGAAACGGCGTCGCCACGCCGTACTGCGGGCAGGGCTGCCCCTGGCACACGCCCTGCTTGGCGCTGCTGCCTGCCCAGGGTGCGCAGGCAGCAGACCCACTCAACGCACCTTGCCGTTCTTCCAGGCGTTCAGCAGGCTGTCGTAGGCAATGGTTTCGCCCTTGGGCTTTTCATTGGCCAGCTTCTTCCACGGCGCATGCTGGTCGCTGAGCCACTTGGCCGGGTCCCCCTTGGGGTTAAGCTTGGGCGCGCACTGGGCCATGCCGGCGCGCTGCAGGCGGGCCATCACCTGGTCCATTTCCTCCGCCAGCGTGTCCATGGCCGCCTGGGGCGTCTTTTCCCCCGTCACGGCCTGGGCCACATTCTTCCACCACAGCTGGGCCAGCTTGGGGTAGTCGGGCACGTTGTTGCCGGTGGGCGTCCAGGCCACGCGGGCCGGGCTGCGGTAGAACTCCACCAGCCCGCCCAGCTTGGGCGCCATGTCGGTCATGGCCTTGGAGCGGATGTCGGATTCCCGGATCGGTGTTAGCCCCACGATGGTCTTCTTCAGGCTCGTGGTCTTGGCCGTCACAAACTGTGCATACAGCCAGGCAGCGGCCGTGCGGTTGGCGTCATGGTTCTTGAAGAAGGTCCAGCTGCCCACGTCCTGGTAGCCGTTCTGCATGCCCTGCTTCCAGTACGGGCCGTTGGGGCCGGGCGCCATGCGCCACTTGGGCGAGCCATCGGCGTTCACCACCGGCAGGCCCGGCTTGGTCATGTCGGCGGTGAAGCCGGTGTACCAGAAGATCTGCTGCGCAATATGGCCCTGGGCCGGCACGGGGCCGGATTCGCCAAAGGTCATGCCCATGGCCTCCTTGGGCGCGTACTTCTTCATCCAGTCCACGTACTTGGTCAGCGCATAGACCGCGGCCGGCGAATTGGTGGCCCCGCCACGCGAGACCGAGGCACCCACCGGCGTGCACTTGTCATCCGCCACGCGGATGCCCCACTCGTCCACCGGCATGCCGTTGGGAATGCCCTTGTCGGCCGAGCCGGCCATGGACAGCCAGGCATCGGTGAAGCGCCAGCCCAGCGACGGGTCCTTCTTGCCGTAGTCCATGTGGCCATAGATGGGCTTGCCATCGATGGTCTTCACATCGTTGGTGAAGAATTCGGCAATGTCTTCATAGGCACTCCAGTTCAGCGGCACGCCCAAGTCGTAGCCGTACTTGGCCTTGAACTTGTCCTTCAGGTCCTTGCGCTCGAACAGATCGGCGCGGAACCAGTACAGATTGGCGAACTGCTGGTCGGGCAGCTGGTAGACCTTGCCGTCCGGGGCGGTGGTGAAGCTGATGCCGATGAAGTCCTTCAGGTCCAGGCCGGGATTGGTCCACTCCTTGCCGGCCCCGCCCATGTAGTCGGTCAGGTTCATGATCTTGCCGTAGCGGTAGTGCGTACCGATCAGGTCGGAATCCGAGATCCAGCCGTCGTAGATGCTCTTGCCCGACTGCATGGAGGTCTGCAGCTTCTCCACCACATCGCCTTCCTGGATCAGGTCGTGCGTCACCTTGATGCCGGTGATTTCGGTGAAGGCCTTGGCCAGCGTCTTGCTTTCGTATTCGTGCGTGGTGATGGTTTCGGACACCACGGCGATCTCTTTCACCCCCTTGGCCTGCAGCTTCTTGGCCGCCTCGATGAACCACTTCATCTCGGCCATCTGCTGGTCCTTGCTCAAGGTGCTGGGCTGGAATTCGTTGTCCACCCATTTCTTGGCCTCGGCTTCACCGGCCCAGGCGGAATGGCCTGCTACCAGTGCCGCAGCGGCAAAGGCAATGGCCCGAAATTGCACGTTCATAGCTGTCTCCTGTTGGTGTGTTTGCAAGCGCTCCCCGCCGTCACATGGATCCCGGCCACGGGGGAGGATCGGGCCAGACCTGTTCGCTGGGCAGCGGCGCCGCACCCGCAGCGCCTCTGCCACCATCCCGTCAGCCTTTGCGCATCACCAGCGCCAGCACCAGCATGGACAGCACAAAGCTGATCCACACCGAAGGCTCCTGCTCCAGCCCGAACCACTGCACCATCTTCTCGCCCAGCCCCACCCATGCCAGGTTGATGTAGGCCGCCAGCAGCAGGCCGATGAAGAGGCGGTCCCCGCGCGTGGTTTCGATCGGCAGCCAGCCTTTGCGCTGCACCGTGGGGCTGCGGATTTCCCACACCGTCATGCCCACCAGCATCAGCGCGATGCAGCTAAAAAATACGGCCACCGGGGTGGTCCAGACCATCCAACTGAACATAGGGGTCTCCCACCGCGTTACACGCGGCCCATGGCAAAGCCTTTGGCGATGTAGTGGCGCACGAACCAGATCACCACCGCCCCCGGCAGGATGGTGAGCACTCCCGCCGCCGCCAGCGTGGCCCAGTCCATGCCCGAGGCGCTCACGGTGCGCGTCATCGTGGCCACGATGGGCTTGGCATTCACGCTGGTCAGCGTGCGCGCCAGCAGCAGCTCCACCCAGCTGAACATGAAGCAGAAGAACGCCGCCACCCCCACCCCGGCCTTGATCAGCGGCAGAAAGATGGTGAGGAAAAAGCGCGGGAAGCTGTAGCCGTCGATATAGGCCGTCTCGTCGATCTCGCGCGGAATGCCGCTCATGAAACCTTCCAGAATCCACACCGCCAGCGGCACGTTGAACAGCAGGTGCGCCAGCGCCACCGCGATGTGCGTGTCCATCAGCCCCATGGTGGTGTAGAGCTGGAAGAACGGCAGCAGGAACACGGCCGGCGGCGTCATGCGGTTGGTCAGCAGCCAGAAGAATACATGCTTGTCGCCCAGGAAGCGGTAGCGCGAGAAGGCGTAGGCCGCCGGCAGTGCCACCGTCAGCGCGATCACCGTGTTGATGGCCACGTAGATCATGCTGTTGATGTAGCCCGAATACCAGGACGGGTCGGTGAAGATGGTGCGGTAATTGCCCCAGGTGAAGTGCTGCGGCCACAGCGTGAAGCTGGCCACGATCTCTTCATTGGTCTTGAAGCTCATGTTGACCATCCAGTAGATGGGCAGCACGGCAAACACCAGGTACAGGACCAGAAAGATGCTGCGCTTGTGGAAACGGCGTTCATTCATGGCCCACCTCCGCATTGCCGGTGCCCACGCGCTGCATCCAGTTGTAGAGGACGAAGCACAGCAGCAGGATGATCAGAAAGTAAATCAGCGAGAACGCAGCCGCCGGCCCCAGGTCGAACTGGCCCACGGCCTTCTGCGTCAGGTACTGGCTCAGGAACGTGGTGGCATTGCCCGGCCCGCCGCCGGTCAGCACAAAGGGCTCGGTGTAGATCATGAAGCTGTCCATGAAGCGCAGCAGCACGGCAATCATCAGTACCCCGCGCATCTTGGGCAGCTGGATGAAGCGGAACACCGCCCATTTGCTGGCCCCGTCGATGCGCGCCGCCTGGTAGTAGGCATCGGGAATGGAGCGCAGGCCGGCATAGCACAGCAGCGCCACCAGCGGCGTCCAGTGCCACACATCCATCACCAGCACGGTCAGCCAGGCGTCCAGCGCATTGCCGGTGTAGCTGTAATCGATGCCCAGGCCGTTGAGTGTGGCGCCCAGCAGTCCGATGTCGGCACGGCCATAGATCTGCCAGATGGTGCCCACCACGTTCCACGGAATCAGCAGCGACAGCGCCACCACCACCAGCACCGCCGAAGCCTTCCAGCCCTGGGCCGGCATGGACAGCGCCAGCGCAATGCCCAGCGGAATCTCCACCAGCAGCACGGCCAGCGAGAAGGTGATCTGCCGCCACAGCGCAGCGTGCAGCTCTTCGTCACGCAGCACAGCGGCAAACCACTCCGTACCCACGAACACGCGGCGCTCGGGATCGATGATGTCCTGCACCGAATAGTTCACCACCGTCATCAGCGGCAGCACGGCCGAAAACGCCACGCAGAGGATCACCGGCAGGATCAGCAACCAGGCCCGCTGGTTGACCGGTTTGTTGGATGCGCTCATGCCAGCAGCTCCTCATTGCGGTAGTAGCATGTGTGCGGCCCCACCAGCTGCAGCCAGACTCCCTGCCCCACGGCCGGCAGCGGCGTGCCGATGGCAAAACGGGCTTTCAGCGTGTGGCCGTCGATGCCGGCGGTCAGCATCAAATGGGTGCCCACGTCCTGCACCCGCTGGACCTGTGCCGGTACCGCACCGGCCGCGTCCGGCAGGGCCAGGCGCAGGTATTCCGGCCGCACGCCCAGCTGCAGCGGCGCACCGTCGGCCAGCTGCGCCTGCAGCGCAGGCGCCACCGGCATGCGGCGCGCTCCCACCCACAGTGCACCATCCCGGCACTGCACGGGCAGAAAATTCATGCCCGGCGAACCGATGAAGTGCCCCACAAAGGCATGGCGCGGGTGTTCGAACAGCGCGTCGGGAGCCCCCACCTGCATCACCCGGCCGCGCGACATCACCACCACCTGCTCGGCAAAGGTCAACGCCTCGACCTGGTCGTGGGTCACATAGATCAGCGTGAGCCTGAGCTCCTGGTGGATCTGCTTGAGCTTGCGGCGCAGCTGCCATTTGAGGTGCGGATCGATCACCGTCAGCGGCTCGTCAAACAGCACGGCGGCCACATCGGCGCGCACCAGACCCCGTCCCAGCGAAATCTTCTGCTTGGCATCGGCCGACAGATTGGCGGCACGCTGGTTCAGCTGGCCGCTCATCTCCAGCATCTCCGCGATGACGCCCACGCGCTGGCGGATCTCGACCTCGGGCACCTTGCGGTTGCGCAGCGGGAACGCCAGGTTCTCGGCCACCGTCATGGTGTCGTAGATCACCGGAAACTGGAACACCTGGGCGATGTTGCGCTGCTGCGGGCTGTCCTGCGTGACGTCGCGACCATCGAACAGCACCTTGCCATGCGACGGCGTCAGCAAGCCCGACATGATGTTCAGCAACGTGGTCTTGCCGCAGCCCGACGGGCCCAGCAACGCGTAGGCCCCGCCATCGGCGAACTCCATCTGCAGCGGCAGCAGGGCGTAGTCGCTGTCCTGCTGCGGACGGGGCCGGTAGGCATGGGCCAGATCCAGGGTAATGCGTGCCATGGTTCAGCCTCCCGCCTCGGACACCGGCAGCTGCAGCAGGGCACCGCCTTGGCCGCCTGGCAATTCACGCTCGAAGATATAGCAGTCCAGCGGCGACAGATAGACGCTGACAGGCTGATTGAGTCCGACCTTGTGCACCCCGGTCAGCTGCGCCACCCAGTCCCCCCAGGGCAGCTGCACGTGCACAAAGGTGTCGGAGCCCGAAATCTCCGCCAGGTGCACCAGCCCCTGCAGCGCCACATCGCCGGGCCTCGCCTGCAGTGCCAGGGCACTGGCACGCACTCCCAGCATGGCCGACCCTGCGGGCTGGCGCAGCGGCTGGGGCAGCGCCAGCCGGGTACCGTCCGGCAAGGCGATCTGTTGCCCGCCGCCCTCCACCTCCACGGCCACCAGATTCATCGGCGGATCGCTGAAGGCCCGCGCCACCCGCAGCGACAGCGGGGCATGGAAGACCTGGGCCGTGGGCCCGTACTGCAGCAGCTCGCCGGCATCCAGCACCGCGGTATAGCCCCCCAGCAGCAGGGCTTCTCCCGGTTCGGTGGTGGCATAGACCACGGTAGACCGGCCCGCGTCAAACAGCTGGGTCAGCTCGTCGCGCAGGCCTTCGCGCAGCTTGTAGTCCAGGTTCACCAGGGGCTCGTCCAGCAGCATCAGCGGCGCATCCTTGGCCAGGGCACGGGCCAGCGCCACACGCTGCTGCTGGCCGCCCGACAATTCGGCCGGCAGCCGGTCCAGGAACATGTCGATGTGCAGGCGCTGGGCCAGCGCGCGCACCTTGCGGTCAATATCCTGGTCTCCGCGCAGCTTCAGTGGAGAGGCGATGTTGTCCGCCACCGTCATCGACGGGTAGTTGATGAACTGCTGGTAGACCATGGCCACATTGCGCTGGCGCACCGGCATGCCGGTCACATCCCGGCCATCCACCCGCACGCGACCGCTGGTCGGCGCATCCAGCCCGGCCATGATGCGCATCAGGCTGGTCTTGCCGGCCTGGGTGGCGCCCAGCAGCACGGTCACGGCAGCGCTTTGCAATGCCAGGTTCAGCGGGTAGAGCCACGTCTGCCCCCCGACACGTTGCGCCACGTTCTCCAGCTCCAGCTGCATCGCCACCTCTCTGCTCCGGCTGCGGAGCAAATGTGTACTTCCGTGTGATTGAAAGCCCTTGCTTGCTTTCGGATGGATGCATTTTAGTTCTTTTGTCTGCCGAACCCATAGAAAAATACCCTAGGCATGGTTCGTTTGACTTCGATGACCATAACGAAACAAGCCGCAACACCCTGCTGTCTGCGCTATAAAGTGCTGCATCTGCCCGTTTCCCAACCTTTGCCCTTTTGCGCCGTGAACTCCAACCCCCGCCAACTGCAGCTGCTCGAAGAAGTCCGACAACGCCAATCCGCCACGGTGGAGCAACTGGCCGACATCCTGGGGGTCACGCTGCAGACCGTGCGCCGGGATGTGCAGAAGATGGCCGACATGGGCCTGCTGGTGCGCTTTCACGGCGGCGTGCGCATGCCCAGCGCCACGGTGGAGAACATTGCCCACCCGCAGCGCCAGACCATGCATGCCGAAGGCAAAGCCCGCATCGCCCAGGCCATTGCCCAGGCCATTCCCAATGGCTGCTCGCTGATCCTGAACATCGGCACCACGACGGAGGCCGTGGCCAAGGCCCTGCTGCGCCACCAGGGCCTGCGCGTCATCACCAACAACCTGAACGTGGCGGCCATCCTCAGCAGCAATGCGGACTGTGAAGTCATCGTCGCCGGCGGCGTGGTGCGCACGCGAGACCGCGGCATCGTGGGCGAGGCGGCGGTGGATTTCATCCGCCAGTTCAAGGTGGACATTGCGGTGATCGGCATCTCCGCCATCGAGGCCGACGGCTCGCTGCGCGACTTCGACCTGCGCGAGGTGAAGGTGGCGCAGACCATCATCCAGCAATCGCGCGAACTGTGGCTGGCGGCCGACCACAGCAAGTTCGACCGCCAGGCCATGGTGCAGATGGCCACGCTGCAGCAGGTGGACCGCCTGTTCACAGACGCACCGCCGCCCCCGCACTTCATTCCGCTGCTGGAGCAGGCCGAGGTGGAATACACCGTCGCCGACCAGGCCTGAGCACGTTCTGCCCCCCGCCCTGGCAGCGCCTTGCGCGCCAGCGGCATTCCTGCGGGCGGCACCTATCCGCCGGCCGTAGTTTCTGACCTATCCTTCCCCCCATGACGACCTATCTGCTTGCCTTGGACCAGGGCACATCCAGTTCCCGCTCCATCGTGTTCGATGCGCAAGGCCGCATCGTGGCTTCGGCCCAGCTGGAGCTGCCCCAGATCTACCCGCGTCCGGGCTGGGTGGAGCACGACCCGCGCGAAATCTGGCGCACCCAGCTTTCCACCGCCCGGGAAGCACTGGCCAAGGCCGGCCTCACGGCCCGTGACATCCGCGCCGTGGGCATCACCAACCAGCGTGAAACCACCGTGGTGTGGAACCGCAAGACCGGCGCCCCCATCCACCATGCCATCGTCTGGCAGGACCGCCGTGCCGAGCCCATCTGTGCCGCGCTGCGCGAAGCCGGCATGGCCGACACCATCCAGCAAAAGACCGGTCTGCTGATCGACGCCTACTTCTCCGGCAGCAAGCTGCAATGGCTGCTGGACCACGTGCCCGGCGCCCGCGCCGCGGCCGACGCCGGCGACCTGGCCTTCGGCACCGTGGACAGCTGGCTGATCTGGCAGCTCACCGGCGGCCGGCGCCATGTGACCGATGTCAGCAACGCCAGCCGCACCATGCTGTTCAACGTCCACACCAACCAGTGGGACACCGATCTGCTGGCCGCGCTGCGCATTCCCCGCAGCCTGCTGCCCGAAGTGCTGCCCTCCGCAGCCGACTTCGGCCACACGGCCTCCGACATCCTGGGCGGCGAGATTGCCATCGGCGGCGTGGCCGGCGACCAGCAAAGCGCCCTCTTCGGCCAGGCCTGCTTCACGGCCGGCATGGCCAAGAACACCTATGGCACCGGCTGCTTCATGCTGATGCACACCGGCAGCCAGTTCCAGACCTCGGCCAACGGCCTGCTGACCACCTCTGCCGCACAGGCCAGCACCCAGCCCCAGTTTGCGCTGGAAGGCAGCGTGTTCGTGGGCGGCGCGGTGGTGCAGTGGCTGCGCGACGGCCTGCGCGCCATCGAACACAGCGGCCAGGTGCAGCAGCTGGCCGAAAGCGTGCCCGACAGCGGCGGCGTGATGATGGTGCCCGCCTTCACCGGCCTGGGTGCCCCGTACTGGAAGCCCGACGCCCGCGGCACCATCACCGGCCTGACGCGCGGCAGCACCATCGCCCACATCGCCCGCGCGGCGCTGGAATCCATTGCCTACCAGAGCGCGGCCCTGCTGCAGGCCATGAGCCGCGACGCGGTGGCCAATGGCGGTGCGGCAGTGAGCGAGCTGCGCGTGGACGGCGGGGCCTGTGTGAACAACCTGCTGATGCAGTTCCAGGCCGACCTGCTGGGCATTCCCGTGGTGCGCCCCGCCTGCGTGGAAACCACCGCGCTGGGAGCGGCCTACCTGGCCGGTCTGTCCACCGGCGTGTACCAGAGCACCGAAGAGCTGTCGGCCCTGTGGAAGGCGGAGCGCCGCTTTGTGCCCACCCTGGAGCATGACCGCGCCCAGGAGCTGATGGCACGCTGGGAGCACGCGGTGGCACAGACGGCACTGCCCCACCCGGCCTGATTCACGCCTCCACCAGGCGCTGCCTGCCGCCTGTAACAGGCGTCCGCAAGGGATGGCACGACCAAGCCATTAAAGCCATTGCGTGAATAGCGCCTGTTTTTGCCACACGCACCGCGCGACAATAGCGGATTAGGGCAAGCCCTTGGTCGGGGCGCTGCCCCTCGCTTTCCGGAGCCTTTCATGACATCCCCCGCAACCCATCCCTCTTCCATCGCCTTCATCGGCGGCGGCAACATGGCCAGTGCCTTCATCGGCGGCCTGCTTGCCCAGGGCCTGCCCGCTGCCAGCATCACCGTGGTCGAGCCGTTCGAGGCGGCCCGCGATGCGCTGAAGGCCAAATTCGGTATCGACGCGCTGCCGGCCGCGACTGCCGCGCTGCAAGCCGCCGAACTGGTGGTCTGGGCCGTCAAGCCCCAGACCTTCAAGGACGCGGCCGCCGCCGCCAGCCCCTACACCCGCCACGCCCTGCACCTGAGCGTGGCCGCCGGCATCACCACCGACAGCATCGCCCAATGGCTGGGCACCGGCCGCATCGTGCGCGCCATGCCCAACACGCCCGCCCTGGTGGGCAAGGGCATGACCGGCCTGTTCGCCCGCGCCGATGTGGACGGCGCCGGCTGCGCGCAGGTGGAAGCTGTGATCGGCACCACCGGCCAGTTCATGTGGGTGGAGCAGGAAAGCCACCTGGACGCCGTGACCGCACTGTCCGGCTCCGGCCCGGCCTATGTGTTCTTCTTCCTGGAAGCCATGACCCGTGCCGGCCAGGACATGGGTCTGAGCGAAGCCCAGGCCTACCAGATGGCCGTGGCCACCTTCCAGGGCGCCTCCGAGCTGGCCGCCCGCTCCGACGAACCCGCTGCCGTGCTGCGCGAGCGTGTGACCAGCAAGGGCGGCACCACCTTCGCGGCCATCACCCACATGCAGGACACGCAGGTGGCTGCGCACTTTGTGCAGGCCATGCGCAAGGCCGAAGCCCGCGCCCAGGAACTGGCGGCCGAATTCGGCCGTTGAGCCGGTGGTGTGCGTTGTGCGGTGGCCGCGGTCACCGTGCAGCGCCGCTGGCGTGAACGGCGCTATGCGCCCCAGACCATGGAGCGCATGGAGATGGCTGCCATCTGGTAGTCGGTGTTGAAGCTGCGCACCGCCTCTCCGCCCTCCACCGCACCGGCCGCATACAGCAGCGGCAGGTAATGGTCATGGCTGGGGTGGGCCATCTGCGCCACCGGCCCCAATTGCTGGAAGTCCACCAGACCCGCCAGATCCCCCTGGTCCACATGGCGGGCCACCATCTGGTCAAAGTCCACCGCCCAATCATAGGCCTGCTGGGGTGACGAGGTGCGCTGCAGCGCGCGCAGGTTGTGGACCACGTTGCCGCTGCCAACAATGAGCACGCCCCGCTCGCGCAAGGCCCGCAGCTGCTGGCCCAGCGCGTAATGCTCGGCCGGCGGGCGGCTGTAGTCCATGCTCAGCTGCACCACCGGAATGGAGGCATCGGGAAACATGGGTTGGAGCACGCTCCAGGCCCCGTGGTCCAGCCCCCATGCCTGCGGGTCCACGCCCAGGGGCTGCCGGGTGTGCGGCATGTGCAGCTGGGCCGCCAGCTGGGTGGCCACCTGGGGGGCTCCCGGTGCCGGGTACTGCTGGGCAAACAGCTCCGGCGGAAATCCGCCGAAGTCATGGATGGTCCTGGGCTGGGCCATGCCGGTCAGAAACGATCCGCCCTGCGTGAGCCAGTGCGCCGAGATGCACAGCACCAGCTGTGGCCGCTCCACCTGCGCCAGCAGCTCCTGCCCCAACTGCTGCCAGCTGCGGCGGTAGGCGTTGTCTTCGATGGCGTTCATCGGGCTGCCATGCCCCAGGAACAGCACCGGCATGCGGGGCGACGGCTTGAGCTCGGCAATGCCCGCCTGCACGGCGGCCTGCGCGACATCATTGGCACTGGTCATGCGCACTCCTGCTGCAGCCAGCGCCGCCGCACCCGCGGCAGCTCCCAGCCACTGTCTGCGTTGCATCTTCCCACTTTCGCACGGTGCCCGCAGCACCGCGGGCATGAAAAAAGGGTGCCCACGGGCACCCTGGCTGGAAGGAGGGAGCCAGAGCGGCCCCGGCAAGTTCCGCTCAGCGCAGCGCGAACCCCAGCGCCACACCGGCAAACATGCAGGCACCGATCCAATGGCTTTTGCTGAAGGCCACAAAACAGCCTTCGCGCGTGCGGTGCCGGATCAGCGTGTAGTGCCACACGAGCTGCGCCGCCGCCGCGCCCATGCCCAGCCAGAACGGCCAGCCCAGCTGGTACGGCGCCAGCACCCAGGCCGTCAGGCCCCAGCACAGCACGAAGAAGGCCATGATGCCGGCCACATCGAAACGGCCCAGCGTGATGGCCGACGTCTTCATGCCGATCTTCAGATCGTCGTCGCGGTCCACCATGGCGTACTCGGTGTCGTAGGCCAGCACCAGGAACATATTGGCCAGCCACAGCACCCAGGCGGCCAGCGGTACGCTGCCTGTCACTGCGGCAAAGGCAATCACGATGCCGAAGTTGAAGGCGATGCCCAGAAAGGCCTGGGGCATGGCAAAGAAGCGCTTGGTGAACGGGTAGAGGATGGTGAACAGCACGGCCGGCACCGACCAGGCCACCGCCTCCCAGCGCGTCGACAGCACCAGACCGAATGCCACCAGGGTGAGCACCACGCCGACCATGACCGCCTCTGGCACCGAGACCTGGCCGCTGGTGATGGGCCGCTGCGTGGTGCGCTTCACATGCTTGTCGAAGTCGCGGTCGGCAATGTCGTTGATGGTGCAGCCGGCGCTGCGCATCAGCACCGTGCCCAGCACAAAGACGAGCAGCAGATGCCAGCCCGGAAACCCGTCTGCAGCCACCCACAGCGCTGCCAGCGTGGGCCAGACCAGCACCAGCCAGCCCGCGGGGCGGTTCCAGCGGATCAGGTCCAGATACAGCGACAGTTTGCTGCGCGCCGGTGCAGCAGGGGAAGCAACAGGGGAGGTCATAGCCGGGAATTGTCGCGCCAAATGCACAACGCCCGCTGGCAGCGGGCGTTGCGACTGAGCAGTCTGGTGCGGGAAGTGGTCAGTCTTCCAGCAGCGAGCGCAGCATCCAGGCAGTCTGCTCATGCACCGTCAGGCGCTGGGTCAGCAGGTCGGCCGTGGGCTCGTCGCTGGCCTTGTCCGCCAGGGGGAACAGTTCGCGCGCGGTGCGGGCCACGGCTTCGTTGCCCTGTACCAGGATGCGGATCATCTCCACGGCCTTGGGCGGGGTGGCGGGCACATCGGGCAGGCTGGTCAGCTTGCCGAACTGGGCATAGGAGCCGGGGGCAAAGTGGCCCAGCGAGCGGATGCGCTCGGCAATCGGGTCCACCGCATTCCACAGCTCGGTGTACTGGCCCATGAACATGGTGTGCAGGGTGTTGAACATCGGACCCGTCACATTCCAGTGGAAATTGTGCGTGGTCAGGTACAGCGTGTAGGTGTCGGCCAGCAGGCGCGACAGGCCTTTGGCAATCGCTTCACGGTCCTTGTCGCTGATACCGATATTGATAGCAGGCACTGCCGGTACAGCCTCGGTCTTGCTGTCTTTCTTAACGCTTGTCTTGCTCGAATCTTTGGCCATGGATCTGGACTCCTTTCATGCAAGCCCCGTGGGGCGTTCTGAAAACTGTAGCGCACAACGCGCGCGCTGTCATGCGCGCGGCTGTGACCAAGCTCAAGATAGGCGCGTGACGCCCGGCAGCGCGCAGGCGTAGACGGCGTTGCGCAGCGCGGCAATGGCTTCGTAGCGGGTGAAGCTGCGGCGCCAGACCAGCACCACGCGGCGGCTGGGAGGCGGCACACCGTCTTCTTCGACGATGGGCAGGTAGCGGATGTGCGGCTCGTCCGATTTGCGGCGGCGCGGCGTGTCCAGCGCATCCTTGGGCACGGACAGGCGCGGCACCAGGGTCACGCCCATGCCGGCGGCCACCATGTGCTTGATGGTTTCCAGCGACGAGCCTTCGAAGGTGCGGCGGATGCCTTCGGCATTGCTGGCGTAGCGGGCGAACTCGGGACAGACCTCGAGCACATGGTCGCGGAAGCAGTGGCCTGCGCCCAGCAGCAGCATGGTCTCGTTCTTCAGGTCCATGGTGGACAACGGTGGACTTCTGCGCCAGCGGGGGTGGCTGCTGGGCACGGCGGCCATGAAGGGCTCGTCGTACAGCGGCGCGATGGCCAGGCCGGTGTCGGGGAAGGGCTCGGCCACGATGGCACAGTCGATCTCGCCGGTGCGCAGCATTTCCAGCAGCTTGACGGTGAAGTTCTCCTGCAGCATCAGCGGCATCTGCGGTGTGCGCTCGATGGAGTTGCGCACCAGATCGGGCAGCAGATAGGGGCCGATGGTGTAGATCACCCCCAGCGTCAGCACGCCGGACAGCGGGTCCTTGCCACGCTTGGCGATCTCCTTGATCGCGGCCGCCTGTTCCAGCACGCTCTGCGCCTGGCGCACGATTTCCTCACCCAGCGGCGTCACCGTCACTTCCCCCGCGCTGCGCTCGAACAGCTTGACGTCCAGTTCATCCTCGAGCTTCTTGATCGCCACAGACAGCGTGGGCTGCGACACATAGCAGGCATCGGCCGCGCGGCCAAAGTGCTTTTCTCGGGCAACCGCAACGATGTACTTCAGTTCTGTGAGCGTCATGGCGTGTGTGGATCTTTTCTATGCAGGGAGAGGACTCAACATTTTGCATGCCCTCGCTTGTTTCGCAGTCAGGGTGCAGCGATTTTTTCAGAAAAATGTCAGCTGAACACCAGATATCGACCGCATATCGTGCGCTGATCCGGAAGTTCACGCCTTGAGGTATTCGGCCTTGCCGCCCAGCCAGCGTGAAATATGCATCTCCGCCAGCAGCGGATGCTGCTCCAGCATGGATGGTGCCAGCTCACGCGCCCATTCCAGCAGCGCAATGTCCTGCTCCAGATCGGCAAAGCGCAGCATGGCCGCGCCCGACTGGCGTGCGCCCAGGAATTCGCCCGGGCCGCGGATTTCCAGGTCGCGCCGCGCAATCTCGAAGCCATCGTTGGTCTCGGCCATGGCGCGCAGCCGCTCCTTGCCGGTATCGGACAAGCGCCCGTTGTCGTTGACCGCATACAGCAGCACGCAGGCCGAAGCCGCCGCGCCCCGCCCCACGCGGCCGCGCAGCTGGTGCAGCTGGCTCAGGCCAAACCGCTCGGCATGCTCGATCACCATCAGGCTGGCATTGGGCACGTCCACCCCCACTTCGATCACCGTGGTGGACACCAGCACGCCCATGATGCCGGCCGTGAACAGCTCCATCACGGCCTTCTTCTCGGCCGTGGGCATGCGCGAGTGCAGCAGCCCCACCATCACGCCGGGCAGGGCTTCGCTCAGATCGGTGTGCGTGGCCGTGGCATTGGACAGGTCCAGCGCCTCGCTTTCCTCGATCAGCGGGCACACCCAGTAGACCTGCCGCCCGGCGGCCACCTGGGCACCGATGCGGGCGATGACCTCGTCCTTGCGACTGTCCGAGATGACCTTGGTCACGATGGGCGTGCGCCCCGGTGGCAGCTCGTCGATGACGGACACATCCAGATCCGCGTAATAGCTCATCGCCAGGGTGCGGGGAATGGGCGTGGCACTCATCATCAGCAGGTGCGGCTCCAGGCCGGCATGGGCCAGCTTCTGCCGCAATGCCAGGCGCTGGGCCACACCAAAGCGGTGTTGCTCGTCGATCACGGCCAGCGCCAGGTTGTGGAACTGCACCTGCTCCTGGATCACCGCATGCGTGCCGACCACCAGCGCGGCTTCGCCGCTGGCCACCAGCGCCAGCATGGCGGCACGTTCCTTTTTTTTCTGCGCCCCGGACAGCCAGGCCACTTTTTTGCCCAGCGGCTCCAGGATGGGCTCCAGCCAGCCCACCAGCTTGCCGAAGTGCTGTTCGGCCAGGATTTCAGTGGGCGCCATCAGCGCGCACTGCCAGCCGGCGGCAATGCAGACCATGGCCGACAGGGCGGCCACCACGGTCTTGCCCGAGCCCACATCGCCCTGCAGCAGGCGGTGCATGGGCATGGTGCGCGCCATGTCATCGGCGATTTCGCGGCAGACGCGCTGCTGGGCCCCGGTCAGGCCAAAAGGCAGGACCGCCAGAAACTGCTCCACCAAGGACTGCTCCCCGGCGGCAGGCGGCGGCACGCGCAAGGCCGGGGCCCTGAGCCGCGCACGCTCGCGCTTGGCCTGGTACTGCGACAGCTGCTGGGCCAGCAGCTCTTCGGCCTTCAGGCGCTGCCAGGCCGGGTGGGAATGGTCTTCCAGCGTGGCCAGCGCCACATCGGGTGTGGGGTTGTGCAGGAAATAAAGCGCCTCCCGCAAGCCCAGCAGGCCATGCAGCCCCGCTTCGCTCCAGTACGGCAGCACCGGCGGCGGCGTGCCCGGCGGCAGCGTCTCGGGCAGCTGCACACGCTGCAACGCACTGGCAATCGCACGGCGCAAATAGGGCTGCGGCAGGCCGGCGGTGGTCGGGTAGATGGGGGTCAGCGCCTGGGGCAGCTCGCCACCGGCCAGCTTGAAGGCAGGGTGCAGCATCTGCCGCCCCCAGAACCCCCCTTTGACTTCGCCCCGGATGCGCAGCACCGCCCCCGGCGACAGGGTTTTCTGGTGCGAGGGGTAGAAGCTGAAGAAGGTGAGCACGCAGGTGCCGGTGCCGTCGTCCACCGTGACCTTGAGCATGCGGCGGGGGCGCAGCTGGACTTCGCTCTGGGTGACCGTGGCTTCGATCTGCACCGTCTCGCCATCGCGCGCATTCTTCAGCGGGATGATGCGGGTTTCGTCCTCGTAGCGCAGCGGCAGGTGCAGGGCCAGATCGATGTCACGCACCAGGCCCAGCTTGTGCATGGCCTGTTGGGCGGCACTGGCGGCAGGTTTTTTGGCGGGAACAGAAGCAGGCATGAGCAGAATCAAACAGCAGGCAGGCGATGGCGACAAGCAGCGGGGGACAGGCTACCATGGTCCACTCCTGACCAGCGCCAAAGTGCCGCCCCTATCGCATGTTCAAGCGCATCTCCGTTCAGCACCTGACCACCGGCATGTACATCTACGAGATGTGCGGCCCCTGGATCTCCCACCCTTTCTGGCGCAGTGCCTTCCTGCTGACCGATGCGTCCGACCTGCAGCGGCTGCGCAAAAGCAAGGTCACGGAGGTCTGGATCGATCCGGCCCGCGGCAAGGACATTGCCCCCGGCGTGCCCTGCGTGGTCTGGGATCCCCAGCAGACATCCGACCCGGACCGCACACCGCCCACGGCCAAACCGCAGGCGCGCCCGCTGGCGGCCATCGACACGGCGCCGACCTCCCTTGGCAAGGAGCTGCACACGGCCATGGCGCTGTGCGAGCAGTCGCGCGATGCCATGCTGGACATGTTCAGCGAAGCCCGCATGGGGCGCGCCATCGGCATGGACATGGCCGAGAACCTGGTCAACGAAATCACCGGCTCCGTGCTGCGCAGCCCGGATGCACTGCTGAGCGTGGCGCGCCTGAAGACGGCCGACAACTACACCTATATGCACTCGGTGGCGGTCAGCGGCCTGATGGTGGCGCTGGCACGCAAGCTGGGCCATGACGAGGCCGCGGTCCGGCGCGCCGGCATGGCCGGCCTGCTGCACGACCTGGGCAAGGCCCACATGGACCCGGCCATTCTGAACAAACCCGGGCAACTGACGGACGCAGAGTTTGCGCACATCAAGGGCCACCCCCGCGCCGCCTATGACCTGCTGTGCGGCAGCAGCGACATGGATGCCACCGTGCTGGACGCCTGCCTGCATCACCACGAGCGGCTGGATGGCGGTGGCTACCCCGACGGACTGGGGGGCGATGAAATCAGCCTGCTGGCACGCATGACCGCCATCTGCGATGTGTACGACGCCATCACCTCCGACCGCCCCTACAAGAAAGGCTGGCCCCCGTCCGAATCGCTGCGCCGCATGGCCGAATGGACGGGTACCCACCTGGACAAGCGCCTGTTCGAAACCTTTGTCAAAACCGTGGGCATCTACCCGGTGGGATCGTTGGTGCGCCTGCAATCCGAACGGCTGGCCGTGGTCAGCGAGCCCTCGGTCAAAAGCCTGACCGCCCCCCGCGTGGTGGTGTTTTACTGCACACAAAGCCAGCGCAATCTCAGCCCCCAACTGGTCGATCTGTCCCAGCCGGGCCAGGACCGCATCGTCTGCCAGGAAGACCCGGGCGAATGGCCGTTCACCCACCTGGAAACGCTGTGGCGCAAGGGTGCAGCTGCCACTGCCTGAAGGCGCCACGGGGCGCGGTAGGCAAGCGCCCGCCTGCAGGCTGCAAGGCGCGTGCGGGCTTCAGACCGGCTGCTGGGTGGCGTCTTCCGCCGGCACCTGCGGCGCGGCTGCCAGCTGGCAGCCGTTGCGCCCCAGCGATTTCGCGCCGTAAAGCGCCGCATCGGCCATGTCCACCAGCTGGGTGCGGCCATAGCGACCGTCCTTGCTGGCGGGCGGCACCATGCTGGCCGCGCCCGCGCTGACGGTGACGCAAGGCCAGACCGGCGAGTTGCCGTGCGCCAGCTCCAGCAGGCGTACATTGCGCACGATCTGCCTGGCCACGGCCAGCGCGCCTTCGGCGTCGGTGTCCGGCAGGATCACGGCAAACTCTTCACCACCGTAGCGCGCCACCACATCGCTGACGCGGTGCACGCTGGTGCGCAACGCCTGGGCGACGGCCTGCAGGCAGCGGTCGCCCTGCTGGTGGCCGTGGTGGTCGTTGTAGCGCTTGAAATGGTCCACATCGACCATCACCAGCCCCACGGGCCGGCCGCTGCGGCCGGCCTGGGCACAGGCCTGCACCAGGCGTTCCTCAAAGTAGGCGCGGTTGGCAATCTGCAGCAGGCCATCGGTGCGCGACATGGCTTCCAGCCGCACATTGGCCTGGGCCAGCTCCTGGGTGCGTTCGGCCACGCGTTCTTCCAGCAGCAGATTGGATTCGGCCAGCTGCATGTTCTGCAGCGACAGCGCGGTGTAGAGCTTGCCGATCATCTTCAGCAGCGCCTGGGTGCCGTTGTCGTTGTTGCGGCGCTCCTGGTCGAAGGCCTGGGCCGGCGACAGGCCGCCGCGGATAGAGCAGATCTGCCGCGCCATCGACTGGTCCACGCCCAGGATGTGCAGGCCCAGCCACGAGGTCAGAAAGCCCACCAGCGTGGTGCCCGGGTCGGCCATGCTCTTGCGCTGGCGCCACAGCAGCGCCACCTGCTCCACAAACTGCTGGTGCAGATGGCGGTGCGGCTGCATGTGGCGTTCGTCCAGGCCGTGCTGCTGCATCAGCTCTTCTTCTTCGGCAAAGTGGTATTCGGTATAGGCCAGCAGACGGCGGTAGATGTCTTCCAGCAGGGCGTCGTTGTCCTGGCCCTGCCCCTGGCGAAACAGCGCACCGCTCAATTCGTTGAACAGATCCACCAGCGCATGGTGTTGCCCATCCACGCCTTCCAGATCGGTAATGAAGTTGTCGTCCCAGACAAATGTCGTGTCCATGCCCACACCACTTGTTGCAGTAAGTAACTAGCCAGTCTAGGCCGTGCGCTTTGTACGTGTACTGATACGGCGCAAACATTCCCATGGACCCCGGGGACATATGTGGAGCGATCAGGGGAATTACCCGTATGCTTTTGCGCCCCGTCGCCGGTATTTGCGACAATTCGTCTTTCGGTTTCGACCTTGGAACGGGCTTGTCAGGCCCTCAAGAACACGCATGTCTTTCAGTCCCCGCCCGCACACCCTCAGTGATTTCGACTTTGCTCTGCCCGAGCATCTGATTGCCCAACACCCTGCCGCCGAACGCAGCGCCTCGCGCCTGCTGGACGGCCGCCAGAGCCCTCCGGTGGACCGCGTGTTCAAAGAGCTGCCCGATCTGCTGCACGAAGGCGATCTGCTGGTCTTCAACGACACCAAGGTGGTCAAGGCCCGCGTGTTCGGAGAAAAAGCCAGTGGCGGCAAGCTGGAACTGCTGATCGAACGCGTGCTGGAAGGCAACGAGGTCGTGGCCCATATGAAGGTCAGCAAGAAGCCCCTGCCTGGCGCCAAGATCCATCTGCACGGCGGTCTGGGCAAGGGCGGCTTCGATGCCACGCTGCTGGGCCGCTGGCCCGATGAAAGCGGCCCGCTGTTCCGCTTTGCGCTGCAGGGCGCCCACAACGCCACCCCCTGGGATCTGATGGAGCAGTTCGGCCACCTGCCGCTGCCGCCCTACATCGCCCGCAACCAGAACAGCGACGAAGACCCGGACGAAGCCGAGGACACCGAACGCTACCAGACCGTTTTCGCCAGCCACCCCGGCGCCGTCGCGGCGCCCACGGCAGCCCTGCACTTCGACCAGGGCGTGCTGGATGCGCTGAAGGAGCGCGGCGTGGAGACCGCCTCAGTCACGCTGCACGTGGGGGCCGGCACCTTCCAGCCGGTGAAGGTGGAGAACATCGCCGAACACCAGATGCACAGCGAGTGGTACAACATTCCGCTGGGCACGCTGGCTGCGCTGGAGCGCTGCCGCCAGCGCCGTGGCCGCATCATCGCCGTGGGTACCACCAGCGTGCGCACGCTGGAATCCTGGGCCCGCACCGGCCAGATCAGCGGCGACACCAACATCTTCATCACCCCGGGCTTCGAGTTCCGCGTGGTGGACTGCCTGATCACCAACTTCCACCTGCCCAAGAGTACGCTGATGATGCTGGTCAGCGCCCTGGCCGGCTACAAGCACGTGATGGAGCTGTACCAGCATGCGGTGCAGAACGAGTACCGCTTCTTCAGCTACGGCGATTCGATGCTGCTGGAGCGCAAGCGCTGAGCCACCGCGGCGTTTGCCGATCGCCCCAGGGCGTCAAGCCCCCCTTGTCGCCCTGCATGCCTCCGCTCCGGAGCGGGGGCTCCCGGAGAAGCCGGCGCGCCTACTGCGGCACGCCCTTGCAGCCCCGCACGCGCGACAGCTGCATATGCTGCGGGGCCAGCAGCGCCACCAGGCCGCAGCCCAGCGACGCCTGCCACTGGACATAGTCGTGGCCGCTGACGAAGCTGCGCTGCATCACCCTCAGCCCGCGCGCGCGCAGCACGTCGCCCAGCTCGGCCGTGGTTTCCAGAATGCCGTCGCGCGCGCCCCGACCGCTTTCGAACAGGCCCGCATCAAGGTAGAAGCGCACGTTCGGCATGGGCGCGGGCAGCGTCTGCCAGGCCCGCTGCATCCAGCCCGGCGCTTCGCCCTCTGGTGCCCACCAGTAGGAGCCTGACATGCTCAGCACGTTGCCAAACAGCTCCGGGTGGGTCAGTCCCAGGTAGCTGGACACCAGTCCCCCATAGCTGCTGCCCGCCACCACGGTGCGGCGTGCCATCTGCCCCAGCCCCTGGGCCTGCACCCAGGGCATCAGTTCCTCGGCCATGAAGCGGGCGAACTGCGGGTTGGGTGGCAGCTCGTCCCCCCGGACCTCGGGACTGGCATTGCCCACGATCACCGCCGCCACCGGCGGCAGCAGGCCATTGGCCACCAGGTTGTCCAGAATGCGCGGCGTGGCCACGTCGTGCACATAGGCATGGGCGTCGAACAGCACCAGCAGCCCCTGCACGCCCTGCGCGCCCGCGCCCGCAGGCACATAGGTCCACACATCGCGCTCATTGCCCAGGATGGCGCTGTGCACCACATGGCGTGTCAGCGTGCCGCGCGGCACCCCGGCGCGTGCGGCGACCCAGGGCTGGGCAGGCGCCTGCGGCAGGCTCAGCACCGAGCGCCCCTGGTGGATGTCGTCCAGCCCGCCCCACGGGGCGGTGGGAAAGACCGCCGGGTTCAGCGGATCGCGCTGCAGTGTGGCCAGAATCATGCGCCGCTGCTGCCGCGTATCGGCAATCTGCGGCACATCCGGCGCCAGCCCATAGCTCAGGCGCGCGCGCGGATCCATCACCACGCTGGTCCACCAGACATCGCTGCCGGCCAGCTTCTGCAGCGGGTTGTGGTCGCCGCTGGGGCTGCCGAACAGGCGCACATTGGTGTTGCCCCGGTCGCGCCACACAAAGGTCACCAGCAGTTGGCCGTCCTGCCACGGCTCCACCAGCGGCGCACCCTGCCGCTGCACGGTCTGCCAGAACGCCTCGGTGCCAGCGCCGCCGGCCACGGCCTGCTCCAGCGCCTGCAGCTGCGGACCCATCGGCGTGTCCGCGGCAGACAGGGGTGCGGGCCCTTCGCTGGTCCAGGTCTGCAGCACCTGCAGGCCCGCCGTGGCCGGCAGGCCGGCCAGCACGGGCGTGGCCCACAGCTGTTCGTGCTGTGCACCCTGGGTACGCCACATGGCCGTCTGCACGCCCCGGCCGTTCTCGGCCAGGCGGCGCAGATGCAGCCCCTGGGCATCGCGCAGATCGACGTGCACGTTCTCCCCGGTGATGCGCAGCTGCACCACCTGGCCGGCGGGCACTTCCAGCGGCAGCCGCTGCCCTGCGGCGGCAACGGCGGTCTGCACCGTTTTTTTCAGCATCGGCTCCGGGCTGTTGTCCTGCGCCTCCGCCGCGCCAGCGAGCACCGCGCACAGGACCCCGGCCAGGGCGAAGGGGGTGGGTTTCTGCAAAATTCTTTTCAAGGTCATGTCTGCTTCGTTGCCCTCGGCGTGGCCCTCTCCTGCACCACAGCCCCGGCGCAGGGTATGCGCACCGGGGCTGTGGTCATGGCAATGCGCCGGACGAATTCACCCGGCGCAACATACGGTTCAGAAGTCCACCGTGGCCGACAGACGCAGCGTGCGCGGTGCACCCACGGTCATGAAGTTGTCGGCGAATGCCCCCGCCCAGTATTGGCGGTCAAACAGATTCTGCAGGTTGGCGCGCAGGGTGACGGGCTTGCCGCCCATGCGGGTGGCATAGCGCACCCCGGCGTCAAAACGCGTCCAGCTGGGCGCCTGGATGGTGTTGCTGGAATTGACCCACTGCGTACCGGTGTAGACCATGCGGCCGCTGACCGCCAGCCCCGGCACGGCGGCCACGGCATAGTCGGCCCCCAGATTCGCCGTCCAGCGCGGCACGCCATACATGTCCAGCCCGTCCTTGCTGCCGCCCTGGGTCTTGGTCTGCTTGGCCTGGGTGTAGGCCACGCCACCCAGCAGCGTCCACGCGGATGCGAGCTTGCCCGACACGGTCCACTCCGCACCGCGGTTGCGCTGCTCGCCGTCATCCACCAGCGTGGGCAGCGTATCCCCCACGCGGGTCACCGAAATGGCGGAGGGCTTGCTGATCTGGAACAGAGAGAAGGTGTGCGTCAGCCCGGCGTTCTGCCACTTGACCCCGGCCTCCATCTGCTTGGTCTGGTAGGGCTTCAGGGTCTCGCCAGCATTCGCGTACCCGGCGGCCACGGTGGTGCCTGCGCTCAGGCCTTCGATGTAGTTGGCGTACAGCGACAGATGCCCTCCCCAGGGCTTGGCCACAATGCCCAGCATGGGCGTGGTGGCCTGGGCGTCGTAGCCAGCCATCTTCTGCTCCACCTGCTGCAGGCGCAGACCGGCGGTGACGGCGAGCTTGCCATCGAGCATGTTCAGCGTGTCGGCCACGGCATAGCTGGTGATGACGTTGTCCTTTTCCTGCTTGTAGGCGGTCGCCTCGCTGCTGAACACCACCTTGTCGCTGGGCGCATACAGATCGCTCACATAGCTGGCCGACGGCACGCCGCCCTTGGCATTCAGGCCACGCCCGCCTTCCTGGCGCAGCTGGTTCATGGACAGCACCAGTTCATGCGCCACCGCGCCGGTGCGGAACTTGCCGCGCACCCCCACATCCCCGGTGAGGTTCTTGGTGTAGCCATACTGGTTGTAGGTCTGGGTGTTCAGCGTGTGGCCGTCTTTTTGCAGAATGCCGCGCGTGCCGTTGAGCATGCCGGTGTATTCGTGCTCGGCCCAGCCCAGGCTGCCGTACACGCTCCAGGCGTCGTTCAGCTCGGCCGTACCGCGCAGCATCACGCCGTCACTTTGCTGCTCCGCCTGCATGCCGCGGAACTGGTTCAGCGAGGCATCCGGCGCGGCCACCATATGGCCCACCGTGGCAAAGCCCACCATCAGCGGGCTGCCATTGGCGATGGTGGAGCGGTAGCTGTAGGCGTCCAGCCCCAGCGTCCAGCGATCGCCCTGGTAGTCCATCGCCAGCGCACCCAGGCGCTTGCGGCGCTTCTGGTCGTCGACATCGGTTTCACCGCTGGCCATGCTGCCGTTGACACGGATGCCGAGCCGGCGCTCTTCCCCAAAGCGTCTGGACACGTCGGCGTGCACACCGAACTGCGAACCCGTGGCGAACGAGGTGGTCAGCTGTGTGCGGTCATCGGCCGTGGGACGCTTGGTCACCACATTCACGACACCGCCCACGGCGCCGCCCGGCGCCATGCCGTTGAGCAGCGCGCCCGGGCCCTTGAGGACTTCGACACGCTCCAGCATTTCGGTGGGAATGTGCCCGTCGGGCGCCATGCCGTACAGGCCGTTGAGAGAGACATCGCTGGAATTCACCTCCAGCCCGCGGATGGTGTAGTTTTCGTAGGCGTGACCGGCATTGGTGGTGAAGCGCACCGAGGGGTCGTTTTCCAGCACCGCCGCCACCGTGGCGCTCTGCTGGTCGGCAATCACCTGCTGGGTGTAGCTGGTGATGTTGAACGGTGCATCCATCACATCGCGGTTGCCCAGCAGACCCAGGCCGGCGCCCTTGGCCACCTGCCCCCCTGCCGCCGGGGCAGGCAGCGTCTGCACATCCTGTGCCGAACGCACGGTGACTTCCTTGAGCGTGGTGGTGGGCTCGTCCTGGGCCCGTGCGACGGTGGCACTCAGGCCCAGCACACCGGCCAAGGCCAGGACATGGGGAGACAGCAAGCCGCTGCGCGCAGCGGGGAACAGGGTGCGATGCGAAGGAGACATGAACAAAAAAGGCCCACACGGGCCAAGGAGTGATTTTTAATGAGAATTATTATCACTCACGTTTTGTATCGGTGCGTGCATCCTGACCCAAACTTGAGAGGCGCACGCAGTCTTGCGCCGCCTCTCCCATCGGCCAGCGCTTTCCCGCTACGCATCCCTGTCGGTGGGGTGTGGCTTGATACCGGCCGTACCTGCTACCAAAAAACAAGCACCGACGTGACTGCCAATGGCAGCCACCGTGCCAGCACCGCTACCAACCGCAGACACACTCGCTACACAGGCGCGGCGGTGCGCCCTCCCCCATGGGAACGGCCATCACGCAAAGTAGTGGCACAAGCGCTGCCCCTGGATCTCATGCACCGAGACGGGAATGCCGTAGAGCGCGCTCAGCACCTCGTTGCGCACCACGGTGGCAGGTGTGCCGATATAGGCCAGCTGCCCGTCCTTCATCGCCACGATGTGGTCGGCATAGCAACTGGCAAAGTTGATGTCGTGCAGCACCACGACCACGGTCTTGCCGCGCTCGTCCACCATGCGCCGCAGCAGCTTCATCATGGTCACGGCATGGGCCATGTCCAGGTTGTTCAGCGGCTCATCCAGCAGAATGTAGGGGGTGTCCTGGCACAGCACCATGGCGATGTAGGCGCGCTGGCGCTGGCCGCCAGACAGCTCGTCCAGAAAGCGCTCGGCCAAATCCTGCAGGTGCAGGTATTCCAGTGCTTCGTCCACATGGCGCAGGTCGTCGGGCGTCATGCGGCCCTTGCTGTGCGGAAAGCGGCCAAAACCCACCAGGTCGCGCACCGTCAGGCGCAGCGTGCTCTGGTTGTCCTGGCGCAGGATGGCCATCACACGGGCCAGCGCATCGCTGGCCGTGGTGGTCACATCCAGTCCGGCCACGCTGGCGCTGCCGCTGCTGATCGGCATCAGGCGGCTGACCAGCGACAGCAGCGTGCTCTTGCCTGCCCCGTTGGGGCCGATGATGGCCGTGAATTGCCGCTCCGGAATCTGCACCGTCACACCGTGCAGCACGGTGGTGCTGCCATGGCGCTTGACGATGTCGCGCGTCTCGATCATTGCTTTCCCCTGCGCATCAGCAGCGCAATAAACACCAGGCCGCCGACAAATTCCACCACCACCGACAGCGCAGAATTGAAGCCCAGCAGCCGCTCCAGCACCACCTGGCCGCCCAGCAGCAGGACGGTTCCCCACAGCAGCACGGCCGGCAGCACCCAGGCGTGGCGGCGTGTCCCCATCCACTGGTAGGCCATATTGGCCACCAGCAGACCGAAGAAGGTCACCGGCCCCACCAGCGCGGTCGATACCGCAACCATGGTGCAGACCACCAGCAGCAGCTGCAGCACCTGGCGGCGATAGTCCAGCCCCAGGTTGATGGCGGCATCCCGCCCCAGCGCCAGCACGTCCAGCACATGGCGGCGGCGCCAGAAGAAGCCACCGCCCAGCAGCAGCAGGATGCCGGCAGGCAACAGCAACGGCGTCTGGATGGTGTTGAAATTCGCGAACATGCGGTCCTGCAGCGAGGCGAACTCGTTGGGATCGATCATGCGCATGGCAAAGCTGGTCAGGCTGCGAAACAGGATGCCCGCCACCATGCCCACCAGCAGCATCAGGTGCAGGCTGCTTGCCTGGCCCGCAAACAGCCAGCGCACCAGCAGCACGCTGAGCGCCACCATGCAGACAATCTCCAGCCCGAACTTGGGCACCATGCCCAGCGCCACCACGCCCACGGATCCCAGCACCAGCACCAGCGCCGCCTGCAGCAACTGGTAGAGCGCATCCAGGCCCATCACCGCCGGCGTCAGAATGGTGTTGTGCGTCACGGTCTGGAACACCACGGTGGACATGCCCAGCGCACAGGCCACCACCACCATGGCCGCCAGCTTGGTGCCGCGGTGCTGCAGCACAAAGGCCCAGTCGGCCTCCACACCCACGGTCATGAACGCGGTCATGGCCAGCAGCGCCAGCACAGCCAGCAGCCCCAGCCGCACGGCAGGGCGCTGCCAGCGCACAGACTGCACAGGAGCCGGTTTTGCATCCGCCACGGTGGCGGGATTCCAGGTCGGCATGCTTCAGCCCTCCCGCTTTCGCTGGTGCAGCAGGATGGCCAGGAACAGCGCACTGCCCACCACGCCCATCACCGTGCCCACCGGAATTTCATAGGGCGCAATCACCAGGCGCCCCACCAGATCGCAGGCCAGCGTCAGCCCGGCGCCCGCCGCCGCCACCCACAGCACACTGCGGCGCACGTTGTCACCCACCAGCAGGCGCACCACATTCGGCACGATCAGCCCCACGAAGGGAATGCTGCCCACCGTGACCACGATGCAGGCCGTGACCAGCGCCACCACGATCAGCCCCTGCCAGACCAGCGCCTTGTAGTTCAGTCCCAGGTTGGTGGCGAAGGATTCGCCCAGGCCCGCCACTGTGAAGCGGTCCGCCGCCAGACAGGCCACCACGGTGACCGCCAGCGACAGGTAGAGCATCTCGTAGCGGCCTTCGACGACGGCCGAAAAATCGCCGTTCGACCAGGCACGCAGCGACTGGATCATGTCGTGCTGGTAGGCCAGGAAGGTGGTGCCCGCCTCGATCACGCCCGCCAGAATCAAGCCCACCAGCGGCACGATCCACGCCGTGCGCAGGCGGATGCGCGACAGTGCGCCAATGAACAGGCCGGTGCCCGCCAGCGCAAACAGCGCCGCCACGCCCATCTTGGCCATCACCGGCCAGTCCGGCGCCCACAGAATGCACACCAGCATGCCCAGCGTGGCCGACTCCACCGTGCCCACGGTGGATGGTTCCACAAAATGGTTGCGTGCCAGCATCTGCATCAGCAAGCCCGCCACCGCCATGGCCGAACCGGCCAGCACCAGGGCCAGTGTGCGCGGCACGCGCGAGTACATCAGCACCTGGGCCACCAGATCATCCTCGCTGCGGCTCCACAGCGTGTTCCAGGACACATCGCTGACGCCCACGGCCAAGCTGGCCATGGCCAGCGCCAGCAGGGCAATGGCGGCGGCGATGACCTTGGCACTGCCCCCGACCCATCCGGACGCGGGTGGCGAGGATGGATGGGTGCGGGGCGCCTTACTTGCCGAAAGCATCGGACAGCTGCTTGAGGTTCTCCCTGAGCGCGCCCGGACCGGCGTTGGACAGCAGATACCAGTTCGCCGCATTCAGGTACACGATATGCTGGTTGCGCCAGGCCTTGGTGGCATGCACCAGCTTGTTGTCCAGCAGCTTCTGGGCCGAAGCGCCTTCGCGGCTGATGGCCGCATCGCGGTCCAGCACCAGCATCCAGTCGGGGTTGGTCTTGAGCAGGTACTCGAAGGACACGGCCTGGCCATGCTTGGAGACCTCGATCTTGTCCTTGATGGGCTGCACGCCAAACACTGTGTACAGCATGTCAAAGCGCGAGCCCGGGCCGTACACGCTCATCTTGCCGCCATTGGTCATCAGCATCAGGGCCGAACCCTGCTTCTGTGCCTTGGACTTCACATCGGCGATTTCGGACTCGATCTGCTTGATCTCGGCCGCCCCCTTCTGCGGCACGCCGTACACGGCCGAGATGGCGCGGATGTTGCGGTAGATCTGCGTCAGCTGGTCACCGTCGCCGATCGTCACATCCAGCACGGGTGCGAACTTCTTGAGTTCATCGATCTTGGGCAGCGTGCGGTTGCCGGCAATGATCAGGTCGGGCTTGAGGGCCTTGATCTTTTCGTAATCGGGCTCGAACAGGCTGCCGATCTGTGGGTACTTGGCGGCATCCTTGTAGCCCGCCAGCAACGGCGGCAGGGCCTGGTTGGGGACACCGTGCACCGCGCCGCCCAAGGTCTGGATGATGTCCAGCGCGCCCAGGTCATAGACCAGCACAGTCTTGGGCTGCAGCGGCATAGACACCTCACCGGTGTTGTCCTGCACCTTGACATTTGCCGCCTGCGCCGCCGACCACGACAGGGCCAATACCACACCCAAGCCCGCCAACGTCTGGCGGCGCGTCCACAAACCTTGCATATCCATTCCTTTGCGATGCCTTCAAGAGGACCAAAAGCCCATCGAATCCATTTTATGAGAATCATTCTCAGTAAAAGTTCCGAAAGAATTGCTACCACTCCCAAACGAGGGCATTGCAAACGCTTCCTTGATCCGCCTGAGGCGGCTTTTACCGAGCACTCGACAAAATGACACACATACGCGACGTATCGGACGAACCAAAGTGCAGAGTCTGTGACAAACATGCTAGATTCAAAGGCTATCCATAGCCATGCTACAGATGTAATGCAGTCTCCAGAAACATATATGCCTCCCGATAATGAGATTGATCTTCTGGATCTGCTCGTGGTAATCGCCGAAAATCTTCGGCTGCTTGTAGCAGGGACCATGCTGGCCGGCCTTTTGGGGTTGGCGATTGCTTTTTCGCTGCCCAAAACTTACGAAAGTACCTCGATACTGTCGCCCAGCAAAAATGGATTGGATGTTTCCGGCCAAGTGGTCGCAAGCTATATCAAATCTGCCGATATTCTGGAGCAGGTCGCCAAAGATCTGCAGTTTGAGCAGGATGTAAGCAGCGCCCAACGGCTGAAGAAAATGGAGGCGCTGATTCAGGTCGCTGTGGGCAAACAGGAAGCCCCCTTGGTTACGCTGACAACCCAAGGCCCCACCCCTGAAAAGGCCCAGACACTCAACGCCACCATCTGGAAAAAACTTTTGCCCCACACCGCTCCACGCGGGAAAGAGCAGGAACGTCTGCAACAGCAACTGGAGGCAGAAAGCGCACGCTTGGCCTCGGCAGAAATGCTGGAAGCCGCGACCCTCAAACAGTTGCAAAGCGGCACCAGCAGCGAAGGACTTTCCCGTTTGTATGGCGAGCTGCAGGCGTCGAACAGCAAAAGGCAAGAGCTCATTTCCAAGCTGGAGTCCCAGATGGAAGGCCTGACTGAAGAGAATTTGGCCCAGCAACCCACTCTGACAGAGCTGCCCGCCAAGCCCCAGAAGTCGCTGATTGTGCTCGGCTGCACCGCCGCTGGCGGCATGTTGCTACTGCTGTTCGTTCTGATCCGTCATGCCTTGCACGGGGCCAACCAGAATCCCGCGCAAGCGGGAAAAGTCGCGCGCCTGCGTGCAGCACTTGGCCTGAAACCATAAACACCCGACGACCAAACTCCTCCAAGGCATGCTTAGCGCATGCCTTTTTTATGGTGCGAACGTCAAAACAGCTGGCACTTCATGCCAGGAGCCACAGCACATCCGGATCTCAATATCCGTGCGTTTCCCGAAACCGCTTGGCTTGCCCAAAGTGCCCATTGCCGATGAAGGGCACAGGCGGACGCAATGCGGACAGCGGTGAGGGGTGGTTGCTCATCAGCACCAGGTGACCGCGGTCCTGCGGGATCAAGAGGCGCTTGGACTGGGCATGGCTGCCCCAGAGCATGAAGACCGTGGGCCTGCCCTGTTCGGCCACCTGACGGATGATGGCATCAGTCAGCAGCTCCCAGCCGCGCTTGCTGTGGCTGGCGGCCTGGCCTTCTTCCACGGTCAGGCAGGTGTTGAGCAGCAGCACACCGTTCTGTGCCCACTTCACCAGGCTGCCACCGGGTTGCGGGAATGGGGGAAATGGCGCACCCAGGTCGCGCTGGATTTCCTTGAAGATGTTCTGCAGCGAAGGCGGCAGCCGCACGCCGCTGGCCACGGAAAACGCCAACCCTTCGGCCTGTCCTCTCCCATGGTAGGGGTCCTGCCCCAGAATGACCACCCGCACATCCTCGGGCGCGGTCAACTCCAGTGCACGCAGCGGCTGCGGTGGAAACACCACCGCACCCGCATCCAGGCGCTGCTGCAGATAGTCCAGCAACTGCTGGCCGGAGGGCGAGAAGAAGAACGCATCCACCGCCGCCTGCCAGCCAGGCGCCACGGCCCAGTCGCTGGGATTGGCGCTTTCCAGTTGCGTTGCTGTTCCAGCGCTTGCATCGGACATTTCAGACCACTTTCCTACTCAAAAACACGAATGGCCAGCGAGCGCAGTGCACTGATTCTGGCGCGCTCCCCGCACTTGCCAGCTTGGCCGCGTGCACCAGCCATCCCCTGCACACCATCCGTCACCGCACAGCGTGCCGCTGCGGGCAGAGACGCTGTGCCGTGCAATGGCCTTATTTCTTGGGATGGGCAAACAAGGCGGCCAGCGCTTCGCCCGGTTCATCCGCACGCATGAAGGCTTCACCCACCAGAAAGGCGTTGATGCCCGCATCGCGCATGGTCTTCACATCGTCACGGGTCATGATGCCGGACTCGGTCACCAGCAGACGGTCGGCCGGCACCTGCTTTTGCAGGTCCAGTGTGGTCTGGATATTGACTTCGAAGGTGCGCAGATTGCGGTTATTGATGCCCACAAGTTCGGTCTTGAGCTTGAGCGCCCGCTCCAGCTCCACGCCATCGTGCACCTCCACCAGCACCGCCATGTCCAGGCTGTGGGCGATCTGCTCCATCTCCGCCATCTGGCTGTCTTCCAGGCAGGCAGCGATCAGCAAAATGCAGTCGGCACCCATGGCCCGCGATTCGTAGATCTGGTAGGGATCCACCATGAAGTCCTTGCGCAGCACCGGCAGCAGCGTGCTGGCACGGGCCTGCTTGAGGAAATCAGGCTCGCCCTGGAAGAACTGGCGGTCGGTCAGCACCGACAGGCAGGCGGCCGTGGCGTTGCCGTGGATCTTGGCCTTGGTGTTGCTGTTGCCCACCATGTAGCTCTGGGCAATGTCGGCCGGATCGAAGTCCGGACGGATCACACCCTTGCTGGGGCTGGCCTTCTTGATCTCTGCAATCACACCGGCCTGGCCGGCTGCGATCTTGGCGCGCAGCGCACCCACGAAGTCGCGTGTGCTGACACGGCTTTCGGCATCTCGGCGCATGGCCTCGAACGGCGTACGCTGCTTGGCTTCCGCCACTTCCTGCACCTTGACGTCGCAGATTTTTTTCAGAATGTCGGACATATGGATTCCCTTGTTCGTCGCAGCCCCTGACGGGGCTTTCTATGCATTCGATTGTCGCGCCTTGCCTGCCGCCAGCCACATCACTCCATCGGTAAGCCCTCCAGGCTGCCGCGTGACGCATGCTATGCAGCACCCACACCGCCGGGGCCTGCATGCTTCAGTCCGTGGGCGGCGCTGGCTTGTCAGGCGCCGGCGTGCGGGCGATCTGCAGGATGATGCGGTGCATCACCACCCCAACCACCAGGAACAGCAGCGAAATGCCCAGCACGATCCACGTGCCAGCATCGTTCCAGATCGGGGCATCGAGCAGGCTCATGCAGACAGTTTGCCCGTGTAGGCAACCAGTTGCTGCAGTTTCTGCAGCGCGGCACCGCTGTCCAGTGCCTGCTGGGCACGCAGCAGGCCGTCTTCAATGCTGCGGGCCACATTGGCAGCGTACAAGGCAGCACCGGCATTCAGGCAGACGATGTCACGCGCAGGCCCCTGGTCGCCTTGCAACACACCCAGCAGCATGGC
This sequence comes from Comamonas terrigena NBRC 13299, assembly GCF_006740045.1. Taxonomy (NCBI): domain Bacteria; kingdom Pseudomonadati; phylum Pseudomonadota; class Betaproteobacteria; order Burkholderiales; family Comamonadaceae; genus Comamonas; species Comamonas terrigena. Next base: position 4,347,064 of record NZ_AP019749.1, read on the forward strand.
CTTGGATTCCTCGGGGTTCTCCACCTTCAGTGCACGCGTACCCGCCATGCGCAAGCCAAAGTCTTCGGGGTGGACTTCATACTCGCGCACCACGCCGTCCTTGAGCTCGCCCACCAGCGTCCCGGCACCCAGGCTGATTTCGTCCAGGCCGTCACGGCCATAGACCACTAGTGCGTGTTCAGCACCCAGGCGCTGCAGCGCACGGACCTGGATGCCGACCAGATCCTCATGGAACACCCCCATCAGGATGTTGGGCGCACCAGCCGGGTTAGTCAGCGGCCCCAGGATGTTGAAGATGGTACGCACGCCCAGTTCCTTGCGCACCGGGGCCACATTCTTCATGGCCGGGTGGTGGTTGGGCGCGAACATGAAGCCGATGCCCACATCGCGGATGCAGTCCGCAATCTGCGTGGGCTGCAGGGTGATGTTGATGCCCAGCGCTTCCATGGCATCGGCACTGCCGCTTTTGCTGCTGACGCTGCGTCCACCGTGCTTGCTGACCTTGCCGCCGGCCGCCGCGATCACAAAGGTCGAGCAGGTCGAGATGTTGAAGGTATTGGCACCATCGCCGCCGGTCCCCACAATGTCCACTAGGTGGGACTTGTCGTGCACCTGCACCTTATTGGAGAACTCCCGCATCACCTCGGCGGCCGCGGAGATTTCGCCAATGGTTTCCTTCTTCACGCGCAGACCGGTGACGATGGCGGCGGTCATCACGGGCGAGAGCTCCCCGCGCATGATCATGCGCATCAGGTGCAGCATTTCATCGTGGAAGATTTCGCGGTGTTCGATGGTGCGCTGCAGCGCTTCCTGGGGGGTGATGGCGTTGATGGTGGCCATGGTCCGTATTCCTTTGCGGTGGCTGGTGCTGCCTGGTATGCGCGAGGCGCCGGGTTTCAGGTTGTTTTTGCTTGGAAACCGAAGCGGCCTGCACACAGCAGCGGTGCAAAATGAAAGGGCCGGCTGCTGGTGGCAGCGCGGCCCGGGTTTTATTTCTGTTCCAGAAAGTTCTTCAGCATGGCATGCCCGTGCTCCGTGAGGATGCTTTCCGGGTGGAACTGCACACCCTCCACGGCCAGCGTCTTGTGTCGCACGCCCTGGATCTCGCCGTCCTCGCTGGTGGCGGTGATTTCCAGGCAGTCCGGCATCGTGGCCCGGTCAATGACCAGCGAGTGGTAGCGGTTGACGGTGAACTGCTTAGGCAGATCGGCGAACACGCCGCGCTGGTCGGTGGTGATGACACTGGTCTTACCATGCATCTGCTGGCCCGCACGAACGATGTCACCACCGAACGCCGCGCCAATACCCTGGTGGCCCAGGCACACACCCAGCACCGGCAGCTTGCCGGCAAAGTGCTGGATGGCGGCCACCGAAATGCCCGCTTCCGCCGGCGAACAGGGACCGGGCGAGATCACAATGCGCTCGATGCCCTGCTCCGCCACCAGTTGGATCACCGCGTCCAGCGTGGTTTCGTCGTTGCGCACCACAGTCACATCCGCCCCCAGCTCGCCCAGATACTGGACGATGTTGTAGGTGAAGCTGTCGTAGTTGTCGATCATCAGGAGCTTCATGGCTGCTCCCCCTTGGGCTGCAGGCCGGCAGCGCGCAGACGGGCCAGCTCCTGGTGTTCGTAATCGATGTAGCACTCCATCATGGCGCGGTACAGGCGTTCGATCAGGTCGGGATTGCCGCCCTGGGCCATCGCCTGGGGCCGCACCCTGTCGATGATGGTCTGGATGCGGGCTTCATCGCGCACCAGGGCTTCGTCGTTCTTCACCGTGGCGGCCTGGGTCATGTAGCCGCTGCGCTCCACCAGCAGTGGCACCAGGATGTCGTCCAGCGCATTCACGCCGGCACGCACTTCTGCCATGGTGCTGCAGGTTTTCACTTTGTCGATCGCGCGCGTCATTACTCGAGTCCTTCTTCTACCAGCTCTGCCGCGCGCAGCATGGCGCGCGCCTTGTGTTCGGTTTCTTTCCACTCCATCTCGGGAACGGAGTCGGCCACCACACCGGCCGCCGCCTGCACATACAGCATGCCGTCCTTGATGACGCCGGTGCGAATGGCAATCGCCATGTCCATGTGGCCGGCAAAGCTCAGATACCCCACGGCGCCGCCGTAGATGCCGCGCTTGGTGGGTTCCAGCCTGTCGATGATTTCCATGGCGTGCACCTTGGGCGCGCCCGACAGCGTACCTGCCGGGAACGTGGCCTTGAGCACGTCCATGCTGGTCATGCCGTCCTGCAGAATGCCCTCGACGTTGCTGACGATGTGCATCACATGGCTGTAGCGTTCCACCACAAAGGCCTCGGTCACCTTCACGCTGCCGGTCTTGGCAATGCGACCAATGTCGTTGCGCGCCAGATCGATCAGCATCACATGCTCGGCACGCTCCTTGGGGTCGTTCACCAGTTCCAGCTCGGCTGCCTTGTCCTTCTCGGGGGTGGCGCCACGCGGGCGTGTGCCGGCCAGGGGGCGGATGGTGATCTTCTCTCCCTCCTCCACTTTCTCCTGGCGTACCAGGATCTCGGGGCTGGCCCCCACCACCTGGAAGTCGCCGAAGTGGTAGTAGTACATATAGGGGCTGGGATTGAGCGAGCGCAGCGCGCGGTACAGCGCCAGCGGCGATTCGGTGTAGCGCTTGTGGATGCGCTGACCGACCTGCACCTGCATGAAGTCACCGGCTGCAATCAGCTCCTTGGCCTCGCCCACTGCCTTCAGGTAGTCCGCCTTGGCAAAGCTGCGCTCGGCCGGGTGGCTGTCACCGCCCTTAATCTGGGGCGCACTGACCGAGTAGCGCAGCTGGTCCTTCAGCTGGCGCATGCGGCGCTTGGCCTTCGAATACGCCTCGGCCTCGGCCGGATTGGCATAGACGATGAAGTACAGGCGCCCCGACAGATTGTCGATGACGGCCACCTCCTCGCACTGCAGCAGCATGATATCGGGCGTGCCCAGCGTGTCGGGAGGGCAGCTGGCTTCGAGCTTCTTCTCGATATAGCGCACCGCGTCATAGCCAAAGTAGCCGGCCAGACCGCCGCAGAAGCGCGGCAGGCCGGGCACCAGGGCCACCTTGAAGCGCTTCTGGTAGTCGGCAATGAAGTCAAGCGGATTGCCGACATGCGTTTCCACCACGGCGCCGCTGGTCACCACCTCGGTCTTGGCCGCCGCGCCAAAGCCGCTGGCACGCAGATGGGTGTGGCTGGGCAGTCCAATAAAACTGTAGCGCCCGAAGCGCTCTCCGCCGACGACGGACTCCAGCAGAAAGCTGTATTTGCCGTCGCCGTTGGCATGCGCCAGCTTGAGATAGAGGGACAGCGGCGTTTCGAGGTCGGCAAACGCCTCGGTCACCAGGGGGATGCGGTTATAGCCTTCGCTGGCCAGGCTTTTGAATTCGAGTTCCGTGATCACAGGAGCAGATTCCCATCGCGGGCGGCGCTCCGGTCTTGTGGGGGCCAGGCAGGCCCACGGGCGCCGCGGGTTCATTCTTTGCGCCCCGTGCGCAACGGCAGGGGCTACGGGTGCACGCGCGGCAATGCACCCGCGTGCGTGTTAAACGGTCATGACGGATGGCTTGCGCCAGGGCCAGGCTCCCCGGTCCGCGCAACCTGTGATGAACACGTAGTGAATGAACATAGCGCCAAAGTGTAGCAAACCTGCGCACGGACCGGCGGATGGGATGCATCTTGTCCTGCAATCCCGACCATCGCGCCCGCCCATGCCCTGGCGCAGAGCATTGCCACCGCGTGTGGTCTTCCGTTACGGCCCCGACACGGCCGCCGCATGGAACCGGCATCCCGCCACCACAGCGCCCTCAGAAAGCCGTGCGGCCAAGCTGCAACCGCCCGGACCCGGCTCAGGCCAGCGCCAACACCGCCTGCAGCTGCACCAGGCTGTCCACAAAGCCGTCGGCATCCACGCCGTGGATCGGCTGGCCGTGGTTGTAGCCATAGCTCACCAGCACCACCGGGCAGCCGGCTGCCCGTGCCGCCTGGGCGTCGTTGCTGGAGTCTCCCAGCATCAGCGTGCGCGCGGGCGGGGTGCCCAGCGCCTCGCAGGTCTTGAGCAAGGGCATGGGATCCGGCTTTTTCCGGGGGAAGGAATCGCCCCCGAACACCTGCTCGAACAGGCCCTCCAGCCCCTTGGCCGCCAGCAGCGGCACGGTGAAAGCCATGGGCTTGTTGGTCACGCACGCCAGGCGCAGGCCTGCATCCTTGAGCGCCTGCAGCCCTTGCGCCACCCCGTCGTACACGGCCGAATACTGGCCGTTGATGGCGATGTAGTGGTGCTCATACCGTGCCAGCGCCTGCGGAAACAGCGCCTGCACAGCCGCATCCCGCTCTGCCTGCGGATGGCCGGCATGCTGCAGCACATGGGCCAGCACGCTGCGCAGCAGGTGCTCTGTGCCCTTGCCCACCATGTGTTCGACCGCAGAGGCCGGCAGCGCGGGCAGCTGCAGATCGGCCAGCATGCGGGTGATGGCCTCGGCAAAGTCGCCGATGGTGTCCACCATGGTCCCGTCCAGGTCCACGATGGCGGCATCCACATCCACGGTCTTGCGGGTATGGCCCGCTGGAAATTGCACTTGCATAGATATCCCAAAGTGGGCCGCCTGTGCGCACCCAGGCGGCACAAGCCACCAGAAACAACCCATCTTCATGGACCCCTGCCGGCACAGCGCAGGTCCGAAGCCAGAGCCGCAAATTATCCCCGCACTCCTGCGCATGTGCCTGCTGCCCGCGGCGCCATGAAAAAAGCCTTCCAGCAATAGGCTGGAAGGCTTTTCCCGCCACGGCGGATCCTGCGCGCAGATGGTTCATAACGTACTCTGCACATTGCGCGCTAGCGTCGGCGGCCAAAAACACTGATGCGAGCCCTCCTCGGGAAGGCGTCCCGGCATACAGGCCGCATCAGGCCGCCAGGTTGGCGCGCATGGTGTCGATCACGGCCCGGTAGTCGGGCTTGCCGAAGATGGCGCTGCCGGCCACAAAGGTGTCGGCACCCGCATCGGCCACGGCGCGGATGTTGGCTTCCTTGATGCCGCCATCCACCTCCAGGCGGATGTCCTTGCCGGAGGCTTCGATACGCTTGCGTGCGGCTTCCACCTTGCGCAGCGTGCTGTCGATGAAGCTTTGGCCACCGAAACCGGGGTTCACGCTCATCAGAAGGATCAGGTCGATGTCCTCGATCACCCAGTCCAGCACGTCCAGCGACGTGGCGGGGTTGAACACCAGGCCGGCCTTGCAGCCATGTCCCTTGATGTTCTGGATGCTGCGGTGCACATGGCCCGAGGCATCGGGGTGGAAGCTGATGTAGTCCGCGCCCGCCTTGGCAAAGGCCGTGGCCAGATCGTCCACGGGCTGCACCATCAGGTGCACGTCGATGGGCACAGGCTGGCCGGTGGGGGTCACGGCATGGGGCTTCAAAGCCTGACAGATCATGGGGCCAAATGTCAGGTTGGGCACGTAATGGTTGTCCATCACATCGAAGTGGATCCAGTCAGCGCCGGCAGCAATGACGTTGCGCACTTCTTCGCCCAGGCGGGCAAAGTCGGCAGACAGGATGGAAGGGGCAATGCGGTAGGTGGGGCTCATGGCTTTGAATTGTCGCAGTTACCATTGCACCATGCCGACCTACGAGTTTCAGGTGGAAGTCGAAACCCAGTACCTGCCCGCGCAGTCCGCGCCGCAGGAGGGAATGTTTCGCTTTGCCTACACCATCACCATCACCAACACCGGCACGGTGGCTGCCCAGCTGGTGGCCCGAGAATGGCATATCCATGACGCCCACGGCCGCGAACAACTGGTACGCGGCCTGGGGGTGGTCGGGCGCCAGCCCCTGCTGCAGCCCGGCGAGGCCCACCGCTACACCAGCGGCTGCGAGCTGACCACGTCCACCGGTACCATGCACGGCAGCTATCTGTGCGTCGCCGAAGACGCCGAGGTGTTCCACACGCCCATCCCCCTGTTTGTGCTTGATGTCGAAGATCCGGATGACGGCATGCCCGCCGCCATGCCGGCCACCCGCATCCTCCACTGAAGGACGCATGAAGCGAAATGCCCATGACCTGCCCCGCCTGCTGGCGGAGCTCAACCCCCATGCCGAACTGGCCCAGCGCCACCTCTGGCTGATTCACCTGATCGAATGGGTGCGCGCCGCCCATCCGTCCACCGAAGGCGCGGTGGAGCGCGTGCGCCTGTTTCTGGATGCCCTGGACGCCGACCCCGATGCCGCCGCACGCCTGCAACTGTGGTGGCTGCAGTTCATCGACCAGGTGGACATCACCACCTTGCTGGCCGATTTTGGTTTTGCCCCCCGCACCGCCTTCTTCAGCGAGCTGACGGAACGCCTGCGCTACAAGCTGCTGCCCAGCACGCCCGAGACGATCGACGCCTCCGAACTATTCTCCATAGCGCTGAACGAAGAGTTCGATGTGCGCTGGCTCCAGGCGCTGGACGAACCTCTGCTGCAGCGCCTGGCCCTGGCCCTCAGCCCCGCGGGCAGCCCGGGCGCCAGCTTCTGGCAGCACGCGCTGCTGGGCGCCATCACCTACTGCGCGGGCCAGATCCTGTCGACCGGCTTTGCCCCCGAGCTGCGCCTGCGCATGAGCGAGGAAATCCGCGATGAAAAGCCTTTCCACGCGCTAATCCACGATGTGGAAAGCCTGCGCGTGGAAGTGCTCCATGGCCTGCGCACCACCGACCGGCTGGAGCAGGCCGAGGCCCGCCTGCGCGAGCGGCTGGACGCCTGCCGCGCGGCGGTCGGCACGGTGTATACGCATTTTGCGGCCGAAGGCATCTCGGTCGGTCTGGTGTTCCGCCTGCGCCAGCTGCGCACCCGCATCGTGCGCGTGCGCCAGTTGCTGGACTGCCTGCTGTCCACGCGCCCCGAACTGGATGCGGCCCGCCTGCTGGCAGGCTTTGTCAGCGTGGGCCGCGACCGCCGCAGCCTGCGTGCGCTGTATGACGCCAATTCCTCGCTGCTGGCCGCCAAGATCACGGAACGCAGCGCCGAAACCGGTGAGCACTACATCACCCGCACCCCGCGCGAATACCTGGACATGGTGCGACGCGCCGCCGGTGGTGGCCTGGTGATGTCCTTCACCACCCTGTTCAAGCTGGCCCTGCATGTCCTGGCGCTGTCGGCCTTCTGGGGCGGTTTTCTGGCCGGCATCAACTACGCCATCAGCTTTGTGCTGATCCAGCTGCTGCACTTTACCGTGGCCACCAAGCAGCCGGCGATGACGGCGCCGGCCATTGCCGCCAAGCTCAAGGATCTGGAGCGCGGCAACGCCGTCGAGGAATTCGTCGACGAAGTGGCCAACCTCACCCGTTCGCAGGTGGCGGCCGTCCTGGGCAATGTGCTGGTGGTGTTCCCTGCCGCACTAGGCCTGTCGCTGCTGGTGGCACGCCTGTGGGGCTCCCCGCCGCTGGACCCCATCCATGCACTGCAGACCCTGGATTCGCTGAGCCTGCTGGGCCCGTCGCTGCTGTTTGCCGCCTTCACCGGCGTGCTGCTGTATGCCAGCAGCATCCTGGGCGGCTGGGTGGAGAACTGGTTTGTGCTGCGGCGCATGGATTCCGCCATCCGCTACAACCCCCGCATCACCCGGCTGCTGGGCGAAAAGCGGGCCCTGCGCTGGTCCGGCTTTCTGCGCCAGAACATCTCGGGCTTAACCTCCAACATCGCCCTGGGCTTCATGCTGGGGCTGACCCCGGCCATTGCGGGCTTTTTCGGACTGGGGCTGGAAGTACGTCATGTGACACTGTCCTCTGGTCAGATCGGCGTTGCCAGTGCTACGCTGGGCCTGCAGGTCCTGCACCTGCCTGCCTTCTGGTGGGCCGCGGCCATGTTGCCCTTCAACGGCGCACTGAATGTGCTGGTCAGTTTTCTTCTGGCGTTTCGCACCGCCTTGCGTGCGCACAACGTCAGCGGCGTGGAGCGTTCGCGCATCTACGCCGGCATTCGCCACCGGCTACGCGTCCGCCCGCTGAGCTTCTTCCTGCCATCCGGCACACGTTGAACCCCAGCCACCCAGGGCACGCTGCTGCGTGATGCCAGGCGCCCCGGCCACCACGGCCGCGGTCGCGCCTCCACCCGTGCGGGCCACTGCGCCGGCACGCTGCTGAAAGGACATGCCATGCCTGACATGTTGAGCTTTTGGTCCCAATGGCTGCGCCCCTCCGCCGGCCTTCCTGCCGTGCACTGGGCCGTGCTGCTGGCGGTGGCCGCCGTCGTCGGTTCGCTGTGCCAGCGCCAGACCGGTATTCCCAAAGTGGTGGGCTATGCCATGGTCGGCGCGCTTGCTGGCTTGCTGGGGTTTTCTGGGTCGGAATGGCCGCTGCACGGCCCGGTGCTGTTCCTGGTGGAGCTGGGAGTGGCCGTGGTGCTGTTCGAATGCGGCGGGCGCATTGCGCTGCGCTGGTTCCGCCACAACCCCATGGTGCTGGTGCAAAGCGTGCTCGAATCCGCGCTGACCTATGCCGCCGTGTTCTTCACGCTGCGCTGGCTGGACCTACCGCCCCACATCGCCAGCCCGCTGGCCATGATTGCCATGGCCTCATCGCCGGTGTTGCTGCGCCGCGTCAGCGACGACACCCATGCTAGCGGCCCGGTCACAGACCGCGCCATGGTACTGGCCACGCTGTCCACCCTGTATGCACTGACCATCGGCAGCGCCAAGGCGGAGATCTTTGCCCGTCCCACCACCTCGCTGCTGGACGATATCTCGCCGGTGCTGGTGGTGCTGGGCATCTCGGTGCTGATGGCCGCGCTCCTGGCCCTGCTGATGCGCCTGGCGCTGCGCTTCATGAGCCCCACCAGCGAAAACACCTCCATCCTCATTCTGGCGCTGATTGCCGCCGCCAGCGCCGTAGCGGCCCACCTGGGCGGATCGGCCCCACTGGCCGCGCTGCTGGCGGGCATGGTACTCAAGCACATGCACCCGCGCCCCTGGGCCTGGCCGCGCCAGCTGGGCACGGCCTCCAGCCTGTTGACCATGCTGATGTTCGTGCTGGTCTCCAGCGTCGCCACCAGTGCCTCCGGTGGCTGGGCGCTGGGACTGGCCACTCTGGCACTGATTGTGGTGCGCCTGCTGGCCAAGTCGGTGGGCGTGGCGGTCGGCAATATCGGCTCGGGCAGTAGCTGGCGCCAGTCGGCGTGGGTGGCCTGCGCCATGGCGCCGATGTCGGCCGTGGCGCTGCTGCTGGCATCGCAGTTTGCCCAGGCCGCCCCCGAAGCCGGGCAACTGATTGCCAGCATTGCCCTGCCCGCCATCGTGCTGATGGAGCTGGCCGGCGCCGTGCTGGCCACCATGGCGCTGTACCGCGCCGGCGAAGGCACGGGCTGGCGTGGCGCACGGCGCAACCAGGTGGCGGCGCCCAACGCCCCTGCCCCGGCGCCCGCCGCCGCACCCGAACCCACCCCGGCCCCCACTGCTGCAGGAGACCGCGATGCCGCTTGAGACTTTTCACACCTCCGCCCCGCTGACCCTGGGCGTGGAGCTGGAGCTGCAACTGGTCAACACCCACGACTATGACCTGGCACCCTATGCCGAGGACATGATCCGGCTGATGCACAAGACGCCGCTCCCCGGCTCGGTGGTGCCGGAGATGACCAGCAGCATGATCGAGATCTCCACCGACATCTGCCACAGCGCCGCCGAGGTGCTGCACCAGCTCACGCCCATCCGCGATGCCCTGGTCAGGAATGCCGACAAGCTGAACATCGCCGTGATTGGCGGCGGCACCCACCCGTTCCAGCTCTGGCACCAGCAGCGCATCTATGACAAGCCGCGCTTTCAGGAGCTGTCGGCCCTGTATGGCTACCTGTCCAAGCAGTTCACCATCTTCGGCCAGCATGTGCACATCGGCTGCCCCGGGCCGGACGAGGCGCTGCTGATGCTGCACCGCATGAGCCGCTACATCCCGCACTGCATTGCGCTGTCGGCCAGCAGCCCGTTCGTGCAGGCCCAGGACACGGCGTTCGACTCGGCACGGCTGAACTCGGTCTTTGCCTTTCCGCTGTCGGGACGTGCACCCTGCGTGCTGACCTGGAAGGAGTTCGAGCAGTATTTCGACAAGATGACCGCCACCGGTGTGGTCAAAAGCATGAAGGATTTCTACTGGGACATCCGTCCCAAGCCCGAGTTCGGCACCATCGAAATCCGCGTGTTCGACACGCCCTTGACCATCGAGCGCGCCGCCGCGCTGGCCGGCTATGTGCAGGCACTGGCGGCCTGGTTCATCGACACCCAGCCCTTCACGCCGCAGGAAGACGACTACCTCGTCTACACCTACAACCGCTTCCAGGCGTGCCGCTTCGGGCTGGACGCCGTCTATGTGGACCCGGCCGACGGCAGCCACCTGCCGCTGGCCGAGCACATTCTGCGCACCATGGACCAGATTGCGCCGCAGGCCGAGCGCCTGGGCGCCGCACCTGCGCTGCAGATGCTGCGCAGCGAGGTCCAGCGCCAGCACAACGATGCCCGCTGGCTGCGCGAGCGCCAGCAGGACGAACAGCTGCTGGCCGAAGTGGTGCGCCAGGCCGGGTTGCGCTTTCGCGGTGCCGCATGACCCCGCTGCGTCGCCTGCGGACTGCGGCGCTCCCTCACCTGTGGGAGCCCAGTTTCGCGGTGGGCGTCCCTGGCCTGCACTCCCGGGCAAAGGCTGCGCAAAGCGGTGCTGTGGGCGCGCAGGCGGCGGTGGTTTTTGTGGCGCCCGACGCCACACAAGCTGCAGCACAGGCGCGACAATCGCAACCTTGATGACGAGGGCCGCACACCGTGGGTGAATTTGATCTGATCCGCCGCTTCTTCCAGCGCCCCGTGCGCCGCGCCGCCCTGGGTGTGGGGGACGACTGCGCGCTGCTGGCCCCCGGACCCGGCATGCAGCTGGCCGTGTCCTGCGACATGCTGGTGCAGGGTCGCCACTTCTTTCCCGACGTGGACCCGCACCTGCTGGGCCACAAGTCCCTGGCCGTCAACCTGAGCGATCTGGCGGCCAGCGGTGCCACACCGCTGGCCTTCACGCTGGCGCTGTCGCTGCCCCTGGCCGACGAAGCCTGGTGTGCCGCATTTTCCGAAGGCATGTTCGCGCTGGCGGCCCAGCACGACTGCGAGCTGATCGGTGGCGACACCACGGCCGGGCCGCTGAACATCTGCATCACCGTCCTGGGCGAAGTGCCCGCCGGCCAGGCCCTGCTGCGCAGCGGCGCCCGCGCGGGCGACGATATCTGGGTCAGCGGCAACCTGGGCGATGCCCGCCTGGCGCTGGATGCATTGCTGGGACGCCACCCGCTGCCCCCCGCCCTGCTGACCACCGCCCGCACCCGGCTGGAAGCGCCCACGCCCCGCGTGGCCCTGGGCCAGGCGTTGCGCGGTGTGGCCACCAGCGCGCTGGATGTGAGCGACGGCCTGCTGGGCGATCTGCAGCACATTCTGGATGCCAGCGGCGTCGGCGCCTGCATCGACACCAGCCTGACGACGCCGCTGATCGCCGCCTATGCCGACATGCTGGGCTCCGAAGCCATTTTTGACCGCGACTATCTGCGCCAGTGCACCCTGGCCGGTGGCGACGATTACGAGCTGTGCTTCACCGCCCCGCCGCAGGCCCGCGACGCGGTGCTGCAGGCCGGTGCCGCCAGCGCCACACCCGTCACTCGCATCGGCTGCATCGAGGCCCACGCCGGTCTGCGTCTGGTGGACGCTGCGGGCGAGCCGGTGGCAGCGCACTTTGCCTCGTTCGACCATTTCGCGGACTGACCCCCTCGGCTGCGCTGCGCCGGACTAAAACACGTGCCCCCCTGCCGGGCAGCACCGCAGGCATTTCTACAATCATGTCCATGGACCAACCGATTTCCGACGCCGAGCCCAAGCGCATCGTCGAACACGACACGCCTGCGGGCTCCGCTGCCTCCCGCACCTTCACCGCCACACCGGCCAAGCCACCGCGCCCGACGGTGTCTTTCATGATGGCCCACCCGGCCCACCTGATTGCCCTGGGCTTTGGCAGCGGCCTGGGCCGCATCGCACCTGGCACCGTGGGCACGCTGTGGGGCTGGCTGTCGTTTCTGGTGCTGCAGCTGTGGCTGACGCCGGCACAGATCGGCTGGCTGCTGCTGGCCTCGCTGTGCGTGGGCTGGTGGGCCTGCACCGTCACCGCCCGCCACCTGCGCGTGGCCGACCCCGGCCACATCGTCTGGGACGAGGTGCTGGCCATGTGGATCATCCTGTGGCTGACCATGCCCATGGGCTTCTGGGGCCAGCTGGCGGCCTTTGTCTTGTTCCGTTTCTTTGATGCTGCCAAGCCCCAGCCCGTGAAATGGGCCGACCGGCTGTTCAAGGGCTTTGGCTGGAAAGGAGGCTGGGGCATCATGTTCGATGACCTGGTCGCCGCCTTCTGCACCCTGCTGGTCATGGCCGTCTGGCGCCACCTGACCCGCTGACCCACGGAGCCCCCATGCACCCTGCCCTGCCCGCACTTTCGCTGGTCTGCCTGACATCCCTGGCCACTGCGGTGCAGGCCCAGGACTCCCGCATCACACAGGTCACGGTCTACCCCGGCAGCGCCACCGTGCAGCGCACGCTGCAGGTGCCCCCAGGTGCACGCCAGGCCGTGCTGGCCTGCCTGCCCGCCGGGCTGGATGCACAGACCCTGCAGGTCAGTGCACCCGCCGGCATGACTGTGGGCGAGCTGTCGGTGCGCCAGCAGCCACGGGCGCTGATTCCCGGTTGTGCCCACCCGCAGCAGGCCCGCATCCGCGCGCTGGAAGACCAGATCGCCGCGCTGCAGGCCGAGGCCCAGGGGCTGGAGCAGGCAGGCGGCTGGCTGAACCGCTATACCCAGCCCACAGGCACCGCCCAGATTGCCGCCACGGCCGATGCACTGCGCCGCACCGGCCAGAGCGTGGCCCAGCGCCAGCACCAGCTGGCACGCGAGCGGCAGGCGCTGGAAGAGCAGCTCAAGCCGCTGCAGGCCGATGCACAGCGCACCGGCGGCGCCCAGGGCCTGGCCAGCACGGTGCTGGTCACGTTGTCGGCCCCCCAGGGCGGAACGCTGCAGCTGAGTTACCAGGTGCGGGGCACCGGCTGGCAACCCGGCTACCGTGCCAGCCTGGATGTGGAACGCCAGCGTGTGCGGCTGGAGCGCACCGCCCAGGTCAGCCAGAACAGCGGCGAGGACTGGCGCGATGTGCCGCTGACCCTGTCCACCGGGCAGCCCAATGCCGCCGCCAGCGGTCCGCTGCCGCGCCCTTGGCGCATCAGCGAAGCCCAGCCTGCGCCGCCGGCCCCGCCCATGCCCGCTCCGGTCGCCGCGCCCATGGCCCGCATGGCATCTTCGGCAGAAATGGCCAGTCTGGCCCCCACGCCGGAACCGGCCAGTTTCGACGCCAGCGTCTTCGAAGGCAGCCACGCCACCCAGTTCGTGCTGCCGCAGCGCGTCAACGTCCCCTCCAACGGCGAGCAGCTGAGCCTGACCTTGGGCGAGCAGCAGCTGGACGCCCAGGTGCTGGTGCGCAGCACGCCGGCGCTGGATGCACATGCCTACCTGATCGCCAGCTTTGCCCTGCCTGAAACAGGCGTCTGGCCCAGCGGCCCCATCCGCCTGTACCGCGACGGTGCCTATGTAGGCGCCAGCCGCCTGGATGCCGCCCAGGTGGCCCAGACCGGCCTGGGCTTTGGCCGCGACGAACGGGTGCAGCTGCGCGCCCTGCCCACCGAGCAGACACAGGGCAGCACGGGCTTCACCGGCAGCCGCCAGCAGCGGGTGGAAAGCCGCCGCTGGGAGGTGCGCAACCTGCACCGCACGCCGGTCACCTTGCAGCTGCTGGATGCCGCCCCGGTGGCAGAACAGCAGGACATCCGCGTGGAATCGCGCTACAGCCCACAGCCGGCCAGCACCCGCTGGAACGGACAGCCCGGCAGCGTGCTCTGGGAACTGGCCCTGCCGCCCGGAACCACCCAGCAGATCAGCGCCGAGCACCGCATCTCCTGGCCGCAGGACATGCGCTTGCGCGAGCGCCGCTGACCCCGCCCGAAAGACAGCCGACATGCCCACCCCTTTGCACGACACCCTCTCCGCCCTGGCCCAGGCCCTGGTGGCACGCGGCTGGATGATGGCCACCGCGGAAAGCTGCACCGGCGGCCTGATTGCCGCCGCCTGCACCGACCTGCCCGGTTCCAGCCGCTGGCTGGAGCGGGGCTTTGTCACCTATTCCAATGCCGCCAAGACCGAGCTGCTGGGGGTGCCTGCGGAGCTGATTGCACAGCACGGCGCCGTCAGCGAGCCGGTGGCCCGCGCCATGGCTGTGGGCGCCGCCCGGCACGCACCGGTACAGGCCAGCGTGGCCGTCACCGGCGTGGCCGGCCCGGACGGCGGCAGCGCCGACAAGCCGGTGGGCACGGTGTGGTTTGGCTGGTCGGTGCAAGGCGAGCTGCACACGGCCTGCCTGCGCTTCGCAGGCGACCGTGCGGCCGTGCGCCAGCAGACACGCGACCACGCGCTGCAGCAGTTGCTGGCCCTGGTCGCAGCATCCGCACCCTAGCCAGGCGGGTAGCGATGCCGCTCAATAGACCAGCTCGGCCGCGCCGCCGCAGTTGAGCTGACCGCCCACTTCAGTGAGGGCCAGGTCAACGCCCAGCAGGCGCAGCAAGGTGTTGACCAGCGGGTCCAGCACCGGCGCCAGCACCCCGGCCACCAGGCCGCCGATCAAGGACAGCAGCCCCGCCAGAATATCGTCCACCAGCTTCAGAATGCCCTGGATGCCGGCCTGCGAGGCACGCGGATCGGCGGGCAGTGTCGTCAGCCCGCTCAGGCTGCCCAAGGTGTTGTCCAGGCTCTGGACCACGTTGTCCGTCTGGATGCCACCCCACACCGCGGCCTGGTCCAGGCGCGGGGGTTGCAGCAGCTGAAACCCCGCCACCTGTTTGCTGGCGACCGGGGTGTCCAGCTTCAGGCCCAGGCCGCCAAAGTACTGCGCCGTGCGCTTGCCCACGCCGTCGCAGCCCCAGCAGCCAATATCCAGCACCGGCAGCGGCTGCATGACCACCGGGGCATTGGAGGCAAAGGCTTTCTGTGCCGCCTCGTTGGCCGTCAGGCCCAGCCGTCCCACCCGGATTTCGGCGGCCGAGGTCCGCACCGTCTGCACCAGCGCCTTGCCGGTCGGGGTACAGACATAGTCCGTCAGATAGACCTGACCGCCGCCCGCCTCTACGACCACATCCACCCGGCTGGGGGCCGGCAGCAGCTCCAGGTCAGCATAGCCGCTGCCGCCTCCGGTCAGAAAATTGACCAGGGCCACGGCCGGCGAAATCAGCTTCAACAAGGCATTCAGCGCTGTGATGGTGGCACCCACCAGCGGCAGGTCCACCGAGATCAGGGCCCGCACCTGGGCCGTGCGCACGAACAGCCGGTCGGCCCCCAGGGGATCGGCCTTGGCCAGCGCGGGGTCGCCGATCGCGGTCAGCTGCGGGGGTTGCAGCACCTTCAGACGCAAGCTCGTATTCGCAATCCCCAGCGGGATGTCCACCGCCGCGGCCGCCGCATTGTTGCCATTGCCCACCTGGATCACGGCCTGCGCCAGCTCCAGCACATTCAGCGAGGTCGACAGCGCCGAGCCGGTCAGCCCGCTTTGCAGCTTCAGCAACTGGTTCAGCTGCAGCCGCACACCCGGCACGGTGGCCGCCACGCCCGCCAGGCTCTGCAGGGCCTGCACATTCGCATCCGCCGTGGTCGCACCACGCTGCACCACGTCCAGCATGGCCTCCAGCACCTTGTTCACGCTGACCTGGGTGCTCAGCAAGCGGTCGTAGTCCCCGGCATCAATGCCGACCTTCAATGCCAGGGCGTCCAGAAACGCCAGCAGGTCGATCTGGGTGCCCAGCAGGCCATTCCAGCCCAGCACCGAGATATCCACCTTGCCGCCCAGCAGACCGCCCACCAGCGCATTGAGCAACAGCGCATCGTTGTTGTTCTGGATGGCGGCCAGCTTGGAGCGCACGGACAGCCGGGCCAGCTGCGGCCGCTGGACGGCGGTGGCCGTGGCCTGCAGGCTGCGGCGCCCGCCGTCGGCCGCCGGCCACACAAAGAAATACGGCACCGTGCGCTGCACCGTGACCCGACAGGCGTTCACCACCGAGGCAGCACCGGCCACGAAATAGCTGGCGCGCTGTCCGGATGCATTGGGCTGCCAGTGCCCGGACTGCACCTGCAGCTGGTCGGTCGCTGCCCGTCCGTTGCTGGCGGCGCTGGCCGCCGCCAGGGAAGCACAGGTGTTCACGGGATCCGCGGCACCCGCCACCGCAGCCAGGTCGGCCATCTTCTGCAGCTCGCGCTGCTGCCAGAACAGGTTGCCGATATCGAGCGCCATCAGGCACGACAGCGCAACGCCCATCCACAGCGCCGCCACCAGCGCCACAGCGCCTTTCTGGGAGCGGTGCAGGGAAGGGGTCACGGGGGCCTTCGGTGCGCTACTTCTTCGCCATGGGCGATGCCGCGCGCTCGGGGATCGGGTGGGCAAAGCTCTCCACATAGCGTGCATAGACTTTCTGCGCCACCACGCCGGCCATGGGCTGCGGGGGACGGGAGGGCTCGGTGGTGGCCTGCTGCTGCAACAGGGCGCGTGTCGCCTGCCCCACGGGCATGGCCGTGGGGGTGGTCCCTGGCAGGGGTTGGCAGGGCGGTGCCGCACACGCAGCCACCGGAGCCGCGTGCGCAGCTTGCGGCGGCGTTGAAAGCGCTGGTGGCGGGGTCTGCGCGGACACGCTGCCCGCCCCCACCAGAACCAGGGTCCACCACATCGGTTTGCAGATCATGAGGGTGCTCCTTGCTGTGCCACGGCCGTGGTGCCGGGGATGGATGCGGCCGCGGGAAGCGGCAGCGGCAAATCCGGTTCGGGAGCGCGCTGCAGCACTTCCAGCTGCTGGGCCTGCTGAAACACCTGCTGGCGCAGCGGGGCCCCCATCTGGTGCTGCTGCATCCACTGGGCCGCTTCCTGGTCTTTGCCAAACAGCAACAGGTACACGGCCACATTGCTGAGGATGCGGCGCTGTGCAGGCTGCAGCTGTACCGCCTGCATCAGCGGAAGGCGTGCGTCGCGGGCCTGCGGCGTGTGCAGCAAGGCGTAGCCCAGATCGTTCAGCAGCAAGGCATCGGTCGGCGACAGCCGGCGTGCCGCCTGCAGCTGCGCCACGGCCTCCCGGTACTGCCCTTGCGCGGCGGCCAGCAGGCCCAGGCCATGCGCTGCACGCGCGGCCTGGCTGCCGCTCTGCAAGGTACGGTACAGGCGTTCACTGTCCTGGAACTGGCCCGTCTGGCGCAGCGCATCGGCACGCAGCAAACGGCTGGTGTCCGAAACACCCCAGCGCTGCTCCAGCGCGTCCAGATGCGCCAGCGCGGCATACCACAGCGATTTGCGCTGCAGCTCCGCCACCACCTGCAGGTAGCTGGCCTGCGTCTCTTGTCCCAGCATCGGCGTGGCGTCACCGGCGCGCTCGGCATCCGCCTGCTGCTCCGCCCGAGCCTGGCTGTCCGCCGCCTGCGACGAAGCCATGGCCGCGGCCGCCATGCTGCCCAGCACCTGGGTGCTGCAGCCGTACAGCCCCATGCTGCCTGCCAGCGCGGCGGCCAGCAGACACCGGCGCCACCCCCATCCCTTTGCACTGCCTAGCTGCTTCATTTGACACTCCCCAAAGTTCGCATCACGGCCAGAAAGCCGGGGCCGGCGGTGATCACCATCAACGCCGGCAACAGGGTCAGGACCATCACCGCCGTCATCTTGACCGTGACCTTGCCGATGGCCTCCTTCATGCGCATGCGCCGCTGCTCACGCAGGCGCTGGCCGAACTGGCGCAAGGGTTCCTGCACCGCCCCACCGTGCTGGTCGATCTGCACCAGCAACGCCGTCAGATCGGCCAGGCTGTCGCTGTGGAACATCTCGGACAGCCGGGAAAAAGCCTGGTCGCGGGAACGCCCGCCGGCATACAGCCGGTTGGCCAGCTGCAGCTCACGCGACAGCACCGGCAGCACCTGGCCAAAATCCTGCGCAATCAGCTGCAGACTCTGGTCGATGCCCTGTCCGCTGCCCTGCAGCAGGGACAGCAGATCGACCAGCACCGGCAACTCCGCCTCCACGCTGCGCCGCCGCCGCTGGGCATAACGGCGCAGCACCCACTTGGGCAGCAGATAGCCCAGGGCCAGCGCGGCAAACAGGTACAGCAAGGACAGCCGGGCCATGAAGGCTGGCGCCCACAAGGCCAGCAGCAGTGGCAGAAAAGCCATCAGGGCCAGGCGTGCCAGCACCAGGTAGACCACACCCAGGCTGTTGCCAAAGCCGCATTGCGCCAGCAAGGTCCGATCTTCCTGCGCCACCACCTGCTGCCCGGCGGGCGAGGCCAGCCATGCCCGCAGGCGCTGGCTTTGGCGCTGGAGCCACTGGCGCGGGCGCAAGGCTGTGCGGCTGCGGGGTGTGGGCCCCACCGGCTGGCGCCGCTGCAGCACCGCGTCCACATGGCGGTGCCGCTGCGCCCGCTGCCGGGCCAGCCGCCACAGCCACCACCCGAGCACCAGCAGCGGCAAAAACGCCAGCGCTGCCAGCACACTTCCTTCCCCAGGCAGATAGCGGTCCATGCGCCCTGCTCATTCCAGCTGGGCCAGGCGGTACAGCATGCACACCCCGACCACCTGCAGACCGGCGGCCGCATACAGCAGCTGGCGGCCTCCCGTGTCGTTCCACAGCTGCATGAAGTAATCCGCATTGGTGATGATGATGGCGCCCCCCACCAGCAGAGGCAGCAGGCTCAGCACCCAGGCAGACAGGCGCACCTCGGCCGACAGGGCGAACAGTTCCTGCCGGGCCTGCTGCTGGTCGCGCAAGAAATGCGCCACCCGCTCCAGCAGGCTGTCGACCCGCCCGCCGAACCGGCCGCCGACCTGCAGGATGGCCGCCAGCAGCGAGAAGGCTTCCAGCCCCCAATGGCGGCTGGCGGTGGCCAGGGCCTGGTCCACCGGCATGCCGGCCTTGGCAAAGGCCGCAGCCTGGTTCAAGGTGGCCAGCAAAGGCGGCTTGGCCGCTGCCGAGGCCAGCAAAAAGGCCGACGGGGTGGCATGCCCCAGCACCACCATGCGCACCATGCCGTCGATGAACGCCGGCAACTGCTGCTGCACCTGCTGGCGCAGCCGCTGCCAGCGCCGCCAGGCCAGCAGCAGGGCCACGCCTATCAGCAGGCACCAGAGCAGCAACGCCGCGCGCTCCCAGCCCAGCACCGCCAGCGGCAGCGCCAACACCACCGGCACCGACAAGCCGCCCCACAGCCAGCGCCAGCTGACCGCATGCCGCAGCCAGGGTGGCCCCCAGGACAGCCCTGTCGCCACCTCCTCACCGCCCACCGGGCCCAGCAGCACCGCCGTCCCTTCGCGCTGCTCCAGCACGGTCTGCAGGTGCCGGGCCATCTGCTGCTGCAGGCGCTGGTGCGCTTCATAGCCCCACAATGCCACGCCCAGCCCGGCCAGCAGGCAGGCCACACTCAGAATGGCCCAGCCGCTCACAGCGGCCACCCCCCGCCATCGGCCATGCCCCGTGCGGCGTTGCCGGCCTTCCAGGCGGCCAGCTTCGGTGTCTGCGGCGGCACTCCCAGGCTGTGCCAGCTGTCGACCTGCCCGCCCTGGGACTCGTGGCGGTACAGCTCCTGCAGCGCCACCGTGTCGTCCACCATGCCCACCACCTCCGTGATGGACAGCAGCCGGCGCTTGCCGTTGGGCAGGCGGCCGATCTGCACGATGAAATCCAGGGCCGACACCATCTGCCTGCGCAGGCTCAGCTCGCTGCCGGCAAAGCCGGCAAACCCCGCCAGCATCTCCAGCCGGTACAGGCATTCGCGCGGCGAGCTGGCATGGATGGTGGCCATGGAGCCGTCATGGCCGGTGTTCATGGCCTGCAGCATCTCCAGCACCTCGGCGCCGCGCACTTCACCGACGATGATGCGGTCGGGCCGCATGCGCAGGCTGTTGCGCAGCAGATCGCGCGTGGACACGGTCCCCTGCCCGTCCAGTCCGGCAGGCCGGCTCTCCATGCGTACCACATGCGGATGGTGCAGCGACAGCTCGGCCGCATCCTCGATGGTCACCACCCGCTCGCTCTCCGGGATGAACACCGCCATGGCGTTGAGCAACGAAGTCTTGCCGGAGCTGGTGCCACCGCTGATCAGGATGTTGCAGCGCTCGCGCACGGCGTGGTGCAGCAGGCTGGACATGGCCGCATCCAGGCTGCCCATGCGCACCAGATCGTCCATGCCCCAGGCCTCCTGCCGGAACTTGCGGATGGAGACCAGCGGGCCATCCAGCGCCAGCGGCGGAATGACGGCATTCAGGCGCCCGCCGCCCGGCAGGCGGGCATCCACCATGGGCGACGATTCGTCCAGACGCCGCCCCAGGGGGGCCAGCACGCGCTGCACAATGCGCAGCAGATGCTGGTCGTCACTGAAGGCCAGTGCCTGTTTGTGCAGCACCCCCCGGCGCGATATGAACACGTTCTGGTAGCCGTTGATCAGGATGTCTTCCACATCCTGGTCCTGCATCAGATCGTCCAGTGGACCCAGGCCATTGATTTCCTTGAGCAGGTCGCGCGCAATCTGCTGGGCTTCGCTGGTATTGATGGGAACGCGCCGCAGTTGCACAAAGCGGTCGATCTCCCGCGCCACGAATTTCTGCACCCGCGCCTCGTCCCAGTGCGAGAACTCCGATCCGACTTCCTCTATCCGCGCCAGCAGGTGTTCATGGGCCTGCAGGCGAATGGCCAGGTATTCGCGCGACGCCGCAAACCCGCCGGCCGCATCGCTGTAAATCATCTGCATCATGGTGTGCGCCCTCCTGCCCGCTGCAGCCATGTCTGACAGCGCTGCAGCAGCCCCTGCGGCCGGGGCGCGGCGGCCACGCCGTCGGCCTGCAACGATGCAGCCATCTGCCGCACCTGCACGCAATAGGGGTCGGCCGCATCGGCTTCGGACAGCAACTGCCCCTGGCTGCTGGCCTGCAGCATGGCCAGGTCGCGCTGCGGCAGCACATGGCGCAAGGGGTGTGCCACCCGCCGGGCAATTTCCTCGGGCGCCATGCCGGCACCGCGCAGCGCGCGGTTGATCACCACGCCATCGCACATCGGCGCCCCCTCCGGCTTGGACGGCAGGGTGCTGAGCATTTCCGTCAGGGACACAATCCCCCCCACCGACTGGTCGCACACCGCCCAGACGTGGTCGGCCTCGCGGGCCACGGCCTGCACCATCTCGTGGGCGGGCAAGCCCCCCAGGTCAATCACCTGCCAGGCAAAAAACGCGCGCAGACGTTGCACCATTGCCGACATGGAGCGCGGCTCCACATCCCGCATGATCTGGGGCTGTGCCGGCCACGGCAGCACCATCGGGCCGCAACGGTGGCGCGGCAAGGCGGCCGCCAACAGGGCCGGGTCCAGCCGGTGCATGCTCTGGATCGCATCGACCATGTGAAAGCTGCTTTGCAGGCCCAGGTGCATCAGCCCGTCGCGCAGCGGAAAGCCCAGGTCCAGCAAGCCCACCAGCGCACTGCTTTTTGCTGTCGCCGGACCAGTCGCCCCCATGGTCTGCGCCAGGGCCGCCGACAGGTGTGCCGCCAGGGTGCTGACCCCCATCCCGGGCCGGGCCCCCAGCAGCGCAACGGTTTTTCCCAGCTGCTGCCCTGCGGCCGCCTTACTGCCCAGCACATGCGCGCTGCCGCGCATGCTCAAGGACCAGAAGGGCTTGAGCTGCTCCTCCACGGACCCCGCCATGTCCAGGAAGTCCTGCGCCCCGCCCCGCAGTGCCGCCAAAGGCACCTTGGGGGTGTTGGCATAGCCCATGCCCAGCACGGACAGCTTGGGCTGGTGTTCGCGCAGCCACTGGGCCAGCTTGACCGGTCCTTCCAGGTCCTGGCGGGCATCGAACTGCACCACCACCATCACCACCTGGGGGGTCAGTGCGGCCTTCATCGCCTCGGGGTGGGGCGCGCAGTGCAGCACCTGCATGGCATTGCCGATGCGCGCCTGCAGCCAGGCCGCATCCTCCGCCGAATCCCCCACCTGCAGCACACACACCGGCGCATCCTGGGCGGGCGGCGGCTCCAGCAGCGAAGGGGTCGTGACATCCGCAAAGTTCATGGCCCCTCCTTATTCCGAAAAGCCCGGCAGGGCATCGCTGCTGCCGCTGGGGCCGACATAGCTGCCCCAGAAGCGGCGGCCCCCGGTGCCATCGCTTCCGGCCCCCGGCAGCTGCCCCTCCTGCAGCTGTCCCTGGGCAAACGGTCGCACCAGGCGCGGGGTGACGACGATCACCAGCTCCCGCTCCTTGCGGCTGAATTCCTGGCGCTTGAACAAGGTGCCCAGCACCGGAATCTGGCTGAGCAGCGGCACCCGGTTGACGGACGACACCGTGGCCTGACTGACCAACCCGCCGATGACAAAGCTCTCGCCATCCCCCAGCTCCACCGTCGTGTCCGCACGCCGCGTGGTGATGGCGGGCACCGCCACGCTTTGCAGCGTGACCGCATTGGCATAGTCGAGCTCGCTCGATTCGGGTGCCACTTTCAGCACGATGCGCTGGTCGTCCAGCACCGTGGGAGAGACGGTCAGGCCCACGCCATAGGGCTTGTATTCGATGCTGACGGAGCCATTGCCCTGGGACAGCGGAATCGGGATTTCACCGCCGGCCAGGAAATTGGCGCTCTGCCCGGACAGCGTCACCAGCGACGGCTCGGCCAGCACCCGTGCCATGCCACTGCCTTCGAGCATGCCCAGGTTCACGCCCACGCCGGCCTTGCCGAAATCCAGCAGCAGGCCAAACGCCTGGGCAAAAGGCGAGCTGGCATCCGGCGCCAGCAAGCCAGGGGAACCAAAGGCAGTACTGCCCGTGGCGCCCGCCGACAGCACGCCAAAGCGGAACCCCTGGCTGTTGCTGCGGGTGCTGAACAGATTGATGCCGGCCTGCTGCATGCGGTTCTTGTTGATCTCCACCACCTTCACGTCCACCTGCACCACATGGCTCTTGAGCAGCACCACGCCGGCATCCCCCTGCGCGGCCTTGTCCCCCGCCATGCGTTGCGCATGGGCTTCCAGGCTGGTGGAACGCACCCCCTCCTGCCCGGAGCGCTGGCGCACCGTCAGCACATAGTGGCGCGCCGCGCCGGTACCTTGCGGCCACACCATCAGCGAGCTCACGCCCGGCTTCAGCGGGGTCAGCACCAACTGGGCGGACCCGCCGGTGGGCCGAGCCCGCTGCACCTGCACGCCCAGCACGGTGTCATCGCCCACCGCCAGGCGGCGCACCCCCTCGGGCACCTCCAGCAGCTGCTGCACCCCCACCTGCAGGCTTTTTTCCAGCATCGACGGCGCTGCCTGCCCCTGGGACTGCGCCACCGCCAACGGCACGGCACCACACGCCACCGTCACCAGCCCCCCCACTGCCCGGCGCCACCACCAGGACGGATTGGCGGGTGTTGCGCGATATGAACTCATGGCACCTCACTCAGTAATGCACGGTTTCGGACCGGTTCCCCCGTAAGACTTCGACCGCCAGACCCGTTGCGCGCGGTGGCGATCCCTCCCCCCCGGGCCTGCGCGCCGCTGGCGGCAGGCCATGGTGTGCGGTCAGCAGTGACGCGGTCTGCGACGGCGGCAGTGCGCGCCCGGGCGCGGTGCGGGCCAGTTGCTCCAGCACCACCACTTCGGTGCTCGGTACGGCCGCGCGGGATGGCGCATCCTCCCTGTCCAGCGGATTGCGCAAGGCCAGCAGCACCTGCCCCTGGCGCTCCGCCAGCAGCAAGGCATTCACTTCCTGCGCCTGCACCGCCAGCACGGCGGTACGCGGCGGCTGCCCGGTGCGTGCGGCCTCATCGGCGCCGTCCTTGCCGGCAGCGCCCTCCATCTGGCTGCCATAGGCCAGCACCCGCTTGCGGGCCAACAGCTGCCGGGCCTGGGTGGCGTCCACTTCCTGGCTGTCCTTGCGCAGCACCACCAGTACATCCACCCAGTCGCCCGGGGCCAGCTTGTGCCCCACGGCGGAGGACTCATCCACCTTGATGGCCACGGCGCGCTCGCCGGCTTGCAGCCCGGCGGCGATACCCCCCAGCAGCCGGGAAGCGATCACCGGATCGCCTTCTGCCGCAGGCTGCGCCAGGGTGCGCCCCAGGACGCTGGCCTCCAGCGCCACCGCGCCGGGCGGCAGCATGGCCACCGGCTGCAGGCGCACATCCTCGGCCTGCAGCAGATGGCCGGCAGGCAAGGCCTTGCTGGCCACCACCATGCTGACCGTAGGAGCGACCGTGCCCGGCGTTGGAGCAACCGGCGCCCTGGCCGGACCCGAGACCAGAAAGGCCATCCACGCCAGCCCGCCTCCCAGGACCACCAGGGCCAGCGCGACGAATTTGAAGCCTTTGTGCATGTGCCTCCCGTTCAGTAGCTGAGCGCAATCTGCGTCACCGCCATCCCGGTGAGACGCTGGGGTGTGGGCAGCAGCGGCAGGCGCGGCAGGATGGGGGTGGCCGCATAGTCATAGTTCAGCGACACCGACAGACAGCGCACCCGGCTGGCCAAGGCCGCCGGAATCTGGCACTGCACGGCGGTCACCAGCTGCGTCTGGCAGGCAATGGCACGCCCGCTCACCTGTTCCAGCCAGCGCACGCCCTGCTTGGCCATGGTGCAGGCCGCGGTCGTGCGGGAGGCTTCGGCATCGTTCAGGCTGTCAAAGCGCAAGGCCGCACGCGCGCCTTCCGCCGCAGACTGGGCCAGTGAATGCTGCGCCGCAAAGATCAGCCCATAGGACAGCAGGCCATACATCATCAGAAACAGCACGGGAAACACCAATGCCAGTTCCAGCGCCGCCACCCCGCGTTGCCTGTTCGGGTTCCGGTGGGTGGCGGGCAACTGGGGCATCGGGTGTCGACTCCTTGTGCAATTCGGCGGCTCAGCGGCGCAACCACCAGACGGCCACTGCGGCCAGGCTCAGCGCCATGCCGTAGGGCACCTGCCGCAAGGGCGGCATGCGCGGCGCGGCACGGGGAACGGCCAGCGGCGCCGGGCCGGGCCGCGCCCACTGCAGGCCCAGACCCCAGGCCACCGCCAGCAGCACGCTGATCAACCATGCTTCGCCGGCGTGGGCAGCGCCCAGCCACATGCCAATGGCCGCGGCCAGCTTCACATCCCCGGCCCCCATCCAGCGCAGCAGATAGAACGGCAGCAGCGCCAGCAAGGCCAGTGCCATGCCCAGCAGGGCCTGCCCCAGGTCCAGGCCAAAGGGCGACACTTCCAGCACGGCCGCCGCAGCACCCAACGCCGCCAGCAGCAGCACATCCCGGTTGGCAATGCGGCGCCAGCGCACATCGCACCACGCCACATGCGCCAGCACGGCGGCCGCCAGCCCCTGCAGCGCGATGGCGCCGAGCATGGTCTGCCTCAGGGGGTAGCAGGCGCGGAGGCGGTCGTAATGGCCGTGCTGATGCTTTGAAACACGCCTCTGATGTCGGTGCCCAGGGCCGTCAGGGCAGCGACGATGACCACCGCAATCAGGCCAGCGATCAGGCCATATTCAATGGCGGTGGCACCTTCTTCATCGCGCCAGAAGCGCAGCAGAGCTTTTTGCATGGCAACTCTCCTCTCAGCAGGCTGACATGCCCGCCATGAGGAAAGTCTAATGACGCCATACCTGGAGAATCCCCGTCCGTCCGACCCACTGTCGGATCGCGGCGAGCGGTGAACGGGGAAACAAGTCAGCCAAACTTTTCACAATGATTTACACAGGCCAAGCTTCATCTAACTTCAAGGATTTGCAGATGTGACGGCGGCAATCCATTGATTACCACCACCACGCTGACGCCATCTATCTCCTGCGACGCACGCCGCAGTCAGAGCAGTCCTACAAACAAGACCACCCTATAAGAATGGGTACCTCGTCTCCCCCTTTCTGCTACGCCTGTGCCGCTTGACCGGCGCGGCGGCGCCCGCCCCGCGTAGGGTGATGCCTTCAGCCCTGCACCCGGTCCATCAGCCGCTGGCTGGCGGCATCCAGCCCCTGTACCTGTACCGTGCACCCGTGCTGGCGCAGGCGCTCGACCACCTTGTCCAGCGCCCCCACGGCGGTGATGTCCCAGAAATGCGCCCCGCTGACGTCGATGCGCACCACCCGGCCGGCGGCGGCACGCACATCGAACGCTTCCACCAGCGCATCGGCAGAGGCAAAGAACACCTGACCGCGCACCGTCCATTCCAGCGCACCATCGACCGCCTCGCGCAGCGTCACCTGCATCATGTGCGAGACCTTGAACGCAAAGAACACACCCGACAGCAGCACCCCGGCCAGCACGCCGGCCGCCAGGTTGTGGGTGGCGACGGTGATGGCCACGGTGGCCACCATCACGCCGCTGGACAGGCGCGGGTAGCGCAGCAGATTGCGCAGCGAGCCCCAGTCGAACGTCGACGCCGACACCATGACCATGATGGCCACCAGGGCCACCACCGGCACGCGCGACACCCAATCCTTGAGGGCCACCATCAGGATCAGCAGAAACACCCCGGCAAACAGCGTGGACAGTCGGCCCCGGCCGCCGTATTTCACATTGCCCACGGCCTGACCGATCATGCCGCAGCCGGCAATGCCGCCGAACACGCTGGACGCCATATTGGCCAGGCCCAGCCCGGTGCATTCCCGGTTCTTGTCGCTGGGGGTGCCGGTCAGCTCGTCGACCACGGCCGCCGTCAGCACCGACTCCAGCAGACCCACCATGGCAATCGCCAGCGCCGGCAGGGCGATGATGCGCAGCGTCTGCAGATCGAACGGAACGGCGGGCAGGCCGAACGCCGGCAAGGCCTGCGGCAGCTGGCCCAAGTCGGCCACGGTGTGCAACGGCAGCCCCATGGCGCTGGCGATCACCGTGGACAGCACCACGCACACCAGCGGCGGTGGAATGGCCACCAGCAGCTTCAGCCCGGTGCGCTGCGCGATCCACGGCAGGCCGTAGATCAGGGCCAGCCCCAGGCCCAGCATGGCCCAGGTGGGCAGGTTGGCCCCCTTCAGATGGGGCAGCTGGGCCGCAAAAATCATGATCGCCAGCGCATTCACAAAGCCGGTGCGCACCGAGCTGCTGACAAAGCGCATCAGCATGCCCATGCGGCACAGACCGAATGCGACCTGCATCAGCCCCGCCAGCAGGCCGGCGGCCAGCAGGTACTGCAGGCCGTGCGACGCCACCAGCGGCGCCACCACCAGCGCCACCGAGCCCGCCGCCGCCGACACCATGGCCGGCCGCCCGCCGAAAAAGGCGATGACGATGCTGATGACGAAGGACGCAAACAGCCCCACCGACGGATCCACCCCCGCCACAAAGGAGAAGGCAATCACCTCCGGAATCAGTGCGAACGTGGCGACGGCACCGGCCAGCAGTTCACGGGGAATGCTGGGGGCCCATTCGGCACGCCAGCGCATCAAGGTGGAAGGGTTCATGGAGAGCACAAAACACCCGGCATCTGCGGGCTCTGGTGCGCGATGGTACGCAGCCTGGGGCAAGTCTGCAGCCGCCGGGCTGTGCACCGTGTGCGCCGCCAGGGCGCACCCGAACCTTTTTACTCCGCATCCACCCGCTGTTGCGGGCGTGCTGCGGGCAACTCCAACTCCATCGGTGCCGGCGCCAGCATGGGCGAGGCGACCGGCGCGGGGAACAGCAGCTCCACCGTCTGCGCCACGCTCTGCTGCCAGTCGGTGCGCGGCTCCTGGCCGATCAGCGCCAGCAGGCGGCGGTTGTCCAGGCGGTGCGGGGTACGCCAGACATATTCCATCGAGCCCAGCGCGCGCATACGGGGGGAAAAACAGCCCAGCAGTTTCCACAGCGGCCACTGCACATGGCCGGAGCGCAGATCGGCGGCGCCGGTCACCCAGCCCCGCTGCTGGGCGATCTGTCCCAGGGCCTGCCACCAGTCCTGGCCTTGGCGCTGCTGGCCGGCAAAGTGCAGCCGGACCCAACTGCCCAGCCGGTGGCGTTGGCTGGCCACACGCTCCAGGGTCTGGGCCAGGTCGTGCACATAGACCCAGGGCGTGGCCACGTCATACGGCCCCAGCCAGGCCATGCGCCCGCGCGGCAGCTGGCCGGCCACCGAATCACGGATCCAGCCATCGCCCGCATGGCCGTAGTAGGCCCCGGCACGCAGGGTGCAGACCGACAGGCCGGTTTCCGCCGCCATGCGCAGCTGCAGCTCGGTCTGGGCACGCACCTCGGCCAGGTAGGAGCCCAGCATCGCCGCATGCGGCAGGGCATCGTCCTCGCGCAGCACCTCGGGCAGCTGGCGCCCGTAGGCCAGGATGGACAGCGGCACCAGCAGCAGGGCGTTGCAGCGCCGGGCGACGGCAATGCTGGAGCGGGTGAGCTGCTCCAGCTCGCGGGCCCAGGCCCAGGAGGAAAACCCCGTGGCCATGGCATGCACCACCACGTGCACTCCACCATGGCTGGCCAGCAGCTGGTCCCAGCCGGCCGTGTCGGTCAGCGGGGTGTCGACCCAGCGCACCTCGCCGGCCACCGGCGGCGCTTCGCACGGGTGCTGCACCAACCCGCTGCCGGGACACACATGGGCCAGCACGCGCCAGCCCGCCTGGGCAAATGCCTGGACACAGGCATAACCCAGACGCCCGTGTGCGCCCAGCACCAGCACGGTACACAGGGTGCGGGAGGCCAGCAGGGTGGGGGCAGCGCCATGGGGCTGTTCGGAGGGCAGCAGCCCTTGCCAGGGCAAGGTCTGCGCGGGCACGGAAGTCGCAACGGTCATCTAGGCAGGTAGGCAGATGGACCCGGACGGCGCCGTGGCGCGCCCGCAGATCATGCAGACCGCCTCGATTCACCCCGATGCGGGCGGCAAAGCGCGCGGCCCTGGGGACCGGACAGGAATCTGCCGATTATCCGGCGCGCCCAGCTACGTAATAACACGTACATCGCCACCACATGCCCCTGCACGCTGCCCAGAAAAAAAGGAACCCGCGTCCTGCAGGTTCCTTTTTCTGGTGCGATGGCCTTGCGGCCGCCGCAGTGTCCGTGCCGGCTCAGGCGCCGCAGCACTTCTTGAACTTCTTGCCACTGCCGCAGCTGCAAGGGTCGTTGCGGCCGGGCTCGTCGCCCTTGACCACGGCGGTCACGCGCGGGCCCATGCTGCGCCACAGCTGGCGCAGGTCGTACACAGCCCAGACGGCTTCGCCGAAGGCGTCGACGCGCTCCTGGCTGGTCGATACCGGGCCGGTTTCCTCGTACAGGTTCAGTGCCGGCTCGTCGGTGTCGTCTTCGGTCAGGTTGACGATGAATTCCATGGCCGCATCCAGCCACTGGGCGGCTTCCTTGTCCCGGGGAGCGGCCCATTCCTCGGCCCAGTTCTCCACCACGAACATGAAGCCCAGGGCCCACACCTGGGCGAAGGACGGCACTTCCTCGTCTTCGATCTCGGCGCGCTCGGCTTCGGGCAGCACCAGGATGGCGCCGCGCGTGTCCAGCACTTCGGGCTGGAAGGCTTCGTCATCGGCCAGGGACTTCACTTCGGTGTCCAGCTGGACACGGATTTCGTCGATGCGGCGCTGGGCCAGTTCCAGGAAGCGGGCCTGCTGCTCGGCACTGGCAAACACCTCCAGCTGGGGCAGGGGCTGGCCATCGGGCACTTGCAGGTCTTCACCGTCGCCCAGCAGCATGGGCAGCCATTCGCCCACGGAGATGGGGCGGCGCGTGCAGACCACGGCGGTCAGGAAGCCGTCGCAGAACTCCCACTGCGGCACTTCTTCCGAACGCTCGCGCAGGCTGTCCAGCAGCTCGTCCAGTTCCTGCAGGTCTTCGTTGCTCAGAGCGGGTTGTGCCGTAGCTTCGGCGGGTTGTGCCGTAGCTTCGGCGGGTGTGGTGTTTTCCATGGTGCGATCCTGCGCGTCAAAGGCTTCTATGATGGCCCGGCAGCCAGTTGCCGCAGAGGTGCGGGGCTGCGCCGGGCGGGGCCGTTGGCGCATGCCGCGCCAGCCAATGGGCGGCAGTGTAGCCCGCCCCCCATGTCCGTGCACCGTACACAGGAGTTGCCCATGGTTGCTGCCGCCACCCGCTCCGGCGGGCTGTTTCCCATCCGTTACACCGCGCTGGTGCTGTGCGCCCTGGGCGGCGCGCTGTGCCTGGCGGCTGCGCTGCTGTGGCCGCGCTGGTGGTGGTGGCTGGCCGCCGCCCTGCTGCTGGCCCTGGCCCTGGTGGGCTGGTTCGACCTGCGCCAGACCCGCCACGCCATCCTGCGCAACTATCCCATCATCGGCCACCTGCGCTTTCTGTTCGAGTCGATCCGGCCCGAGATGCGGCAGTACTTCATCGAGTCGGACAACGAGAACCTGCCCTTCTCCCGCGCCCAGCGCTCCCTGGTCTACCAGCGCAGCAAGGGCCAGCCCGACAGCCGCCCCTTTGGCACCCAGCTGGATGTCAGCGCCAACGGCTACGAATGGGTGAACCATTCGCTGCAGCCCAGCACGCTGGCCTCGCACGACTTCCGCACCTGGATCGGCGGCGTCCCCGGCCAGCCACACGAGGGCGTGGCGCCCTGCACCCAGCCCTACCAGGCCAGCGTGTTCAACATCTCGGCCATGAGCTTTGGTGCGCTGTCGGCCAATGCCATCCTGGCGCTGAACCAGGGCGCCCGCACCGGCGGCTTCGCCCACGACACCGGCGAAGGCTCCATCAGCCAGCACCACCGCGTGCATGGCGGCGATCTGATCTGGGAAATCGGCTCCGGCTACTTCGGCTGCCGCAACGCCGACGGCAGCTTCAGCGCGGAACGCTTTACCGCCAATGCGCTGGATCCGCAGGTCAAGATGATCGAGCTCAAGCTCAGCCAGGGCGCCAAGCCCGGCCATGGCGGCATGCTGCTGGGCGCCAAGGTCACGGCGGAAATTGCGGCTGCCCGGGGCGTGCCGGAGGGAGAAGACTGCATTTCGCCGTCCAGCCACAGCGCCTTCACCACCCCGCTCGAGATGCTGCAGTTCATCGCCAGGCTGCGCCAGCTCTCCGGCGGCAAGCCCGTGGGCTTCAAGTTCTGCGTGGGCCATCCCTGGGAATGGTTTGCCATCGTCAAGGCCATGCAGCAGACCGACATCACGCCCGACTTCATCGTGGTGGACGGTGCCGAAGGGGGCACCGGCGCAGCGCCGGTGGAATTCACCGACCATGTGGGCGTGCCGCTGCAGGAAGGCCTGCTGCTGGTGCACAACACCCTGGTCGGCGTGAACCTGCGCCACCGCATCCGGCTGGGTGCCGCCGGCAAAGTGATCACCGCCTTCGACATCGCGCGCATGATGTCGCTGGGTGCCGACTGGTGCAACTGCGGGCGCGGCTTCATGATGGCCCTGGGCTGCATCCAGGCCCAGACCTGCCATACCGGCCGCTGCCCCACCGGCGTCACCACCCAGGACGCCCGGCGCCAGCAGGCCCTGGTGGTACCCGACAAGGCCACGCGCGTGGCCAACTACCACCGCCAGACCCTGCACGCGCTGATGGAGCTGGTGCAGGCCGCCGGTCTGCAGCATCCGCGCGATTTCACGCCCCACCACATCGTGCGCCGCACCGGCGACAGCCAGGTGCACCTGCTGTCGAATGTGGTGCTGCATGTGCAGCCCGGCGCCCTGCTGGGGCCGCTGGATGGACAGCACAATGTGTTCCAGATCTACTGGCCGCGCGCCTGTGCGGAGAGCTTTCACATCGCCCCGCCGCCGATGACGCCTTCGGCCGAGCGCCCGCAGAACGTGCCCCAGGCCTGAGCGCCGCCACGGCTCCGGCCGGCCAGGGCGCCGTACGGCGCCGCAAAAACGGCACAATCCGCTGTCCGCACACCGGCCTGACCCCGGTGGGCCCTGTGCCCTTGTTTCCCTTTCGATCGCTGCCCGTGCCCGCTACCGACCTGCCCGTCCCCACCCTGGATTACGCCGCCTTTCTGCAGCAGCATGTGCGCCTCCAGCCGCACAGCGTGGTGCGCTATGTCCAGCCCACGGAAACGCTGTGGCTCAAGCGCGTGGGCCGCAGCAATGCCGCCTGGCGCTACCGCTTCCTGGGGGCCGTGGCGCGCTGCCTGCGCGTGCCGGTGCTCACCCCCGTGCCCAACCCGGGCGGGCGCGTGGCGATTGGCACCGAGGTGGCCCGCCTGCGCGATCTGGCGGCCCGCGGCCTGCGCGTGCCCGAGGTGCTGGCCGCCTGCGAAGACGGCTTTCTGATGCGCCACCTGGGCGCCCCCGGCGAGAACACACCCAGCCTGGGCAACGAGATGGAACAGGCCGTGCCGCGTGGCAGCGCCACCGTGCTGGCACTGTGGAAGCAGGGGCTGCAATCGCTCACCAAGGTCCACCGGGCCGGCACCTGCCTGAGCCAGGCCTTTGCCCGCAACCTGGTACGCTGCCCGGATGGCGTGATCGGCTACATCGACTTTGAAGACGACCCCGCCACCGCCCTGCCGCTGCCGCTGTGCCATGCGCGGGATGCGCTGTGCTTTGCCCATTCCACGGCCTGGATCCTGCACGCTGCCGACGCCCTGCCCGCCGCCCGCACCCAGTGGCAGGCCTGGGTGCAGACGCTGACTCCCGCCGCCCAGCAGGCCCTGCGCGACAGCGTGGCCCGCATGGCCTGGGCCGGCCGCTTCCCCGAAAACCGCAAATGGGGTCGCGACGCACAGCGCATCCGCATGGCCTGGGAACTGCTGCGGCCCTGACACCCGCGTTGCGCCCGCCGCACAGAGGGATGTCGGGGCGCATGGGCTGCGCGATACTGGGTGCCGGAGCACCATGCGCAACCTGATCCACCTCACCAACCGCCACCGCACCCCCGGCACCAACCTCACCCTCGGCCTGGTGCTGGCGTTCACGGCCGGCGCCATCAACGCGGGCGGCTTTCTGGTGCTGCACATGTACACCTCGCACATGACGGGCTTTGCCTCCCAGCTGGCCGATGCCCTGGTACTGGACAACCACCGGCTGCTGCTGAACGCGCTGGGCGCCATCCTGGCCTTCATGGCCGGGGCCGCCACCTGCGCCGTGCTGGTGAACTGGAGCCGCCAGCGCCATCTGCACAGCGTCTATGCCCTGCCGCTGATGCTGGAGGCGCTGCTGCTGTTCCCCTTCGGCCTGATGGGCGCCGCCACCCTGCGCTGGAACACCCCGTTCGCCGTACCGCTGACGGTGCTGCTGCTGTCCTTCATGATGGGACTGCAGAACGCCGTCGGCTCGAAGACCTCCGGCGGCAGCATGCGCACCACGCACATGACCGGCAACATCACCGACCTGGGCATGGAACTGGGCAAGCTGCTGCTGTGGCAGCGCAGGGCCAGCGCCAGCGCGCAGCCCGTGCCCCACCACTGGCCGCGGATGAAAGCCTCTGCGGGGCTGCTGGCGATGTTTGTGCTGGGCGGCATGGCCGGGGCACTGGGTTTTCAGCACCTGGGCTTTGTCTGCGTGGTGCCGCTGGCGGCCTTGCTGCTGGCCCTGGCCGTGCCTCCGCTGCTGCGCGATCTGCCGCGCTCCCGGCAGCGGCACGGCCCGCGCTAGCCGCACGCGCGGCCGTGCGCACCGCAGGTGGCGGCTCAGCAACAAGCCGGACCGTGCCACAGGATGTGCAGTGAGCGCGATGGCAGACCGCGCCGGCACAGGTGATACACCACCCCAGCCCGACGCAGACGCGCCAACACCCAAGGGTTAACCCCAATCTTCATACTTTCCTATAGTTCTAACAATAGAACTATGAAACCAAAGAAACTCACACCGGACTGGTCGATCGGCAAGCAGCCGCTGTACCTGCAGCTGGCCACCATCTTCCGCCCCCGCGTGGAAACCGGCCTGTGGCCGCGTGGCGAACAGACGCCGACGCTGGAAATGCTGATGCGCGAATTCGGTGTGGGCCGCGTCACCGTGCGCAGTGCGCTGGCGGAGCTCGAAAGCGAAGGCCTGCTGGTGCGCTCCCGCGGCAAGGGCACGTTCATCCAGGACCTGCCCGCCAATGCGCCGCAGAAATTCGTCGTGGGCACCACCTGGGAAGAACTGGTGGCGCGCGGCAATCTGAATGCCTTGACGGTGTCGCTCAACACCGCCAGGGAAGCAGCCTGGCCGCTGCCGGCCTGGTGCGGCACGCAGGCGGGTCAGAACCAGAAATATTATCTGCTGGAGCGCGTGTATTCACGACAAGGTATTCGCGTGTGCTACAGCCGGGTTTTTCTGGAAGCCAGCATTTATCGGCGGCTGAAAACGGAAATCCGCCAGCAGGCCGTCCTCACCGTGCTGGGCAATGACCGCCAGACACACATCCAGTCCGGCAAGCAGAGCATCACCATCATTTCCGCCGGAGATGACACGGCCGCCCATCTGCATATTCCGGTGGGTTCACCGGTGGCAGAAATTACCCGCAGCATTTATGACACGGAGAATAAATTGATTTATTGGGCCTGTGTGCATTATGACAGCCGATATATACGACTGGATTTTGATTTAGTGAAGTAAATCATTCTCCGGCATTAATAAATACATCAAAGGAGACCTTATGCCATTCACGTTCCGTGCCCTCTTGCCTGTGCGCCTGGCCGCCGCCGCCGCCCTGGGACTGGGTCTGACCGCCAGTACGGCGGCCCAGACCGCATCCCCCTACCCCAGCAAGCCGATCTCGCTGATCGTGCCCTATGGCGCCGGGGGCAGCACCGACGCCCTGGCCCGCGCGCTGACCGACCGCATGGGCAAGAAGCTGGGTCAGCCCTTCATTGTGGAGAGCAAGCCGGGGGCGGCCGGCACCCTGGGCGTGACGCAGATGGTGCGCACCCGGCCAGACGGCTACAGCCTGACCTTGGTGCCGCTGTCGGTCTTCCGCCAGCCCTACCTGACCAAGGTGCAGTACGACCCGCTCAAGGACCTGTCGTACATCGCCACGGTGATGAACTACACCTACGCCATTGCCGTGCCCTACAGCGCGCCGTGGAAGAGCATCCAGGAACTGGTGGCCGACGCCAGGAAGTCGCCCGACAAATACTCCTATGCCGGCTCGGCCCAGTACAGCTCCAACCATCTGGCCATGACCGAGCTGGCGCGTGCCGCCCAGCTGCAATGGACCTTTGTGCCCTACAAGGGCGATGCCGAGGCCATCAACGCCCTGCTGGGCGGGCATGTGGACATCATCAGCGCCACCAGCACCATCCTGCCGTTCGTCGAATCCAAGAAAGCGCGCGTGCTGGCCGTGGCCGGTGCCGAGCGCTCGCCGGATTTCCCCGGAGTCCCCACGCTCAAGGAGGCCGGCTATCCCGTGGAAATGGCTTCGCCGCTGGGCATTGCCGGCCCGGCCGGCCTGCCCAGGGACATCGTCGACAAGCTCGACAGCACGGTGCGCGAGGTCATGCAGGACCCCGACTTCATCCAGCAGGCCCGCATGCTGGGCGTCGAGCTGAACTACCGCGGCAGCAAGGCCTACACGGCCTGGGCCGCCGACACCTACGCCAAAGAAAAAACCATCATCACCCGCCTGGCGGGCCAATAACCCTGTGATCTGCTGACAACGCCATGACATCTCTCCCCCCTCTCGCTCCCGCCACCTCTGATCTGCAACTGGGCAGTCAGCCCTTCACGCCCGGCACCAGCCGCGTCACTGTGCTGGGTGCCGGCGTCATGGGCCCCGGCATTGCCCTGGTGTTTGCCGAACACGGCTACCAGGTGGATCTGTGCGAAATCCACGAGACCGGCCTTGCCAAAGGCATGCAATCGCTGCGCGACGGCCTGGCGCTGAAAGTCAGCGAACAGTTGCTGACGCAGGAGGCCGCCGACGCTGCCCTGGCCCGCGTGCAAAGCCATGTGGGCAGTGACGTGGCCATCGCCCGCGCGGACCTGGTGATCGAGGCCGTGTCCGAGAACAAGGAGGTCAAGCGCCAGGTCTTCGACACCATCGCCCGCATCGGCAAGCCCACGGTCATCACCTGGAGCAACACCTCGTCGCTGGATGTGTTCGCCCTCAGCGACGCCAGCATGCGCGGCCGCCTGGTGGTGGCGCACTGGTTTGCGCCGGCCCAGATCATTCCGCTGGTGGAAGTGGTGGGTTCGGCCCCGCACACCGACACGCTGATGCAGCAGACCTGCGAAGTGCTCCGCGCCGTGGGCAAGACACCGGTGCGCCTGAACAAGATGGTCAACGGCTTTGTCATCAACCGCCTGCAGCGCCTGCTGGGCCGCGAAATCTTCCACCTGCTGGAAAGCGGCGTCATCAGCCCGGAAGACATGGACATCGCCGTGCGCGCCAGCATTGCCCCGCGCATGCAGGTGCTGGGCGTGGTGCAGCGCTACGACTTCACCGGTCTGGGCCTGAGCGTGCGCAATTTCCGCGACCCCGACTTCCAGGACCCGCCGTTCGAGGAGGTGCCCAAGCACCTGCTGGACCGCGTCAACGACGGCCACCTGGGCGTGGCCACCGGCCAGGGCTTCTTCGACTACGGCACCCAGACCATGCTGGAGCTGCAGAACGAACGCGACCGCCACCTCTACCGCGTGATGGAGCGTTTGAGCCATTACGTCGATGGTCCCCGCCCGGTGCGCTGAGCCCCCAGCAGGTGCTGCACCGCCACCGCAGCACCCGCCGCTTTCCCTACTCCGCGCGGGACTGCGCGGAGCCCTCCGCGCCAGTCCACCCCGCCCCCTCTTCTTTTGCATCCCCCATGCACACCATCGACTTTGCTTTGCGCGCCTTTGTGCCTGGCGCCCAGGACTCGGAGTTTCCGCTCCAGAACCTGCCTTACGGCATCTTCAACACCGCCCGGGCGCCCCGGCCCCGCGTGGGCGTGGCCATTGGTGACCAGATCCTGGACCTGGCCGCTGCCGCCCAGGCCGGTCTGCTGGTCAGCGTGTCGGCAGACGCCCTGCTGCAGCCCACACTGAACGCGCTGGCCGCCCTGGGCCGCGCGCGCTGGACCGCCCTGCGGGCCGAGCTGGCCGCGCTGCTGCAGGAAGGCTCGCCACTGGCCACCTACCCGCAGGCCACGCAGCTGCTGGTTCCCCAGGCCGAAGCCCGGATGCACCTGCCGTTCGCCATCGGCGGCTTCACCGACTTCTATGCCTCGGAAAACCACGCCTACAACTGCGGCTGCCTGTTCCGCGACCCGGCCAACGCCCTGCCGCCCAACTGGAAGCACATCCCCATCGGCTATAACGGCCGCGCCAGCAGCGTCATGCTGGGCGGTGCGCCGGTGGTGCGCCCCAACGGCCAGCTGCCCGGCAAGGAGGGGCCCAGCTGGGGGCCCACGCAGTCGCTGGACTTCGAACTGGAGATTGGCGTCTTCATCGGCCGTGACACGGAGCTGGGCCAGCCTCTGCCCGTTGCCCAGGCACAGGACGCCATCTTTGGCGTGGTGCTGCTCAACGACTGGAGCGCGCGCGAGGTGCAGCGCTGGGAATATGCCCCGCTGGGCCCGTTCCAGGCCAAGGCCTTCCACACCTCGATCTCGCCCTGGGTGGTCCCGCTGGACGCGCTGCAGCCCTTCCGTGTGGCACTGCCGCCGCAGCAGCCCACCGTGCTGCCCTATCTGCAGCAAGCCCAGCGCCATTCCTACGACGTGCAGCTGTCCGTGAGCCTGCAGCCCGGCACCGCCGACCGTGCCACACCCATCAGCTGCAGCAATCTGCAGCACCTGTACTGGAGCTTCGAGCAGCTGATCGCCCACCACACCGGCAGCGGCTGCAATCTGCGTGTGGGCGACCTGCTGGGCACCGGCACCATCAGCGGCACCGACCACGATGCCCTGGGCTGCATGCTGGAGATGACGCGCAACGGCCAGGAGCCGCTGCACCTGCTCACCGGCGAAGCACGCCGCTTTCTGGAAGACGGCGACACGCTGCGCTTCAGCGCCCAGGCCCACCAGGGCGGCATCCGCATCGGCTTCGGGGAGCTGTGCAGCACCGTGGCACCGGCGGTGGCCTACCCGCAGGGGTGAGCCCCGGGTAACCCGGGTCGCGGCCACAGCGCCCGGGAGCTTGCAACCAGAAGCACCACCCCATAAAAAAACCGCTCCGGCTTCCCAGCCAGGGCGGTTTTTTGGGATGGCACTGCTACGCAGTGGCCGAGCGCAGCAGCCCGCAGGCTACCGACCGTGCTCAGGCATGGGCGCGGTGCCCGGGTTCCTCGAGCTCCACCGGGTTGCCCGACAGTGCAGCGTCCAGCTTGTCGTGGTCCAGGGCATTTTCCCACTTGGACACCACCACGGTGGCCACGGCATTGCCGATGAAGTTGGTCAGCGAACGACATTCCGACATGAAGCGGTCCACGCCCAGGATCAGGGCCATACCGGCCACGGGCACTTCGGGCACCACGGCCAGGGTGGCGGCCAGGGTGATGAAGCCGGCGCCGGTCACACCGGCCGCGCCCTTGGATGACAGCATGGCAACCAGCAGCAGCGCGATCTGGTGGCCCAGCGTCAGGTGGGTGTCGGTGGCCTGGGCAATGAACAGCGCCGCCAGCGTCATGTAGATGTTCGTGCCGTCCAGGTTGAAGGAGTAACCGGTGGGCACCACCAGACCAACGACGGACTTGCTGCAGCCGGCCTTCTCCATCTTGTGCATCAGCGAAGGCAGGGCCGATTCGGAAGACGAGGTACCCAGCACCAGCAGCAGCTCGTCCTTCAGGTACTTGATCAGCTTGACCACGGAGAAACCGCAGAAGCGGGCCACGGCACCCAATATCACCAGCACGAACAGGGCAGAGGTGATGTAGAACGTCAGCACCAGCTCGGCCAGGTTGACCAGCGAACCCAGACCGAACTTGCCGATGGTGAAGGCCATGGCGCCGAAGGCACCGATGGGGGCGGCCTTCATCACGATGTTCACCAGCTTGAAGATGGGCTTGGTCAGCGATTCCAGGAAGTTCAGCACCGGCTTGCCGCCTTCGCCGGCCAGGGCCAGGGACACGCCAAACAGCACGGCCACCAGCAGCACCTGCAGGATGTTGTCACCGACGAAGGGACTGACCAGGGTCTTGGGGATGATATCCATCACAAAGCCGGTCACCGTCATGTCGTGGGTCTTGGCCACATAGCCCTTGACGGCGGTCTGGTCCAGATCGGCCACGTTGATGTGCATGCCGCCACCGGGCTGCATGACATTGGCCACGATCAGGCCCACCACCAGCGCCAGCGTGGAGAAGGTCAGGAAATAGGCCATGGCCTTGCCGAACACGCGGCCCACAGCGCTCAGGTGCGTCATGCTGGCGATGCCGGTGACGATGGTCAAGAAGATCACCGGCGCGATGATCATCTTGATCAGCTTGATGAAGGCATCGCCAAACGGCTTCATGGCCTCGCCGTAGGCGGGCTAGAAATAGCCCAGCAGCACGCCGATGATGATGGCGAACACCACCTGGAAGTACAGTTGGCGGTAGAACGGCTTGCGCAGCGTCTGGATGGTTTCGGTGGGAATGGCGTGCATGACGCAGGCTCCTGAAAACGCAAAAAATGCACCACCTCGGTGCACCACTGCCCGCATTGGACTGCGGTCCGTTTTCCGTGCCGATAACCTATTGGTATTAGACGCAGAGGCTTCCCTAGGCAAAATGCAGACAACCAAGGGTAAACACCTAATACACCATGTCACCCCCAGGCCACGCCGGGCTGGGGTCAGGCCTGCCGTTCCGCCCTTCTCGCGCCCACCGGCGCCACTGCACCGCACCACACCGTGAGCTCCTTCAACCTGTTCTCGCCCCGCCGCCACCCGGCCTGGACCCTGCTGATCCTGCTGGGCGGCATGTGCCTGTGCATGACCCTGGCCTACCAGCTGGCCTGGCAGCATGCACTGCGCGGTGAAAGTGAAAACGTGCAGCGCCAGCTGGGCCTGTACGCCCAGGCACTGGCCCAGCGCATCGACCGCTACCGCACCCTGCCCGAAGTGCTCTCGCTGGACCCCGAACTGCGCAGCGCCCTGCACCAGGCGTTGGACCAGCCGCTCAGCCCGTCCCAGGTGGACCATCTGAACCGCAAGCTGGAGCTGGCCAACGGCGTCAGCCAGGCCTCCACGCTGACCCTGATCGATCTGCACGGCAAGGCTCTGGCCGCCAGCAACTGGCGCGATGCGCGCAGCAATGTGGGCGAGGACTACAGCTTCCGGCCCTATGTGCAGCAGGCCCTGGCCCAGGGCAGCGGGCGCTTTTACGGCATCGGCATGACCACCGGCCTGGCCGGCTACTTTCTGTCGCGCGCGATCGAAGACGAGCACGGCCGCATCACCGGCCTGGTGGCCATCAAGATCCTGCTGCACGAGCTGGAGAGCGAATGGCTGCAGGTGCCCGACACGGTGCTGGCATCGGATGCGCACGGCGTGGTCTTTCTGGCCAGCGGCGATGACTGGCGCTACCGCCTGCTGCAGCCGCTGAGCGCGGCCGACGAGGCCGAGCTGGCCGCCACCCGCCAGTACGCCAACCAGCCGCTGCGCCCGCTGCGCTACAAGGTGGAGGAGCAGCTGGACCATGGCGGCACCCTGGCCCGGCTGCAGGAGCCGGCACTGCCCGGCCGCACTCTGTGGCACACCCAGCTTCTGCCCGCCAGCCGCTGGCAGCTGCACCTGCTGCACAACACCGATGCCAGTCGCACCACCAGCCGCTGGGCCGCCGCCGCCGCCGGCGGCGCCTGGCTGGCGCTGTGCCTGCTGTGGCTGTTTGTGCGCCAGCGCCAGCGTATCACCCGCCTGCGCCTGCGCAGCCGCCAGGAGCTGGAAACCGTGCTGCACCAGCATGCCCAGGAACTGCGCACCGCCCAGGACGGCATTCTGCAGGCCGCCCAGCAGGCCGCCCGCACCACCGACACCGGCCTCTCCCCCAGCCTGGAGCACCTGCCCCAGGGCGTGGTCATCATCGATGCCGACCTGAACCTGGTGGCCTGGAACTCCCGCTACGTGGAACTGTTCCGCTATCCGGCCGAGCTGATGCGCGTGGGCCATCCCATCGAAGACCTGCTGCGCCACAACGCCCGACGCGGTCTGCTGGGCAGCGGCCCGATGGAAGGTGCCATCCAGCGCCGCCTGCAGCATCTGCGCAGCGGCAAGCCCCATCTGCACGAAAGCGCCAAGGGCGATGGCACGGTGCTGGAGATTCGCGGCAATCCACTGCCCGGCGGCGGCTTTGTCACCAGCTACGCCGACATCACCAGCTACAAGAACGCGGCGCGCGAACTGCGCTCCCTGGCGGACACGCTGGAAAAACGCATTGCCGAGCGCACCCGCGATCTGGATGCCGCCAAGCAGGAGGCCGAGCGCGCCAACCGCTACAAGACCCGTTTTGTGAATGCCGCCGTGCACGACCTGCTGCAGCCGCTGAATGCCGCGCGCATGTACACCAGCCTGCTGCCCGGCCACCTGCACGACGCAGCCGGCCGCCAGGTGGCGCACAGCATCGACCAGGCCCTGGCCTCGCAGGACGCCATCCTCACCAGCCTGCTGGACATTGCGCGCATGGAGTCCGGCCAGCTGGAAGTCCATGTGCGTGACTTCGCGCTGAACGCCCTGCTGGAAGTGGTGCAGAACAACTTCGGCATGCAGGCCGAAAGCGAAGGCCTGACCCTGCGCTGCCTGCCCACGCACTATGTGGTGCACAGCGACGAGGCGCTGCTGCGCCGCATCCTGCAGAACTTTGTCTCCAACGCCATCCGCTACACGCGCAAGGGCCGCATCGTCGTCGGCTGCCGCCGCGTCGGCCAGCAGCTGCGCATCGAGGTGCACGACCAGGGGCCCGGCATTCCCGAGAGCCTGCAGCAGGAGGTGTTCGAGGAATTCCGCCGCCTGGACGAAGGCCACGCCGACGACCGCGGCACCGGCCTGGGCCTGGCCATCGTCGAGCGCCTGGGCCGCCTGCTGGGCCACGAGATCGGCCTGCGCTCCCAGCTGGGCAAGGGCAGCGTGTTCTGGGTCACCGTGCCGCTAGGGGACGCCACCGCGCTGGCCCCGCAGCCCGTGCCCAGCCATGTGCAGCAACCGGACACCGGCCCGCTGCACGGTGCCTGCGCCTGGTATGTGGAAGACGACCCGTCCACCCGCGCCGCCACCTGCGCCCTGCTGCAACGCTGGGGCTGCCAGCTGCCTTTTGCCGGCGGTGCCCCCGAAGCGCTGGCCGAGGCCGCCCCCGGCAATGCCCCCCAGCTGGTGCTGCTGGACGTGCACCTGGGCGCGTTCTACGGCCCGGATGTCTACACCCAGCTGTGCGAACGCTGGGGCAGTGCGCCCCCCGTTATCCTGCTCACCGCCGAGCGCGACGCCACCTTGCGCCGCCAGGCCGCCGAGCGCGGCTGGGGATTTCTGGCCAAGCCGGTCCGGCCGCCGGCGCTGCGGGCATTGATGAGCCAGACCCTGGTCCGGGGGCGGGAAGGCGGATAAGGCAGGTAAGGCCGCGGAGCGGAACGCACCGCGCATGGGTGCCGAAAAGCTGCAGCGAAGGCGCATCCTAGAATGCCGGACTGGATATCCGTCGTGCGCGCGCCTGTGGCCTCCCCGCTGCGGCGCATAGAAAAACCCCTTATCCGGTTCCGTGTACATGCAACTGCCCATCCACATCGTCGACGCCTTCACCCCCGAGCGTTTCAAGGGCAACCAGGCGGCCGTTGTGCCGCTGGAGGCCTGGCTGCCTGCCGCCACACTGCAGGCCATCGCCACCGAGAACAATCTGTCGGAAACCGCCTTCCTGGTCTGGAGCGCCGAACGCTCCGCCTTTGAGATCCGCTGGTTCTCCCCGCTCAAGGAAATCGACTTCTGCGGCCATGCCACGCTGGCCAGTGCATTCGTGCTGTTCGCGGCCGATGCCGCCCTGCGCAGCATCACGTTCTGGGCGGCGGCCGTCGGCAACGTCACGGCCACACAGGAGGCCGAAGGACGCATCCAGATGACCTTCCCCCGCCGGGATGCCCGGCCCGTGGAGGCCCCGCCGGCCGCGCTGATCGACGGACTCACCCCGCGCCCGCTGGCCTACTTGGTCAATCAGCAGGCCTATGTGGCGGTGTATGCCTCGGAAGCCGATGTGCGCCAGGTGCAGCCGGATCTGGACAAGCTCACCATGCTGGGACCGCTGGATGTGGTGGTCACCGCCCCGGCACCAGCCGGCGCACCCTATGACTTTGTCAGCCGCTATTTCTGGCCGGCCAATGGCGGGGTTGAAGATCCAGTCACCGGCTCCATCCACGCGGCACTGGCCCCCTACTGGGCCGGACAACTGGGCAAAAACAGCCTGGTGGGCCACCAGGTCTCGCTGCGCACGGGCACGCTGTTCTGCGAGGTGGGCGACACCACGGTGCAGGTGTCGGGCCACTGTGCCCGCTATCTGAGCGGCACGATCACGGTCTGACGCGGGCCCATCGGCCGCATGCGGCCGAGGGCGAACCCTGCAGCCGGTCGGTTACCAGCCCCGGCACACAGCGGTTCGCGCACCCGC
This sequence comes from Comamonas terrigena NBRC 13299, assembly GCF_006740045.1. NCBI lineage: Bacteria > Pseudomonadati > Pseudomonadota > Betaproteobacteria > Burkholderiales > Comamonadaceae > Comamonas > Comamonas terrigena. The sequence continues at coordinate 4,390,497 of NZ_AP019749.1, forward strand.
GCGTGGTACTGCAGTGCTCCAACGCACTCACTCCACTTTCGCTGAAGCTGGGTCCCTCTGCGCCGCAGTCCCTTCCGGCACGCCGGCTGGAGGCAACCCCGCGGGGGCCAGCGCCGGTGCATCCTCCAGCACGATGCGGTTGCGCCCGGCTGCCTTGCCGGCATACATCGCCGCGTCGGCCCGGGAGATGACGGCTTCCGTCGGTTCGCCGAGGCGGTAGGCACTCAGGCCCACAGTGCAGTGCACCTGCAGGTCGGCATGCACCAGCTGGGCCCAGGGCAGCTCGGCAATGTGCTGGCGCACGCGCTCCAGCAGCACCTGGGCCTGGCTGGGCGTGGTGCCGGGCAGCACCAGCAGAAATTCTTCTCCGCCGTAGCGGCCCACGCAGTCGATGGCACGTACCTGGGCGGCCAGCAACTGGCCGAAAGCGCGCAGCACGGTGTCACCACCGTCGTGGCCGTAGCGGTCGTTGATCTGCTTGAAGTGGTCGATGTCCAGCAGCGCCACACACAGCGGCGTGCCCTGGCGTTCCACGGCCTGCTGGGCCTGCTGCAGCCGCTCCATCACGCCGCGGCGGTTGGCCACGCCGGTGAGTTCGTCGCTGCGGGCCAGGCTTTCGATCCGGGCCAGTGCGCCGGCCAGCTGGTCATGGGCACCGCGCAGCCGGTACTGCATGCCGCGAAAATAGGTGACCAGCAGGCTGCAGCGGAACACCCCCCCCACCATCACCGCCACAGCCAGCAGCTGGCCGGCGGGGGTGTCGGTGGTCATGCGCATCTGCGGGCCCAGGACGTAGACGATGGCGGCCACGGCCACCAGGGTGCAGCCCCAGGTCATCCAGAAGCTGGTGCGCCGTCGCGCCAGAAAGCCGTCGGCGCTGAAGGCCAGCAGCATGACCATGGCCTGGAAGGCCACCTGGGGCGCGGCCATCCACAGGCCCAGGGTGCCGCTGATGGCAATCAGCTGGTGCGCCAGAAACATGCCGGGATCGCGCCGGGTCTGGCTCCAGCCACTGGCGTAGGCCCAAGTGATGAAGCCCATGCCGGCCCCAATCCACAGCGCATACCAGCCCAGCGCCTGCCAGGGTGCATAGCCCGCCCAGGCATGGCCGACGAACAGCAGCAGCGCATAGAGATGGCTGAGCACGACGGAGCCATGCAGCTGCCAGGTGCGCCGCCGCCACCGCGCCGCATAGTCGGTGTCGCCCGCCGCTTCGGGCCCCCACAGCAGGCGGCTGTCCGTCGTGTTCGCAGGAGAATCGGGCGGGGTCATAGTCAAAGCACGGGCAGGGCAATGGCGGGGATTAATGTTTCCTATTGTGACATTTTGGGCTGACACCCCTGCTGGCGGTGGGGCCGCCGTCCCTGTGGCAGTGGGCTGTGCGTCTGGCCCCGACCACCAGGCGCTCGGAGCGCACGGGGCGCGCGGAACCGGCCGCGCCGCAGCTTTTACAGCGTGTTCTTGTGGATCTGGCCGCCTTTCATGATCACACGCAGGTGCTGCCCGGGATCGGCCAGAAAGTCTAGGTTCACCGCCGGGTCGCCATCGGCCACCAGCAGGTCGGCCCAGGCGCCTTGGGCAATGCGGCCCAGCATGCCGGGGTAGGGATTGCGTTCACCCGACAGCGCCAGCAGTGCGCCATTGGTCCCCGTGGCCTGGCCCAGCAGGGTCAGCGGATCGTAGAAACGCGTCAGCTTGGCCAGATGCCGGCCCTGGCCAGCCGTGTTCTTGGGGTTGAACAGAATGTTCGTCCCCCAGCCGGTATGCACACTGTACTTCTGCGCCATGGCATAGGCGTTGACCGTGCCTTCGGCCACCTGCTTCTGGCTGGCACGGCGGGCAGGGTCGGGATAGGGGTTGCTGTCCTCGTCCTGCAAAAAGGGCTGCAGGCTCCACCACACGCCTTCGTCGCGCATCATGCGCACGGTGGCCTCGTCGGCCAGCTGCCCGTGCTCGATGCATTTCACCCCGGCGCGGATGGCCCGCTGTATGCCCTTGGAGGTGTACACATGCGCCATCACATAGGTGTTCCAGTCGCTGGCCGCCTCCACGCCGGCGCGCAGCTCGCGCTCCGTGAACTGCGTGCTGTCCAGCGGGTCGTACTGCGAGGCCACCCCGCCGCCGGCCAGCATCTTGATCTGTGTGGCCCCCAGCATCAGCTGCTCGCGCACACGGCGCAGCACCTGCGCTTCGCCGTCGGCGATCATGGCCACGCCGGTGTTCTCCACCAGGCTCATCGGTGCGCCGTCGGCGCGCGGCAGATCACTGCGCAGGCGGAAATCCCCGTGGCCCGACGTTTGCGAAATCATGGCCCCGCTGGGGAAGATGCGCGGCCCAGCCACCAGGCCTTCATCGATGGCGCGCTGGAGCGCGAACGCCGGCCCGCCTGCGTCGCGCACCGAGGTAAAACCACGCAGCAGCGTACGCTGCGCCTCCTGCGCCGCCACCAGGTACAGATAGCCCAGATCGGCTGTCATGGCCACCATCTGCGAGACGCCCGCCAGCATGGTGTGCCAGTGCACATCAATCAGGCCGGGCATGACCAGCTTGCCCTGGCAATCCAGCACCCGTGCACCTTCCACCGTGGCGGCGGCGGGCAGCAGATCGGCGATCCTCTGGCCCTGGACCAGCACCTGCACGCCATGGCGCACCGGCTTGCCCGTGCCATCGAACAGGCGCAGATTCGTCAACAGCAGCGGGCGGTCATCGCTGGCAGCCGCAGCCGTGCCCGGCAGGGCAAACGGTGCCAGCATGGCCGCCATGCCGCCCAGAAAGCGGCGGCGCGACAGATCTTCACTCACCCGGTGGTGCAGACGCTGGCACATGGCACTGCTGCAGGGGCAGGCCAAGGCGCGGATGGGGCCCAGGCGCCAGGGCAAAGAAGAGGCGGAACCGGCGGGAAACGTCATATGCACCATCCTTTGCTGCAGACAGGAAAAATCTGCCCCGCACACGGTGGCGCGGGAGGGAAAACCACAAGCGGGCCACGCCGTGGCCCACCCCCGTTTGGCACCTGGGCGCGTCCACCGCGCCGCCGTGTTCGGCGTTTATTCCAGACCGCTGATCTTCCAGGCGCCGTCGGCCTGCAGGCAGAACCAGACGTTCCAGCTCTCGGTCTGCTGGCGCTGGCTGACCTTGGCCGACAGCAGACGGCACTGGCCGGCCGACTGCGTGGCGACGGTGGCACCCGGCGTCAATTGCACCTTCACGGGCTGCTTGCTGCTGCGGGCGCTGCTGTTCCATTCCTGGGCCACGCCGGCCTGGCCTTCATTCAAGGCCTTGCCGATGAAGGCACGGAAATCCGGCACGTCCCGGGCAGGGATGTGCAGCAGCACCGACTGGTTCAACGGACCCAGCGACAGGGCCTGTGCGCCCAGAGGCATGAACAAAGCGACCGCAGCGCAGGCCGCACCCAGGGAGATGGCTTTTTTCATTTGCAACATCACCACACGATAACGCCGAATGGCGGCCATGGCGCGTTTTGCCCGCACAGGGGCATCCGGACTGTAGCGGATCCCGCACGGACGCAACGCCGGCCCCCGACGGGTGTGGACGCGGAGACCGGACCGGTGGCAGCCGACCTGCCACCACAGCGGCCTCACATATCCTGGTCGTTTTCCAGGCTCTTGACCAGCACCGCGGCCTGGGTGCGTGAATAGCATTCCAGTTTTTTCAGAATGGCCGTCACATGCACTTTGACGGTGTTCTCGGCCAGGCCCAGTTCATGGGCGATCTGCTTGTTCAGCAAGCCGTCGGCCAGGCACAGCAGCACACGGAACTGCTGGGGCGTGAGCTGTGCCAGGCGGGCGGCCAGTGCGGCATCGGCCTCGGAGCGTTCGGCCACCATGGGGGGAAACCAGTTGTCTCCGGCCAGCACCGCGTCCAGTGCCGCACCCATGGTGTCGGCCGGTGTGGATTTGGGGATGAAGCCCGCCGCCCCGAATTGCTGGGCACGGCGGATGACACGGGGGTGGTCATTGGAGGAGATGATGACCACCGGGATCTCCGGGTACTCGCCACGCACATGCAGCAGCACCGAAAAGCCGCGCGCACCGGGCATGGCCAGGTCCAGCAGCACCAGTTCCACCTCGGGGTGGGCCTGCAGCGCGGCGCCCAGGGTGGCGGCACTGGCGGCTTCCACAATGGCGTACTGCGGCAGGCGTTCGCGCAGTACATGCATCACGGCGGCGCGAAACAGCGGGTGGTCGTCGGCGACGAGAAGCGTGGGGGCGGACATGGAGGGCAAGTCTGCCATGCCCAGCGGCAGCGACGACGACGCAGCACAAAAAACCATCCCGGGCAGCGCGCGCCGCACGATCCGCCGCCACCCAGCCCCATCACTGACATTCAGAGTTCTGGAGCAGACCGCATGGTTGTGCCCCTTCGGCCTGCCGCCGAACGGCAGCAGGCAACAAAAATGCCCTGCAGCCGGTGCTGAAGGGCATATTGCTGGGGTGCCGCCAGGGCACCCTGTCCGCCGGGAAGTGACCGCGCGGCGGGCGCGGCAAGCCGCAGGGGCTTACTGGCTGGCGACTTCCAGGTGGGCCTCGCGGGCTTCGTGGATGAAGTTGATCAGAGAGTTGATAGCTTGGCGCATGACAGACCTTCTTTCGTAATGCTACGGAGAGATGCACTTCCACTGAGGGTGGGAATGGCTGCATCTCGACGGCCACTCCTAGGGTCAAACCCGATAAGTGTTAACCCGTAGACCTAAGTATAAACCACAATCCAAATTTGTGCATAGCAGCATCACGCAGCGGCCACCATGCCGTCGGTCCCCGGGGGAGAACCCGCACAACGCCGCCCAGGTGACTGTGTTGCAGCGCCGCGACTGTCCACACTGGCAGGCATCTGTTCAGGAGGACCGCAATGACCCGCAATGTGACCGTCGCCGTGGCACAGACCGCCACCGTGTTGTTCGATACCGCCGCCACCGTGGCCCAGGCCCAGCGCCTGATGCACGAGGCCGCCCGCCAGGGTGCCCGGGTGCTGGTGTTTCCCGAGGCCTATATCGGCGGCTACCCCAAGGGGGCGGACTTCCACATCTTCATCGGCGCCCGCACGCCCGAGGGCCGGGCCGACTACCAGAAGTACTACGAAGCCGCAGTCACGCTGGACGGCCCCGAGCTGGCGGCCCTGGCCCAGACCGCGGGCGAACTGGACCTGACCGTGTGCGTGGGCATCATCGAGCGCGACGGCGGCACGCTGTACTGCACCGCCGCCTACCTGGGCCGCGGCGCGGATGGCCATGGCACGGTGCTGGGCCACCACCGAAAGCTGATGCCCACGGCGCTGGAACGCCTGGTCTGGGGCTATGGCGACGGCTCCACGCTGCAGGCCATCGACACGCCCCACGGCAAGCTGGGTGCGGTGATCTGCTGGGAAAACTACATGCCCGCGCTGCGCATGGCCATGTACCAGCAGCGTGTGGCCCTGTACTGCGCGCCCACCGCGGACGACCGCGACACCTGGGTCAGCAGCATGCAGCACGTCGCCATGGAAGGACGCTGCTTTGTGCTGTCGGCCTGCCAGCACCTGCGCCGCAGCCAGTTCCCCATGGATGCCATGCACAACCGCCTGCCGGCCGCCGACGACACGGTGCTGATGCGCGGCGGCAGCGTGATCATCAGCCCGGCCGGGCGCATCCTGGCCGGACCGGTGTATGGCGAGGACGCCCTGCTGACCGCCGAGATCGATCTGGACGAGATTCCGCGCATGCAGATGGACTTCGACCCGGTGGGCCACTACGCGCGGCCCGATGTCTTCCAGCTGCGCGTGCACACCGCCGCACAGCGCGCCGTGGATCTGCAGCCTGGCCACGGGCAATAAAGCCGCAGTGGCGTGCACCGGAACGGCGCAAGGCCGCATCCAGTGGCACGGGTTCCATGCCCCAGCTGCTAAGCTGCCGGCATCCGGGGCCCATGGTCCCGGTCTTGTTCAACCCTGCCAGGAGCTGCCGCCATGATCGTGACCACCACCCCCAGCATCGAAGGCCAATCCATCACCCGGTATTGCGGGGTGGTGGCCGGCGAAGCCATCCTGGGCGCCAATATGTTCAAGGACATGTTTGCTGGCATCCGAGATCTGGTGGGCGGGCGCAGCGCCACCTATGAACGCGAGCTGCAGAAGGCACGCGAGATTGCGCTGCGCGAACTGCAGGAGCGCGCAGCCGCCCTGGGCGCGAACGCCGTGGTCGGCGTGGACCTGGACTACGAGGTGCTGGGCCAGGGCAACGGCATGCTGATGGTCAGCGCCAGCGGCACGGCCGTGGTGGTGCAGTGACGCGGGTGCGCAAAGTGGTGCGCCCGGCCGGCTGAAAAGGATTTTTCAACCGGCGCGGCACATCCCCTCAAACAGCCATCCACCCCGCGCGCTCCGCTTACGCCTTCCACGCCCCCACATGCGGGGCCGTGGCTTCGTCGATCAGGGACGGGCCGGTGCACTCCATGGCAAACGGCGCCGCACGGAACACATCGCGGCAGGAAAGCTCCACGTCGCGCTGGTCCAGGCGCTCGCCGCGGAACACGCGCAGGCGGCGGTCGTCGATGCCATAGACCACGCGGCGGATATTGGCCCAGAAGATGGCGCCGGCGCACATCACACAGGGCTCGCCGGACGCATAGATGGTGGCCGTCTCCAGCGTGGCGCGGTCGTGGCGCTGGCAGGCGTAGCGGATGGCCTGCACCTCGGCATGGGCCGTGCAATCACCGGTTTCGCCATTGCTGTTCCAGCCCTGGCCCAGCACCGTCCCATCGGCACCGATGATGACCGAACCGAAAGGCCGGTTGCCCCGCTCGCGCGCGGTGCGCGACAGCGCGATGGCCTGGCGCAGATAGCGGCCGTCCCGTTCGTCCACAGCCTGCTCGGCGGCCAGCACCGCCTGTCCGCCTGGCGGGCCTGCAAAAATGTTTTCAACGGCGTTCATGCAGCGCTCCCTTGCTTGACGGCGGTCGGCAGGAAGGCGGTGTTCCACAGTTTCTCGGGCGCCGGCAGCTGGCCCAGCGCAAAGGTCTCGCCCACCTCGGCGATCTGCTGCTTCAGCACCGCAGGCACGATGCGGCCCAGGCCGGCAGCCTGCGTCTCGGCGGTGGCCAGGTAGCCGCGGGTGATGGCCCAGCGCGCGGCTTCCAGATCGGCGCGCAGCAGCGGGTCACGCTGGCGTACGGCATCCAGGCCGGCCTGGGGGTTGGCCAGCATTTCCACCAGGGCACGCTGCGTGGCACGCAAAAAGCCTTTCAGCGCTTCGGGGCGCTCCTGCATCAGCTTGGTGGAAGCCAGCACCGCATTGCCATACAGGTGCACGCCGGCATCGGCATAGGACAGCACGCTCAGCTGGGCCGGCGGCATGCGCTGGAACAGCGAGACCGCGGAATCGTGGAAATAGGTGGCGGCATCTACATCACCGCGCACCACCACGTTGTCGCGGGCGGAGAAATCGGTGGTCACCCACTGGAACAGATCGGCGCCCAGCTTCTGCTGCTTGGCCACCATGGGCCAGCTGCGGCGGGTGGACTCCACTGCCGCCGCCGCTACCTTCTTGCCCTGCAGGCTGGCAAAACTGGTGCCCACACCCCGGTCCTTGCGACCGATGATGACAAACGGCGCGCGGTTGTAGTACTGGTAGACGGCCTGCACCGGCAACGCGGTCTCGGCCTTGGCATGGGCCTCGATCAGTGCACTGATGTCGCCCAGGCCCAAGTCGTAGGCACCGGAAGCCACACGGGTGATGGAAGCCACCGAGCCGGAGCCGGAATCGATCTGCACCTCCAGGCCTTCGGCCGCGTAATAGCCTTTGGCGGCGGCCAGCACAAAGGGCGCGGTCTGGCTGCTGAACTTGAAATCCAGCGTGAGTTTGAGCGGCTGCAGGGCCTTGGCCTGGGCGTGCACGGCCAGCGGCAGAGCGGAAGCAGCGGTCAGCGCACAGGCGCTGGAGAGGAAGTGGCGGCGTTGCATGACAAATCTCCTGGGATCGTGGGTGCCACGCCGCCGCCGGAAAGCAGAAAGCAACCGGGCCCGCGCCCATGCCACAACCTGCTCCCTTGCAACGGTGGTGGCAAGGCAGGTTGAGCAATTTCCGGGCGTTGGCGGCTGGATACAGCCGCCTTGCGCTGAACGCTTCTACTCGTTCGGCGCTGCAAGCATTTGCCGTGCCAGATGTTTGATGCAGCGCAAAAACTTCCGCAACTTTGCGCCGGACCGCCGCCACGGAATCGGGCCGCCATGCCATCGGTGCACGGCACGCCCCGGCACCCGGTCCGGCACGCTGGCACAGCTTGTGCATGCATGTGCAGCGCACGAGTAGAAGCGTTCAGCACCGTCCCCTGTACCACAGGGGGCGGGCAGGAAATTGCTCAGGCCGCACGGTGGCGGGAAGCCCCCGCACCGTGCGCCGCGCCTGAGGGCTGGACGCCACCTGCAAGACCGCTGCACCAGCAGCGTGCACGGCCACCCAGCCTGGGGCATTCACCACACCGTAGCACTCACCTGCTCCCTGTTTTGGAAAGCCAGCCATGCTGAACCCTGTCACCACCACTCCCCCCGCCCCCTCCGACTTCGCGCTGGAAGAACTGCGCAAGGAATCCACCATGGGCACCGAAGGCACGACCGTGGCGCGCGAAGTGCGCGTGATCGATCTGAGCGACTTCGAGGCCCGCCGCGCCGAAATCACCGAGCAGCTGTGGAGCGCTGCGGTGGAAATCGGCTTCTTCCAGGTCAGCCACCACGGCATTGCCCAGGCCGACATCGATGCGGCATTCGCCCGCTCTGCCGCCTTCTTTGCGCAGGCCGAAACCACCAAGGCCCAGTGGCCGCTGGCGCGCAACGCCGGCTGGGAAAGCCGTGCGCAGATCCGCCCCTCCACGGGCAAGGCCGACCTGAAGGAAAGCTACCAGGTCACCCGCCCGCGCATGGCCGGCCTGTGGCCGACCGAGGCCGAACTGCCCGGATTTCAGGCCGACACCCTGGGCTTCGAGGCGCAATGCTGGGCCGTGGGCATGCGCGTGCTGTCCTGCTTTGCCGACAAGCTGGGCATGGAGCGCGACTTTTTCACCCGCGCCCACAACCCGGCCAGCCCGCACTACCAGAGCACGCTGCGCATGCTGCGCTACTTTGCGCCCCAACCCGGCCAGGAACCCGGCGCCTGGCGCGCCGGTGCGCACACCGACTTCGACTGCCTGACCCTGCTTTTCCAGCGCCCCGGCCAAGGGGGGCTGCAGGTGCTGCCCGGCAAGGAAATGGAAGGCCGTGCCTGGACCCCGGTGGAGCCCATGGAAGGCGTGATCACCTGCAATATCGGCGACATGCTGATGCGCTGGAGCGATGACCAGCTGCCCTCCAACTTCCATCGTGTGAAGAACCCCGCTGCGCATGAATACCAGGGCGACCGCTACAGCCTGGCCTTCTTCTGCCAGGCCGACGAGGACGTGCTCATCCACAGCAAGAGCGGCAAATACCCCGATATCACCGCCGCCGAGTACCTGAAGCAGCGCATCAGCGCCAACTTCTCCAACAAGTACTGAGAAAACCCGGCAGCGCCCGTGTCCGCCCCCGGATGCGGGCTCGGCCAGCGCGGCGGGCACCCGGTGGGCCTGGGCACTGGCAGGCGCGGCACGGGCACATGCTTTTCCTACACAGCAGCCTCACAGGCTCCCACGCCACAGCAGGGGATAAACGGCGCATAACTGCAGCACGTCGCTACGGAGCCCTGCCATGCGCCACACCCTCCACGCCCACCGGGCGCATGACCGCCTGCACTTCCGGCTCCATGCGCGCTCCCACCCGCAGGCCTCGGTGCCCCCTTTGCACCTGCGCTACCACAGCCAGTTGCTGGTGGCGGCCGCCGTCATCGCGGCCCTGGCACTGTTCAGCGGCATCTGGCTGCAGCCCGCGCCGCCCGACCCAGCCCAGAGCACCACGAGCACGTCCGCCGTGGAAGCGGACCAGGACCTGGCGCCCGCGGAGTGAGCGGCATCAGCGAATGCACGGCATGCAGGCGCCCACGCTACGGCCATGGCCGCGGCACTGCCGCTGCGTCACGGCGGTGCATGGCAGCGCCCACCCGCTCAGGCCTGGTGCGCCCGGCGTGCGCGCACCGCGGCTGCCAGCTGCTGCAGCACGGGCACGGTCTGCTCCATGCTGATGCAGGCGTCCGTCAGCGACACTCCATAGGCCAGCTCGGCGCCGTCCACGATGTCCTGGCGGCCTTCGTGGATATGGCTTTCGATCATCACGCCGGTGATGCGGGCATCGCCACCCGCCACCTGTTCCGCCACATTGGCGGCCACGTCGATCTGGCGACGGTGCTGCTTGCTGCTGTTGGCATGCGACAGATCGACCATCACCTGCGGGCGCAGGCCGCTCTTTTCCAGCAGCTCGCACGCGGCCTGCACATGGGCCGCGTCGTAATTGGGCGCCTTGCCGCCGCGCAGAATGATGTGGCAATCCTGGTTGCCACGTGTTTCAAAGATGGCGCTCTGGCCCATCTTGGTGATGCCCATGAAGGCATGGCTGGACGCTGCGGCCAGCATGGCGTCGCTGGCCACCTTGACGCCGCCATCTGTGCCGTTCTTGAAACCGACGGGGCAGGACAGGCCGCTGGCCAGCTGGCGGTGGCTCTGGCTTTCGGTCGTGCGGGCACCGATGGCGCCCCAGCTGACGAGATCGCTGATGAACTGGGGCGACAGCAGATCCAGAAACTCCGTGCCCGCCGGCAAGCCCAGCTCCAGCACATCCAGCAGCAGGCGGCGCGCCATCTCCAGCCCTTCGTTCACGGCAAAGCTGCCATCGCGGTGCGGGTCGTTGATATAGCCCTTCCAGCCCACCGTGGTGCGCGGCTTTTCGAAGTACACGCGCATCACGATCAGCAGATCGTCCTGCAGTGCATCGGCGTGCACCTTGAGCTGGCGGGCATAGTCCATGGCCTGGTCGTGGTCGTGGATGGAGCACGGCCCCACCACCACCACCAGGCGGTCATCCTGGCCGTGCAGCACGCGCGAGATGGCGGCGCGGCTGGACTCCACCAGTGCATACGCCTGCTCGGTGATCGGCAGCCACTCTTCCAGCAGCGCCGGCGTCAGCAGCGGACGCACGATCTTGATGCGTGTATCGTCCACACGGGTCTTGTCCAGCGTGGTCAGCTTGGGAGAGGCGGGCACGGCCTTGCGGACCGTTGCAGCAGTGGGAGGCAGGGGCGTCGTGGAGGAAGTCATCCCGCTATTGTCGCGCCATGCGCTTCTCCCTTGGCGATGACCTGGCGTGCGGGCACGGGCAGGCTGGCGGCCCCACTCCCGCTAGACTGCGCTCCGACTCTGGCCGCACTGCCCCCCGCTTGCCCCGTTGAACACCACCCCATGGAACTGCAGTTCACCATCACCCCTGCCCACACCGCCATCCGCCTGGAGGCCGCGCTGCAGCGCGAGATCGCGCGGTTGCACGGGCAGCAACGCCGCGCCGTCGCCCACGTGGCGCACTGGCAGAGCCGCTGGCTCAGCCCCTTGCTCTACTGGCTGTGCCTGGGCGCAGGCCTGCTGGCGGAGTCGTACATCGCCATGCTGGTGTGGGTGCTGCTGTTCACCCTGCTGTGGCGGCGCTACGCCCCGCGCCTGCTGGGCGGCGTGAGCGCCCGCCAGACCGGCCGCCAGCCGCCCCTGCAAGGCCTGCACCAGCGGCTGACACGCAGCATGCTGCAGACCGCACTGCAGCGCGAGGAAGGCCGCTGGCGCCTGCTGCTGGATGCACAGGGCTTCACCCTGGTGCACGCCGGACGCCACCCTCCCCGGCAGGCCCGTACCGCATGGGCGGACATCGTGCACCTGCAGGCCACACCCGACTTCTATTGCCTGGCCACGGCCGCGCTGGCGGCCCAGGGCAAGGCCTACCACCTGCCCCGTCACAGCGATGCCATGGACCCCGCCCTCTACCAGCGGCAACTGGCGTTGTGGCTGCAGCGCTGCCTCGTGGCACTGGAAACCCCTGCCATGCCCGAGGCCACTGTGGACTTGGTCCAGAACACCGCCCAGGCAGTCACTCCGCAGACAGCTTCATCAGCACCAGACCGCTGACGATCAGCACGGCGGCCAGCATGCGCAGGGCGCTGAGCTGCTCCCCCAGCACGGTGATGCCCACCACAAAGGCGCCCACGGCACCGATGCCGGTCCAGATGGTGTAGGCCGTGCCCAGCGGCAGCGTGCGCATGGCCACCGACAGCAGACCAAAGCTGGCGATCATTGCCACCAGGGTGATGGCGCTGTATTTGAGGTTGGTGAACCCGTGGGACTGCTTCATGGTGAAGGCCCACACCACTTCCAGAACGCCTGCGATCAACAGATACACCCATGCCATAAACCACTCCTGAAACGGTTGCATGGCCGGGTCGTCCCAGCAAGCGGCGGCTGCCCCGCAGGGGCCAGCGGTGCAGGGCCGTCCCTGCACACCGAAAACATGGTCATCCTAGCCGCAGCAGCGGCCGTGGGCACAGACCGTCCGCATGGCCCGGCCGCGCATGGGTGGTTGGCACGCCACAGTCGTCCGCAAAAAGGTGAGCGGCCGGCGCCCACTGCCCTAGGATGAAAAGGTATTTGCGCACGCCCCAGCCATCCCCACGCCACCCCATGCTGACCACACTGAACCACCTGACCCTGGCCGTGACCGGTCTGCCGCGCAGCCTGGACTTCTACACCCAGGTGCTGGGCTGCCGCCTGCATGCGCGCTGGGATGGGGGGCATATCTGACGCTGGGCAGTCTGTGGATCTGCCTGTCACCGGATGCGAGGCGCGTGTCCGCCAGCACCCCGCCGGACTACACCCACTACGCCTTCAGCCTGTCCCAGGCCGACTTTGCGCCTTTTGTTGCGCACGCCCGTGCCCTGGGCGTGTGCGAATGGAAGACCAACCGCAGCGAAGGCGATTCCTTCTACTTTCTGGACCCCGACGGCCACGCGCTGGAAGCCCATGTGGGCACGCTGGAGAGCCGGCTGGCGCAGTGCCGGCTGCAGCCCTATGCGGGCATGCAGTTCTTTGACTGATCAGGCCGCTGCTGCGGCCGGCTCGGCGGCGTCCAGCACCACCACATTGCCCACCGTCGCACCGTAGTGCGTGGCCACGCGCTTGCGCTGCTTGAGCACGGCGCGGTCCTTGCTGACCAGCACCGCCTGGTGCAGGCTGGCCAGATCCAGGAAATGCTGGTCGTCCGGATCGGTACAGGTGAAGCGGATCTTGGGCGCCTCGGCCACGTATTCGACGGCCGCGTCAAAGTCCGCCATCACACCTTGCGGCGTCTTGCCGTAGTAGCTGACACGCGGCGCGATCTGGCTGTAGTGGAGCACGCGCTCCAGCTCGATGCGCTGGGCCTGGTCGGCAATCCAGCGCACTTCGCCCCGGGCGACCAGTTCCCGGATGGAGGGAATGTGCGGATCGTCAAAGATCAGCATGTCCAGCACCACATTGGTGTCCAGCACCATGGGACGCGGCAGCGGACCGGCATAGCCGTCGTTGCAGGACGGCCAGCGCAACGGAGCGATTTTCATGCCCCGTGCCCTTCGGCCCCAGGGCCTTGCGGAGCGCCGGAGGCACTGTCCTGCTTGCGGGGCTTGGTCGAGCCCTTGACCATATCGAAGCAGAACAGACGGCATTCGATCGGGCCATTCCACATCGGCGTGCGGCGCGATTCCTTGAGGCGCATCTTGCCGGGCAGCTTGAGGTCGGGCGTCAGCATCCACGCGCTCCAGCCGCTGTAGTTCTTCTTCCAGTGGCTGGCCAGCTGGCTGAAGAACTCGCCGCCGTCTTCGGTCTGCGCGGTTTCACGGCCTGCGCGCTCCACCTGCCCCATGCGCTCGGCGGCATTGCGGCCGGCGGAACCGGCCGCGGCGATCCGCTCGCCATAGGGCGGGTTCAGAATCAGCATGCCCGGCTGCTCGCAGGGCGGCATGCGCTGCAGCGCATCACCGCCGCGCAGCTGGATGGTGTCGGCCACCCCGGCGCGTTCGGCATTGCGCTGGGCAAAGTCCACCATCCGGAAGGCGATGTCGGAACCGTAAATGCCCACGGGCGACTCGGGCAGGATGGCGCTTTCCGCCTCATCCAGCATGGCTTCCCAGACATGGCGCTGGAACGGCACCAGCTTCTCGAACGCAAAGCGGCGCAGAATGCCGGCGGGAATCTTGCGCGCAATCTGCGCGGCCTCGATCACCACGGTGCCGCTGCCGCAGCAGGGGTCGTACAGCGGCTGCGGGTTGTCGCCATGCGGGTCCCAGCCGCTGGCGGCCAGCATGGCGGCGGCCAGGGTTTCCTTCAGCGGGGCGTCGCCCTTGTCCTCGCGCCAGCCGCGTTTGAACAGCGCTTCGCCCGAGGTGTCGATATAGATGGTGGCGCCGTCGGTGGTCAGGTGCAGGTGCACGCGCACATCGGGGTGGTGCGTCTCCACGCTGGGGCGCACGCCGTGGCGCTTGGCACGGAAGCGGTCGGCAATGGCGTCCTTCACGCGCAAGGCGGCAAAGTTCAGGCTGGTCAGCGGGCTGTGCTGGGCCGTGACCTCGATCTTGAAGGTCTCCTGGGGCGAAAACCAGATCTCCCAGGCCACCTCGCTGGCCGCGCGGTACAGATCGTTCTCGTTGCGGTACATGCTGTGCGACAGCTCGATCAGCACGCGCTGTGCCAGCCGGCTGTGCAGGTTGAGCAGCAGGGCGTCGCGCCACATGCCGCGCAGCATCACGCCGCCCCGGCCCACCAGCAGGTCTTGCCCGGTGGCGCCGGTGATGGCGTGGACCTCGTCGGCCAAAAAGCCCTCGACGCCGGCGGCGCAGGGCAAAAACAGGTGCAATTGGTTCATAGCAAGCCGCCAAGGATACGCGAGACACCCCGGCCACGGCGCGCGGTGGAGTTTCTGCGTCCCCCCTGTCCGGACCGTCCAGGCTCCCCTGCTGGCCTCCCGGACACTCCGCACCGCCGGGATTTGCGTACGATGCGGGCATGTCTACGCATTTCCTGACCTCTGTCCCGGCACTGGCCCGTGTCCGCCTGCTGCTGGCTGCTTCGGCCCTGGCCCTGCTCAGCGCCTGCCAGTCCGCGCCCACCCAGCCGGCAGCGCCTGCCACCGCCGGCCAGGCCATGCCCGCCGCAGCCACTGCGCCTGCCGTGGCCGAACCCCAGCCGCTGGACGAAACCCCGGAGCCGCCGATTCTGGGCAAGCGCACCGACAGCCATGGCTGCAAGCCTTCCACCGGCCATGCCTGGTGCGAACGCACCAAGAGTTGCGAACGCCCCTGGGAGCTGGCCCTGCAGCGCGGCTTTGAAAACACCCCGGCGGGCTGGCACGCCTACTGCGACGGCAGCACCCGCTGAGCACGGCACGCCTGCAGCCCGGCACGGCGGCTGGCGCGCTCGCCCCGCCGCCTACTGCACATGCAGCGGGCTGGCCACGCCACCGGCCAGGGCTTCGACCTGGGCCCGCTGCGGTATGGAAGGCTGGGCGCCCACCTGGCCCATGCACAGGCTGGCGGCACGTATGCCCCATTGCACGGCATCGCCCAGGGCATGGCCTTCGGCCAGCCGGGTGACCAGCGCCCCCAGAAAGCTGTCGCCCGCCCCCGTGGTGTCCAGCACCGGCAGCGCCAGCGCGGGATGGGTGCTGACACGCCCGCCGCAGACGGCCACCGCCCCCTGAGCACCCAGCGTGACCACCACCTGGGACACGCCCCGTGCCAGCAGGCGCTGGGCGGCGTCGGCTGCCGTGGCCGGGCTGTCCACCACCTGATCGCTGTAGGCGGCGGCTTCGACCTCATTGACCACCAGGGTGTGGACCAGGGGCCACCAGGCTTCAGGCAGCTCGCGCACCGGTGAAGGGTTGAAGACCACGCGGCAGCCGGCGCTGCGTGCTGCCTCCAGCACCTGCTCCAGCACGCTGTCCGAGGTCTCGCGCTGCAGCAGCACGAAATCGGCCTGGGCCAGCACGTTCAGCAGCGCCTCATCCGGCAGCTCCAGCAGCACATTGGCGCCGGGCACCACGCAGATCCGGTTCTGGCCATTGCCCTCCACCAGCACCATGGCCGCACCGGTAGAGACCCCGTCCAGCACCTGCACATGGTCCATGTCCACGCCGGCGTCGTGCAGCGCCAGCCGCAGGCTGTTGCCATGGTGGTCGCGGCCTACGCAGCCAAACAGCGTGACCTGGGCGCCGTGGCGTGCGCAGGCCACGGCCTGGTTGCCGCCTTTGCCGCCAGGCAGGTAGCGCAGGCTGTGGGCCATCACGGTTTCCCCGGCCCGGGGCACGCGTTCCAAGTGCAGCACCGCATCCATGTGCAGGCTTCCCACCACGGCGATGCGGGCCACGCTGTGCGGGTGGTCGGGTTCGGGCTGCGCCGACAGCAGCTTGCGAGGCAGCGCGGAAGAAGAAAGCGGTGCAACCATGGGGGGTCTCCTTTGCTGCCAACGGCCGTGGCATGTGCGGAATGAACCAAGGATGGCTGCACGATACCTCCAACTGCCGGCGCTGCCCAGCCGGTTTGCACGGGTCTGGGGGATTGCGGCAGCGCAGCATGCCACGCAGGGGTTCCGCCACCGCGGGCCGTGGCCTCACCGGGCGCCCCGCCGCCCTCTGCAGCCCCGCTGCGCTTACAGCGTCTTGCGCAGATTGGCCGGCGCGATCTTCAGCGCCTCACGGTACTTGGCCACGGTGCGGCGGGCGCACTCGATGCCCTGCTCCTTGAGCATTTCGGCGATCTGGCTGTCCGACAGCGGCTTCTTGGCGTTCTCGGCCGAGACAAACTGCTTGATCAGCGCCCGCACTGCGGTGCTGGAGGCATTGCCGCCGGTTTCCGTGCCCAGCCCGGAGCCGAAGAAATACTTGAGCTCGAAGGTGCCGTGCGGCGTGGCCATGTACTTGGCGGTGGTCACCCGGCTGATGGTGGATTCGTGCAGGCCCAGTTCGTCGGCGATGTCGCGCAGCACCAGCGGGCGCATGGCCAGCTCGCCGTGCACGAAGAAGTTCTTCTGCCGCTCCACGATGGCGCGCGACACCCGCAAGATGGTGTCGAAACGCTGCTGCACGTTCTTGATGAACCAGCGGGCTTCCTGCAGGCGCTGCTGCAGGCCGGCATGGCCTTCGCTGCCCTTGTGGCCGCGCAGCGCACCGGCATACACATCGTGCACGCGCAGACGCGGCAGCACGTCGGGGTTGAGCTGCACGTTGAACTGGGGTGTGCCTTCGCTGGCGCGGCGGCCGGCGCGGGTGACGATCACGTCCGGCACGATGATGTTGCGCTCCACATTGACAAAGCGCCGGCCGGGCCGGGGCTCCAGCCGGGCGATCAGTGCCATGGCCATGCGGGTGCGCTCTTCGCTGCTGCCGGTGGCCTGCATCAGGCGGCGCACATCGCGCCGGGCCAGCAGGTCCAGCGGCTGGGCGCAGATGGTCAGCGCCGTCTCCACCACACTGGCCTCGGCCTCACCGCGCTGCAGCAGATGGTTCAGCTGCAACTGCAGGCATTCGGCCAGCCCCTGGGCGCCCACGCCCACCGGCTCCAGGCTGTGCAGCAGCCGCAGTGCCACGGTGAAGCGGTGCACCAGCTCGTCGAGCTGCTCTGGATCGTCCGTGCCGGCCAGGCCCTCGGCCAGGGACTGCAGCGACTCTTCGAGGTAGCCGTCGTCATTCAGGTTCTCGATCAGGAAACGCAGCACATAGCGGTCCAGCTCGGACAGGTGCAGCGACAGCGACTGGCGCAGCAGGTGGTCGGTCAGCGATTCATGTGCACGGGCCAGATCCAGGGCGCTGACCTCGTCGCCATCGCCGCCCTGGGCGTTGCGCGCCGGGGCATCGCCGCCCCATTCGCTGTCATCGGGGCGCAGTTCGCTGGTGCCGTCGCCCTCCCAGTCGGGGGCATCGTATTCCGTGCTGCCGGGGCCTTCCGCACTGTCGGCGGGCGCCTCCGCAGCCCCTGCCGTCAGCGCGCCATCGGCGGCATAGTCATCGCCCTGCGCCGGCGTGTCCGACTGGGACAGGCCGAAGTCTTCGCGGGGGGCGTCGTCGCTGTCGACTTCCAGAAACGGGTTGTCGTCGAGCATCTGCTCGACTTCCTGCGCCAGCTCCAGCGTGGACAGCTGCAGCAAGCGGATCGACTGCTGCAATTGCGGCGTCAGCGCCAAATGCTGCGACACCCGCAGTGACAAACCAGGCTTCAACGCGACGCTCCCTCTCTGTGATCTTGTGTGTGTGTCGTGGCGGCGGAAGTGACGGGCTACATCCTGAAATGTTCGCCCAGGTAGACCCGCCGGACGTCGGCGTTCTCCACAATCTCTTCCGGTGTGCCCTGCGCCAGCACATGGCCGTCGCTGATGATGAAGGCGTGGTCGCAGATGCCCAGCGTCTCGCGCACGTTGTGGTCGGTGATCAGCACCCCGATACCGCGCTCCTTGAGGAAGCCGATGATGCGCTGGATCTCGATCACCGCGATGGGGTCGATACCCGCAAACGGCTCGTCCAGCAGGATGAAGCGCGGCTGCGTGGCCAGGGCCCGGGCGATTTCCACGCGGCGGCGCTCGCCACCCGACAGCGCAATCGCCGGCGAGGAGCGCAGGTGGTCCACACGCAGTTCCTTGAGCAGATCGGTCAGGCGCCGCTCCACCTCGGCCTTGGTCAGGGGCTTGCCCTGTTCATCCTGCTGCAGCTCCAGCACGGCGCGCACATTGTCTTCCACGCTGAGCTTGCGGAAGATGGAGGCTTCCTGCGGCAGGTAGGACAGACCCAGGCGCGAACGCTGGTGGATGGGCATGTTCGCCACCGAGTGGCCGTCGATGTAGATATCGCCGGCATCGCTGCGCACCAGGCCCACGATCATGTAGAACGAAGTGGTCTTGCCCGCGCCATTGGGGCCGAGCAAGCCCACCACTTCGCCTTTCTGCACGGCCAGGGACACGTCCTTGACCACCTTGCGGCTGCCATAGGACTTGGCCAGATGGTGCACTTCCAGGCGGCTGCTGGCGCCTGGGGCGGTCGGGGTGTCGGAAGAGCGGGTCACGGGTTGCGCGATTTCATGGTGTCCGAAGGCTTGAGCGGCTGCGCACTCGGCGCCACCGGGGCCTGCGGGGGCTGGGTCTTGGGCGCCAGCACGGCGCGCACGCGGCCACCGGAGCCGGCCGCAGCTTCCTCGCTGCCCGGCGTGGCGCGGCGGTTGCCGTCCACGGTGAACACATCGGTCAGGTTGTTGTAGGTGATGATGTTGCCGGTGATGTCGTCACTCAGCGTGGCGCCGGTGTAGCCGCGCAGCTGGCCCCGCTGGATCAGGCGCACATCGTCCTTCTTGCCGTCGTACTCGATGATTTCGCCTTCGCCTTCCACGTACTCTTCGGGTGCACCGGGCTGGGTGTCGCGCTTCTGGCGGAAGAACGCGCGCTTGCCGGGGGCCGCCCAGACCTTGCCGAACTGGTAACCCTCGGCGTCCTGGCGCACTTCCAGCTTGGCGCCGCGCAGCACGATGGTGCCCTTGGTCAGCACCACATTGCCCGTGAACGTGCTGACCTGCTGCAGCTCGTCATGGTGCAGCGCATCGGCTTCGATGTTCATGGGCTTGTTGCGATCGGCCTTTTCGGCCTGTGCCGTGCCCATGGCAGCTGCCAGGACCGTAAGCGCGAGTATCGGGAGGAGTTTGCGTGTCATGTGAGAAGGCATGAATCTTGCAGCCATTGTAGGGCACTGGTTTTCCCCAGGGCTGCCCTGTGGGCGACTCGCAGGGAAATCGACACAAAAAAGCCCGCTGGAAAGCGGGCTGGGTGCAGGGCGGTCAGGCCCTGCCGGGCGAAAGCGGGACCGCTCAGGCCTTGCGGCTCTGGTTGGCCAGGTAATCCACCACATTCAGCACGTTCTGCATGCTGCCGGCGCGGGGGCCGTCGGTGTAGAACTTGCCGGCCACGCCCATGGAAGGCACGCCCTCCACATCGTATTCCTGCTGCAGCGCCGAAGCCTTGCGCACCTGATTGGCCACGGTGAAGGAGTTGTAGATCTCCTTGAACTTGGCCACGTTCGCGCCCTGCTTGCCCACCCATTCGAAGATGGCGTCATCGGTGGCCAGCTTGTTGCGCTCCACGTGGATGGCGTGGAACACCTTGACGTGCATGGCATCGAAGTTGTCCATGGCCTGCAGCGTGAAATACAGCTTTTGCTGGGGCACGAAGCTGGCGTTGAAGGCCACGGGCACACGGCGCACCACCACATGGGCGGGAGCCTTCTGCTTCCAGGCGGCGAATGCCGGCTCGAAAGCGTTGCAATGCGGACAGCTGTACCAGAAGAACTCGACCACTTCCACCTTGCCGGCAGGTGCCTCGGTGGTGGCGGGCTTGGACAGTTTCACATAGTCCTTGCCTTCCTTGGGGGCGGCGGCCTGGGCATGGGCGGTCGCGGTGGCGCCCAGGGCCATGGCAGATGCGACCGAGGTGACGGCCAAGGAAAACTCACGGCGTTTCATCAAAGCTACTCCTGTTAGGGGATATTCACTGCCCAGTCAGAGCCGGGCCGTGGCAAAAAGTTCTGCCGGTCAGCGCTGCACGCGCACCAGGGCCGAATCCACCCCGGCGCCGTCGAGCTTGCCCTTGAGCTGCTCGGCGTCGTCACGCTTGCCGAATGGACCCACCCGCACCCGGAACACGGTGCGGCCGTTCTGCTCGCGCTCGCTCACGCGGGCTTCCCAGCCCAGCATGGCCAGCTTGGCGCGCTGGGCATCGGCGTCGGCCTGGGTGCGGAAGGCACCCGCCTGCACAAAGTAGTCGAAACCGTCCGAACCCGAAGCGGCGGCGGCCTTGGCCTCCGACTGCTTGAGCTTCTGGTTGGCCAGGTCCCCCAGCGGGTCCGCCGAGGAGGCCTTGCCGTCAGGTTTCTTGGCGTCCTGCGCCGGCGGAGTGGCCGGCGGGGTGCTGACACCCGTGGCCGGGCCACTGGTCGGTGGCGTGGTGGGCGTGGCCACCGGCGGCGCGGTGGGCGCCACGGGCTGCTGGGTCACCGGCTGCGTCTGCGTCTGGTTGGCCGGGTTCTTGCCGTACAGCGGCGAGTTCGGGTCCCAGTTCTTGTTGCGTTCGGCTTCCTTGGCCTCGGTGTCCTTGGGGGTCTTGGTCAGGAAGGGCACCGGCACCTTGGTCACATAGACCGCCACTGCCAGAGCGGCCCCCAGGCCGATGATGATGCCCAGGATCAGTCCGATCAGGGTTCCGCCACGTTGCTTGGTCTTCATAGTTTTGCGAGTCAATGCTTACATACGCTCGGGCGCGGACACGCCCAACACCGCCAGACCATTGTGCAGCACTTGTGCCGTGGCGGCGACCAGGGCCAGACGCGCCAGCTTGACCGCTTCATCGTCCACCAGGATGCGCTCGGCGTCGTAGTAGCTGTGGTAGCTGGAGGCCAGGTCGCGCAGGTAGAAGGTCACGTCGTGCGGGGCATTGCCCGCAGCGGCGGCGCTCAGCATCTCGGGGTACTTGGCCAGCAGCAGCATCAGCGCCTGGGCCTGCGGACCTTCCAGCGCGGACAGGTCCACCTTCTCCAGCGCAGGCACGCCCGCGCCGCCGGCTTCCTGCCAGGCGCGCAGCACGGACTGGATGCGGGCATGGGCGTACTGCACGTAGTACACCGGGTTGTCGTTGTTCTGGGCCACGGCCAGATCAACGTCGAAGGTGTATTCGGTGTCGGGCTTGCGCGAGAGCAGGAAGAAGCGCACCGCATCCTTGCTGGTCCACTCGATCAGATCGCGCAGCGTCACATACGAGCCGGCACGCTTGCTGATCTTCACTTCCTCGCCATTGCGCACCACGCGCACCATGGTGTGCAGCACATAGTCGGGGTAGCCCTGGGGAATGCCGACATTGGCCGCCTGCAGGCCGGCGCGCACGCGGGCGATCGTGCCATGGTGGTCGGTGCCCTGGATGTTGACGACCTTGCCGTAACCGCGCTTGAACTTCTGGATGTGGTAGGCCACATCCGGCAGGAAGTAGGTGTAGGTCCCGTCGGTCTTGCGCATCACGCGGTCTTTGTCGTCACCGTAGTCGGTGGACCTGAGCCACAGTGCCCCGTCCTGCTCGTAGGTATGACCGCTTTCGATCAGGCGCTTGACCGTGTCTTCCACATGGCCGTTCTGGTACAGGCTCGATTCGAGGTAGTACTCGTCGAACTTGAGGTTGAAGGCCTGCAGATCCTTGTCCTGCTCGTTGCGCAGATAGGCCACGGCAAAGTTGCGGATGTTGTCGTAGTCCTCGACATCGCCGTTGGCGGTGAACTCACGGTCATCGGCCTTGACGGTTTCCTTGTTCAGGAACGCCTGGGCAATGTCGGCAATGTAGTCACCGTTGTAGAAATTCTTGGCCAGCGGGTTCTCGCTGTCGGTCGGCCAGCATGCGTCACCGGGCTTGAAGCCCTTGGCGCGCAGCTGGGTGGACTTGGTCAGGGTGTCGATCTGCACGCCCGCGTCGTTGTAATAGAACTCGCGGTGCACCTTCCAGCCCTGGGTGGAATACAGATTGCTGATGGCATCGCCAATCGCCGCCTGGCGGCCATGGCCCACGTGCAGCGGGCCGGTGGGGTTGGCGGAGACGAACTCGACCAGGACGTTCTCGCCACGGTCGGCCTGGAAGCCGAAGCGGGCCCCCTGCGCCAGCACTTCGCGCACGATCTCCTGCTTGGCAGCAGGCTTGAGGCGGATGTTCAGAAAGCCAGGACCGGCGATCTCGATCGCATCCACCCACTGCCGGAACGCGGGCGTGGCTTCCAGCGCGGCCTTGAGCTGTTCGCCCAGTGCGCGGGGATTGGCCTTCAGAGGCTTGGCCAGCTGCATGGCCGCCGTGCAGGCGAAGTCGCCGTGGGCTGCCACCTTGGGGTTTTCAAATGCGGCGCGGGCGCCGGCGCCGGGCGAAAGTGTTTCGAGCTCGGCAGCCAGGGCTGCGAGCAAATCCTGTTTGACGGAAAGCATCGGGGGATTTTACGTGGCTGCCCATATCTTGCCGGCGGCCCGTGGCCACACCCTTGAGCCCGTGCTGCCAGCCAGGGGCCGGGCACAGGGAGCCGGGGCCCACCGAAACGCCCCGAAAAGCGGCATCCGCCCTTGCGCGACATACACAAACAGCTCCTCTTTTTACATTTTCACAAAACTTCGCTGACCGCCACGGGGGGCCGCCAGCGTGCCATTCCCCCGCACACCGTGGCGATGCCACTACACCACGCCAAACAAATAACAATCATTCTCATTCAAGAATAGAATCGCCGGCATGTCCCCGCCGCATCCGCCGTTCGACCCCATGCAGCAGGCCCAGCAACTGTTCGCGGGGCACCACCCCTGGCTGCTGTCCCGGCTGAAGGCCCGGCTGCGCAACACGGCCGAGGCGCAGGACGTGGCGTCCGAAACCTTTTTGCGGGTGGTCGCTGCGCCGCAGCCGATGCGGATCGACGAACCGCGCGCGTTTCTGACCACCATTGCCCAGCGCCTGCTGTTCACCTTGTGGCGGCGGCGCGAGCTGGAGCGCGCCTACCTGGAAGCCCTGGCCCAGCGCCAGGACGAACTGGCCCCCTCCCCCGAAGAGCGTGCGCTGCTGCTGGAAACCCTGGAAACCATTGCCCAGGCCTTGGAGGGCTTGCCGCTCAAGGCCCGGCAGACCTTTCTGCTCAGCCAGCTCGACGGACTGACCTACCATGCCATTGCCGAGCAGCTGGGCATTTCGCACAGCACGGTGCGCCGCCACATGACCGAAGCATTTCGCCGCATTGCCATCGCCCAGCTACAGCAGCAGGCAGGCGTCCCCCGGGCGTCCCGCCATGGCTAGCCACGCCAGTACCCCGCTGGACAGCGCCACCGAAGCCGCGATCGGCTGGCTGGTGCAGCTGCATTCCGGCGACATGGGCGCACCCGAGCGCGACCGCCTGGCGCAGTGGCTGGATGCGGACCCGCAGCACCGCACCGCCTGGGAACAGCTGCAGGTCCCGCTGCAACGGCTGCGCGTACCGCAGCCCGCCGCCGGGCGCCTGCTGAGCGACACCCTGGCCCGTGCCGAGTCCCGCACCCGCAAACGCCGCCAGGTGCTGCGCGGGGCCCTGGGCCTGGGCGGCGTGGCCGTGGGCGCCACCTGGCTGGCCGACCGCCACCAGCCCGTGGCGCAATGGAGCGCCGACCTGCGCACCGGCACCGGCGAGCGGCGCGAATTTCTGCTTCCCGATGGCAGCCGCCTCACGCTGGATGCGCGCTCGGCCGTGGACCTGGACTTCCGTCCCGGCCACCGCCGCGTCCGGCTGCGCCAGGGCGCCCTGCTGGCCGAGGCCACGCCCCAGGCCGACCTCGGCCCCGCCTTCACCGTGCACACCGTGCATGGCCAGGTCCAGGCCCTGGGCACCCGCTTTACCGTGCGCCTGCAGGACACCTCCAGCCTGGTGGGCATGCTGGAGCACAGCGTGGAAATCACCACCGCCAGCGGCCAGCAGCGCCAGCTGCACGAAGGGCACAGCGCCTGCTTCAATGCCACGGACATCGAGGATGCCGACACGCTCAGC